>NZ_LFZQ01000004.1:0-377850 GCF_001990725.1 Acinetobacter genomosp. 33YU | reverse complement strand
GTTGCGAAAGTAACTGCATAAGCATAATATAGTGACGAATTACGTCTCAAGTTGAGGGCTTTGGCTCTCAACTTGCATTATAGGTCAGTAGTTCAATTGGTAGAGCGTCGGTCTCCAAAACCGAATGTTGGGGGTTCGAGTCCCTCCTGACCTGCCATATTTTGAAATAAAAAGCTTGATGCTGGCTTAGTTGTTCATATAATAAGTCGCGAGTTCTACGACGAGTACAAAAATGTCGAATGATAAATCGCGTGACGCATTGAGCGACGCGCCAATTCCTCAAAGAAATAATTCTGCTGAAGTTGTTCGTTCTGGTTCGCCTCTAGATATTGTTCTATGGGTGATTGCAATTGCATTGTTGCTTTCGGCTACTATGGTGAATCAGCACTTGCCAGCGTATTGGGCACCTGCAAATAATGTTTGGGTCCGCGTTGGTGCAATTTTAGCTTGTATCGTTGTGGCTTTAGGTTTATTATACGCCACCCATCAAGGTAAAGGCTTCGTTCGTTTGCTAAAAGATGCACGAGTCGAATTGCGTCGAGTAACTTGGCCAACAAAACAAGAAACAGTCACTACATCGTGGCAGGTTCTATTGGTTGTAGTTGTTGCATCATTGGTTTTATGGTGCTTTGACTATGGTTTGGGTTGGTTAATTAAGTTGATTATCGGGTAAAAGAGCTATGAAACGTTGGTACATTATTCATGCCTACTCTGGCTATGAAAAACAAGTGTTGCGTTCGCTTACAGAACGAATCCAGCGTAGCGCTGTTGCTGATAGCTTTGGTGATGTCCTTGTTCCTACCGAAGAAGTGGTGGAAATGAAGGATGGTAAGAAACGTAAGTCTGAGCGTAAATTCTTTCCTGGCTATGTGTTAGTTGAAATGGAAATGAATGACGATACTTGGCATATTGTTAAAGAATGTCCGAAAGTATTAGGTTTTATCGGTGGTACACCTGAAAAACCTGCGCCAATCACTCAACGTGAAGCAGATGCGATTCTTGCGCGTGTACGTAATACTGGTGAAGCTCCACGTCCTAAGACGATGTTTGAACCAGGTGAAGAATTACTCGTTATTGATGGCCCATTCACTGACTTTAAGGGTGTGGTGGAAGAGGTTCAATACGAAAAGTCACGTTTAACGTTGACGATTAATGTATTTAATCGACCAACTCAGGTTGAACTCGAATTTCGTCAAGTCGAAAAAACGATTTAATCTCAATTGGTTGAAAAGCGCCCGATTTTATCGGGCATTGTTGTTGTAACAGTAGTGTTGCGTAAAGATTGGGGAGCCTAGCGGCGCTTGTACCCAGAGGTATTTTAAAATGGCTAAGAAGATTGACGGCTATATCAAGCTGCAAGTTCCAGCTGGTAAAGCAAATCCATCTCCACCAATTGGTCCTGCATTAGGTCAACGCGGTGTAAACATCATGGCATTCTGTAAAGAATTCAATGCTGCTACACAAAAAGTTGAACCAGGTCTTCCAATTCCTGTAGTGATTACTGTGTACAACGACAAGTCGTTCACATTCATCATGAAAACTCCTCCAGCGTCTATTCTTCTTAAGAAAGCTGCTGGTATCCAAAAGGGTTCATCTGTACCAAACAAAACTAAAGTTGGTAAGTTGACTCGTGCTCAGTTAGAAGAAATTGCGACTACTAAAGAGCCAGATTTAACTGGTGCTGATTTAGACGCACGTGTTCGTACCATTGCTGGTTCTGCACGTTCTATGGGCTTGGAAGTGGAGCTATAAGACATGGCAAAGTTAACTAAACGTCAAAAAGCCATTGCTGCTGCTGTTGAAGCAAACAAAGTTTACACTTTGGAAGAAGCGGTAGAAGTTCTTAACAGCCTACCTGCTGCAAAATTCAAAGAATCTTTGGATGTTGCTGTAAATCTTGGTGTAGACCCACGTAAATCTGATCAGGTTGTTCGTGGTGCAACTACATTACCTGCAGGTACTGGTAAAACTGTACGTGTAGCTGTATTTGCTCAAGGCGCGCAAGCAGAAGCTGCTAAAGAAGCTGGTGCTGATGTTGTAGGTTTTGATGACCTAGCTGAAAGCATCCAAGGTGGAAACCTTGACTTTGATGTTGTAATCGCTGCTCCAGACGCTATGCGTGTTGTTGGTAAGCTCGGTACAATTCTTGGTCCACGTGGTTTAATGCCAAACCCTAAAGTTGGTACTGTAACTCCTGACGTAGCTAATGCTGTTAAAAACGCTAAATCTGGTCAGGCTCGTTACCGTGTAGACAAAGCGGGTATTATCCATGCTGCGATCGGTCAATTAGGCTTCGATGCTGCTGCTATCCGTCAAAACGTTGAAACTTTAGTTGCTGACTTGAAAAAGTTAAAACCTGCAACTTCTAAAGGTGTATACATCAAAAAGATCACTTTGAGCTCAACTATGGGTCCTGGTCTTACTGTTGATGTAAACAACGTTTCTAACTAAGTTTTAACTTGGTTAAGTAAAGAATTTTAAAGTCCTGATGAGGATTAAGCATAAAACAGAAAAGTTATTTCTGCTTTTGCTTCGGTAGAGTAAAGCTTTATCTATTACTTATCAGGCGGACTTTGAATTGATAAATGAGAATTTATCAGCGTCAAAGACCTCAGGCGAAAAGACGTTATTTTCGAATAGCGATTTTCTTAATAAACCAGCCTGCGTAGACGCGGTGGTGTGATTTGTTCCTCCTCCGCGTGTAAGTCGAAAGACTTACGAACTGGGAGTGTGCCCATTGGGTACATAAATCACCTTAGGAGGTTTTACAATGGCTCTTCTTATTGAAGACAAAAAACAGATCGTTGCAGAAGTAAGTGAAGTTGCTTCTAAAGCGTTTGCAGCCGTTGTTGCTGACTATCAAGGTTTAAGCGTAGAGCAATTAACAACACTTCGTGTTGAAGCTCGTAAGTTAGGTGTAACTACACGTATTGTACGTAACACTTTGGCTAAACGCGCATTTCAAGGTACTCAGTTTGATATCTTGAACGACAACCTTGTTGGTCCAACAATTCTAGGTTTTTCAACTTCTGAAGATGACATGGGTGCAGCTGCACGCTTGTTCGAAGAATTTGCTAAAACTAACAAAGCATTTGAATTAAAAGCTGCTGCATTTGACGGCAAAGTTTATCAAGGTGCTGATGTTAGCGTTATTGCTAATCTTCCGAACCAAGAGAAAGCGCTTACTATGCTTGCCTCTGTCCTTCAAGCTCCTATTTCGAAATTGGGTCGCCTCATTACAGCACTCAAAGAGAAAAACGAGTCAGAAGCTGCTTAATCAATTTTACACACCATTCAATATCCATTTGGAGTTATTCTCATGGCTTTAACTAACGAAGAAATCTTAAATGCAGTTGCTGAAAAAACTGTTCTTGAACTTGTTGAATTAATTTCTGCTTTCGAAGAGAAATTCAACGTATCTGCAGCTGCTGTAGCTGTTGCTGCTCCAGCTGGTGGCGCTGCTGCTGCTGCTGAAGAACAATCTGAATTCAACGTTGAGTTGACTTCTTTCGGTGCTAACAAAGTAGCTGTAATTAAAGCAGTTCGTGAAGCAACTGGCCTTGGTCTTAAAGAAGCTAAAGACCTAGTTGAAGGTGCTCCTCAAGTTCTTAAAGAAGGCGTTTCTAAAGAAGAAGGCGAAGAACTTAAGAAGAAACTTGAAGAAGCTGGTGCTACAGTTACACTTAAGTAATTGTAAAAGGAGTCGGTTTTTAAATCGGCTCCATAAAATGGCTGATGGCTCTTGGGTCATCAGCCTTTTTGCGTTACAATAATCGGCTCGATTTTTGTTAGTTTTGTTTATTTTTTAGAAAAAACTAAATAAATCAATTAATTTCAAATGCTTACCAATATTTTTCTTTTTAAAAAATATTGTTAAGTGTTTTAGTACCACTAAAAGTTGCAGCATTTGTAAGCAGTGGTGGCCATATCGGCCTGTGTAATTCCTTCTGAGCCCGTTCTGCAGGCGGGCTTGGTTTACTTTCCGAGGACTCCAGATGGCATACTCATATACCGAAAAGAAACGGATCCGTAAGAATTTTGGTAAGTTGCCCCAAGTAATGGAAGCACCGTACTTACTCTCGATTCAGGTCGATTCGTATAGAACGTTCTTGCAAGGTGGCAAATCTCCAAAAAACCGTGAAGATATCGGTCTCCAGGCCGCATTTCGTTCAGTTTTTCCTATAGAAAGTTATTCTGGCAATGCTGCTTTAGAATTTGTTGAGTATAGCCTTGGTAAGCCTGAGTTTGATGTGCGTGAATGTATTTTACGTGGTTCGACTTATGCGGCACCAATGCGCGTAAAAATTCGTTTGATTATTAAAGATCGCGAAACTAAATCAATTAAAGACGTACGTGAACAAGAAGTCTACATGGGTGAAATGCCACTCATGACTGAAAATGGTACCTTTGTAATCAATGGTACTGAGCGTGTAATCGTATCTCAATTACACCGTTCACCAGGTGTGTTCTTCGACCATGATAAAGGTAAGACTCACTCAAGTGGTAAAGTGTTATATTCAGCACGTATCATTCCTTACCGTGGTTCATGGTTAGACTTCGAGTTCGATGCGAAAGATCTAGTTTACGTACGTATTGACCGTCGTCGTAAATTACTTGCTACTGTTGTGTTACGTGCACTAGGTTATAACAATGAACAAATCTTGAATTTGTTCTACGAAAAAGTACCTGTGTACCTAGACATGGGCAGTTATCAAATTGACCTTGTTCCTGAGCGTTTACGTGGTGAAATGGCTCAATTTGATATTACTGACAATGAAGGTAAAGTCATTGTTGAGCAAGGTAAACGTATTAACGCGCGCCATGTACGTCAAATGGAAGCTTCAGGTTTAACTAAGCTTTCAGTTCCTGATGAATACTTATATGAGCGTATTACTGCTGAAGATATTACTTTACGTGATGGTGAAGTAATTGCTGCAAATACGTTATTAAGCCATGAAGTGATGGTGAAGTTAGCGGAAGGTGGTGTTAAGCAATTTAACATCCTGTTCACAAACGACATCGATCGTGGTTCTTTTGTTGCTGATACATTGCGTGCAGACACAACAGCAGGACGTGAAGAAGCTTTAGTTGAAATTTATAAAGTAATGCGTCCAGGCGAGCCGCCAACAAAAGAAGCTGCTGAAAACTTATTCAACAACTTATTCTTCTCTTCTGAGCGTTATGACTTATCTCCAGTAGGTCGTATGAAGTTCAACCGTCGTTTAGGTCGTCCTTACGAAGTTGGTACTGATCAGAAGTCTCGTGAAGTTGAAGGTATTTTGTCGCACGAAGATATCATCGATGTATTACGTACATTGGTTGAAATCCGAAACGGTAAAGGCGAAGTAGACGATATCGACCATTTAGGTAACCGTCGTGTACGTTCTGTTGGTGAAATGACAGAGAACCAATTCCGTGTTGGTTTAGTTCGTGTTGAGCGTGCTGTTAAAGAACGTTTAAGCCAAGCAGAAACAGATAACTTGTCTCCACAAGACTTGATTAACGCTAAGCCAGTTGCTGCGGCAATCAAAGAATTCTTTGGTTCAAGCCAGTTATCTCAGTTCATGGACCAAAACAACCCATTATCTGAGATTACACATAAGCGTCGTGTATCTGCGCTTGGTCCTGGTGGTTTAACACGTGAGCGCGCTGGCTTTGAAGTACGTGACGTACATCAAACTCACTATGGTCGTGTTTGTCCAATTGAAACTCCTGAAGGTCCAAACATTGGTTTGATCAACTCGCTTTCTGTATATGCAAAAGCGAATGATTTCGGTTTCTTGGAAACACCTTACCGCCGAGTTGTAGATGGCCGTGTAACTGATGCGGTTGAATATTTATCTGCTATTGAAGAAGTAGGCACTGTTATTGCACAGGCCGATTCTGCTGTAGATAAAGATGGCAACTTAACAGAAGACTTCGTTTCTGTTCGTCACCAAGGTGAATTCGTACGTATGCCACCTGAAAAAGTGACGCATATGGACGTTTCTGCACAGCAGGTTGTATCTGTTGCTGCATCACTTATTCCATTCCTTGAACACGATGACGCGAACCGTGCATTGATGGGTTCGAACATGCAACGTCAGGCTGTTCCTACTTTACGTGCTGACAAGCCACTTGTTGGTACTGGTATGGAAGCGAACGTAGCACGTGACTCTGGTGTGTGTGTAATCGCAAACCGTGGTGGTGCAATTGAATTTGTAGATGCTTCTCGTATCGTTATTCGTGTAAACGAAGATGAAATGGTTGCTGGTGAGGCGGGTGTAGATATCTATAACCTCATCAAATATACACGTTCAAACCAAAATACTTGTATTAACCAAAATGTTATCGTGAATTTGGGCGACAAAGTTGCTCGTGGTGACATCTTGGCAGACGGTCCATCTACAGACATGGGTGAACTTGCGCTTGGTCAAAACATGCGTGTAGCGTTCATGACATGGAATGGTTACAACTATGAAGACTCGATCTTGTTATCTGAGCGTGTTCTTCAAGAAGACCGTTTAACTTCTATTCATATTCAAGAATTGTCATGTGTAGCACGTGATACTAAGTTAGGTGCAGAAGAAATTACTGCCGATATTCCTAACGTAGGTGAAGCTGCGCTTTCTAAACTTGATGAATCAGGTATCGTTTATATCGGTGCTGAAGTTACTGCTGGTGACATCTTAGTTGGTAAAGTAACGCCTAAAGGCGAAACTCAGTTAACTCCTGAAGAAAAATTGCTTCGCGCAATCTTTGGTGAAAAAGCTGCTGACGTTAAAGATTCATCTTTACGTGTTCCATCTGGTACTAAAGGTACAGTTATCGATGTTCAAGTCTTCACTCGTGATGGCTTAGAGAAAGATGACCGTGCATTAGCGATTGAAAAAGCACAGCTTGATTCTTACCGTAAAGACTTGAAAGAAGAATATAAAATCTTTGAAGAAGCGGCTCGTGAACGTGTAATTCGTTTACTTAAAGGCCAAGAGTCTAATGGCGGTGGTTCAACTAAACGCGGTGATAAACTTTCTGAAGATTTATTATCTGGTTTAGAGCTTGTTGATTTACTTGAAATCCAACCAACAGATGAAGCAATCGCTGAGCGTTTAACTCAAATTCAAGTATTCTTGAAAGAGAAGAGCGCAGAAATCGATGAAAAATTTGCTGAGAAGAAACGTAAGCTTGCAACAGGTGACGAGTTAACAACTGGTGTATTGAAAGTTGTTAAGGTTTACCTAGCTGTTAAACGTCGTATTCAGCCTGGTGATAAGATGGCTGGTCGTCACGGGAACAAGGGTGTTGTTTCTAACATCTTACCTGTTGAAGACATGCCACACGATGCTAACGGTGTGCCAGTAGATATCGTATTGAACCCACTGGGTGTACCATCTCGTATGAACGTGGGTCAGATTCTTGAGACTCACTTGGGTATGGCGGCTAGAGGGCTTGGTGACAAAATCGAAAAAATGTTGAAAGAACAACGTACAGTTTTAGAGCTACGTGAATTCTTAGACAAGATTTATAACAAAGTCGGTGGCGAGCAAGAAGATCTTGATAGCTTAACGGATGACGAAATCCTAGCACTTTCAGGCAACTTGCGCGCTGGTGTGCCTTTGGCTACTCCGGTATTTGATGGTGCTGAAGAAAGTCAAATTAAAGATTTACTTGAATTAGCTGACATTTCACGTACAGGTCAAACAGTATTGTTTGACGGACGTACAGGTGAACAGTTCGATCGTCCAGTAACTGTTGGTTACATGTACATGCTTAAGTTGAACCATTTGGTTGATGACAAGATGCATGCGCGTTCAACTGGTTCTTACTCACTTGTTACACAACAGCCGCTTGGTGGTAAAGCACAATTCGGTGGTCAGCGTTTCGGTGAGATGGAAGTATGGGCACTTGAAGCATACGGTGCAGCATATACCCTTCAAGAAATGCTTACAGTGAAGTCGGATGACGTTGAAGGACGTACTCGCATCTATAAGAATATTGTAGATGGTAACCATTATATGGATCCGGGTATGCCTGAATCGTTCAACGTATTGACCAAAGAGATCCGTTCTTTAGGTATCAACATTGAACTGAAAAATGGTGACTAAGTCGTAAGACTCACGATTTTTTAGGAAAAAACAATATTTGTGACCCAGTCGGGTAAGCGAGGCTTCCCGACACACGGAGAAAAAAATTGAAAGACTTGCTCGATATCATGCGTAAGAAAACGGATTCAGATGGTCATGCACCAATTGAGTTCGACCGTATCCGTATTGGTCTTGCGTCACCAGAAATGATTAAGTCATGGTCTCATGGTGAAGTTAAAAAGCCTGAGACAATTAACTACCGTACGTTCAAACCAGAACGTGATGGTTTATTCTGTGCCAAAATCTTTGGTCCAGTAAAAGATTACGAATGCTTGTGTGGTAAATACAAGCGTATGAAATATAAAGGCGTCATTTGTGAAAAATGTGGCGTTGAAGTAACTACAGCGAAAGTTCGTCGTGAACGTATGGGTCACATCGAACTTGCTTCACCAGTTGCGCATATCTGGTTCTTAAAATCGTTACCAAGCCGTATCGGTTTATTACTTGATATGACTCTTCGTGATATCGAACGCGTTTTGTATTTTGAATCATACGTTGTTACTGATCCTGGCATGACGCCATTTGAAAAGTATCAGCTTCTTAATGATGAAGAATACTTTACAGCTCTAGAAGAGCACGGTGACGAATTTGTTGCAAAAATGGGTGCGGAAGCTGTTCAAGACTTGTTGAAAGACATCGATCTTGAAGCTGAAATTTCACGTTTACGTGAAGAAATTCCTCAAACAACTTCTGAAACGAAGTTGAAAAAAGCGTCTAAACGCTTGAAATTGATGGAAGCATTCAAAGATTCAAACAACAAGCCTGAATGGATGGTAATGAATGTACTTCCGGTGCTTCCACCAGATTTACGTCCATTAGTTCCACTTGAAGGTGGTCGTTTCGCGACTTCTGACTTGAACGATTTATATCGTCGTGTGATTAACCGTAACAACCGTTTGAAGCGTCTTCTTGACCTTGCAGCACCAGACATTATCGTACGTAACGAAAAACGTATGTTACAAGAGTCTGTAGATGCATTGCTTGATAACGGTCGTCGTGGTCGTGCAATCACTGGTTCTAACAAACGTCCATTAAAATCTTTGGCAGACATGATCAAAGGTAAGCAAGGTCGTTTCCGTCAGAACTTGTTAGGTAAGCGTGTTGACTATTCTGGTCGTTCGGTAATTACTGTAGGTCCTACTTTACGTCTTCACCAATGTGGTCTTCCGAAGAAAATGGCACTTGAATTATTCAAACCATTTATTTTCGCGAAACTACAAGCTTCAGGTCAGGCAACAACCATTAAAGCTGCGAAGAAAATGGTTGAGCGTGAAACTCCAGAAGTTTGGGACGTTCTTGCATCTGTAATTCGTCAACATCCAGTGATGTTGAACCGTGCGCCAACACTTCACCGTTTAGGTCTTCAAGCATTTGAACCTATTCTTATTGAAGGTAAGGCAATCCGTCTTCACCCACTCGTTTGTGCTGCGTTTAACGCCGACTTCGACGGTGACCAAATGGCGGTACACGTTCCATTGACACTTGAAGCACAGTTAGAAGCTCGTGCATTGATGATGTCAACAAACAACATCTTGTCACCAGCAAACGGTGAGCCAATCATTGTTCCTTCTCAGGACGTTGTCTTGGGTCTTTACTACATCACTCGTGATGCAGTAAATGCCAAAGGTGAAGGCATGGTGTTCGCTGATACTCACGAAGTAAACCGTGCACTTGCAACTGGTCAAGTTGCGATTCATGCGCGTGTTAAAGTACGTGTGCATCAAACTGTTATCAATGAAAATGGTGAGCGTGAACACCAAACGATTATCGTTGATACGACACCAGGTCGTTGCTTACTTTGGGAAGTTGTTCCACAAGGTTTAAGCTTTGATATGATCAACCTTGAGATGACTAAAAAGAACATCTCTAAGTTAATCAACTCTTGCTACCGTAAACTTGGTTTGAAAGATACAGTTATCTTTGCTGACCAGTTAATGTACTTGGGCTTCCGTCAAGCGACTCGTTCAGGTGTATCGGTAGGTATGGAAGACATGCTTATTCCACCTACGAAACACACAATTATTGATAAAGCGGAAACAGAAGTTCGTGAAATCGAACAACAGTTCGAACAAGGTTTCGTAACTGCTGGTGAACGTTATAACAAAGTTGTCGATATCTGGGCGCGTACAAACGACCAAGTTGCGAAAGCGATGATGGATAACTTGTCTTACACTGTTGTTAAAAACAAACAAGGTGAAGATGAGAAGCAAAAATCATTTAACAGCATTTACATGATGTCTGACTCTGGTGCCCGTGGTAGTGCGGCGCAGATTCGTCAGCTTGCTGGTATGCGTGGTTTGATGGCAAAACCAGATGGCTCGATTATTGAGACACCGATTAAAGCGAACTTCCGTGAAGGTTTAACAGTACTTCAGTACTTTATTTCTACACACGGTGCGCGTAAAGGTTTGGCCGATACAGCATTAAAAACTGCGAACTCTGGTTACTTGACTCGTCGTCTTGTAGACGTAGCGCAAGATTTAGTAATTACCGAGCCTGACTGTGGTACAGCGGGTGGTTTGGTGATGACTCCATTCATTCAAGGTGGTGATGTCATCGAGCCATTACGTGACCGCGTATTAGGTCGTGTAACTGCTGAAGACGTACGTCGTGCATCTGATGATGAAGTTGTATTACCTCGCGGTACGTTAATTGACGAGAAAATCGCAGCTCAGCTTGAAGAAGCTGGTGTCGATGAAGTTAAAGTACGTTCAGTAATCGCATGTGAATCTACATTCGGTGTATGTGCTCGTTGTTATGGTCGTGACCTTGCACGTGGTCACTTGGTGAACCCAGGTGAATCAGTAGGTGTAATGGCTGCGCAATCAATTGGTGAGCCAGGTACACAGTTAACGATGCGTACCTTCCACGTTGGTGGTGCTGCGAGCCGAACTTCTGCTGCAAACAGTGTTCAAGTACGTAACAAAGGTACTGTACGTTTCCACAACGTGAAAACTGTACAACATGCGAAAGGTCATTTAGTTTCAGTTTCACGTTCAGGTGAAATTGGTATTGCTGATGAGCTAGGTCGTGAGCGCGAACGTTATAAACTTCCTTACGGTGCAAGCATCTTGTTGAAAGATGGTGAAATGGTTGAGGCTGGTGGTATCGTTGCAACTTGGGATCCGCATACACATCCATTAGTAACAGAAGTTGCTGGTAAAGCGCGTTTCAGCCAAATTGCTGATGGTGTAACTGCAACATCGAAAACTGATGATGCAACTGGTATGACAACTGTTGAAATCTTACCTGTAACAGCACGTCCTGCTTCTGGTAAAGATTTACGTCCAGCAATCGTATTAGATATGACTGATGGCACTGAACAGTTCTACTTCTTACCACAAAATACAATTGTAACTGTCCGTGATGGCGAAACAATTGGTGTGGGTGACGTTATCGGTCGTGTACCACAAGAAACATCGCGTACTCGTGATATTACCGGTGGTCTTCCGCGTGTTGCTGACTTGTTCGAAGCGCGTAAACCTAAAGAGCATGCAATCTTGGCAGAAGTGTCTGGTATCGTAAGCTTTGGTAAAGAGACTAAAGGTAAGAACCGTTTAGTGATTACACCAGATGACGGCTCTGAAATTTACGAAGAGTTGATTCCAAAATGGCGTCAAATCAACGTGTTTGAAGGCGAGCATGTGAACCGTGGTGAAACTATTTCTGATGGTCCACAAAACCCGCATGACATCTTACGTTTGAAAGGTGAAGTTGCTTTAACAAACTACATCGTGAACGAAGTTCAAGACGTTTACCGTCTCCAAGGTGTAAAAATCAACGATAAGCACATTGAAGTTATCGTACGTCAAATGTTGCGTAAAGTTGATATCACTGATGGTGGCGATACAAGCTTTATCAAAGGCGAGCAAGTGGATTACATCCGCGTTGTTCAAGAGAACCAAGCTGTATTGGCTCAGAACAAGTTCCCAGCTAAGTTTGAACGTCAATTGATGGGTATTACGAAAGCATCGCTTTCTACTGACTCGTTCATCTCTGCTGCATCGTTCCAGGAAACAACTCGTGTGTTAACTGAAGCTGCTGTAACAGGTAAAGAAGATGATTTACGTGGCTTGAAAGAAAACGTTGTTGTTGGTCGCTTGATTCCAGCTGGTACTGGTCTTGCGTACCACTTAGAGCGTCGTCGTCAAGAAGCAGAAGCTGCAGAACATGAGCTTCATAATGACTTCAGTGAAGTAGACCAAGCATTTAGCCAAGCATTAAACTCAGAACAATTCTAAGTTTAGATTGGCATTAAAAAAGGCACCTCAGGGTGCCTTTTTTATTTAAAGTTATTTAACAATTTTAAGTTGTAATTACATAAGAATATTAAAGAGCAAATATTTTATTACTTAAGCGGGATAAAGACTCCACATAAGCAAATTAGGCTACCTACTTATGAAAACTGGAGTAAATCGAATGAAAAAAATGATGATGATTGTAGGTGTGGGTTTAATGTCGAGCACTTTGTTTGTAGGTTGTCAAAACGCAAGTCCAGAAAGTAAGCGTATTGGTTCTGCTGCGATTGGTGGTGGTGCTGGTGGTGCAGTGGGTAAAAGCTTGGGTGGTAACCTTGGTGCAGGCTTAGGAGCCGCATTAGGTGCAGGTGTAGCTGCAAATGCAAAAGGTTCGAATAGTAAAACTACGCGTAATAGTGCAATTGGCGCAGGTGTAGGGGCGCTTTTAGGTGGAGCAGTCATTGGTGGTGAGGCGGGTGCTGCCGCTGGCGGCGCACTTGGTGGTAGTGCTGGAGCTGCTTATGAGGAAAAAAAAGGGAAGTACTAAGTTACGTTGATCGTATCTAAATTAGAAGCTCTTAGGTTTTTAAGGGCTTCTTTTTTTGCTTAATTTAAGCGCATTAAGATGAACTAATTATCGATTCTATAAGGCTTTTACAAAATATCAATCGTCCACAACAGTGTATTAACACAAACTCATAAAATCCCTCATAAAAGAAGATTATGCTTGGAATAGAGCACAATGGAGTGAGTATGGTCATGAAGAAAACAATTGGTTTAGTGTCTACTTTAGTATTATCTGCGGTTATGTTTACTGGCTGTCAGAATATGAGCCCATCTGATCAGCGTATTGGTGCTGCTGCATTAGGCGGGGCTGTGGGTGGTGGCGTAGGTAACCATGTAGGTGGTGGTCTAGGTGCGGGTGTTGGTGCAGCAGCAGGCGCCGGTGTGGGGGCAAATGCTAAAGGTAGTAATAAAAGTTCGACAACAAGCAGCGCAATTGGTGCCGGTATTGGGTCTGTCGTAGGTAAAGCAATTTTTGGTGGTGATACGGGCGCTGCAATTGGTGGTGCACTCGGCGGTGGTGCTGGTGCAGCCTATGAAGAGAAAAGATAGAATTTATTGAAATAAAATAAGCGCTTTTGAGCGCTTATTTTATTGGTGGAAAGCTTTAGCTTTTTTGCGGCGGATGTAAAGAGTCTTTTGTACTTCAGCAATTCTTACTCCAGATTCATCAAAAATATTGAGATGATATGTTCTAAGAACTGGCGCATAGTTCTCGGCGAGTTCTCGAATCTGCTCAATCTCTGCTAAGTCGACTCGAATGTCAGCGTAAACGGTACTTCGTCCAGGTGATAAAAAGTTAATTTCAGCTGCTTTATCCCAAACAATATATTTTGGTCCTAGATGGTGCATAAGAATAAGCATATAGAACGGGTCTACCATTGAATAAAGACTACCGCCAAAATGTGTTCCCACTAAATTTTGGTTTTTCCAGCTAAGGGGCATTTTTACTCGAACGTGGCAAAGTTCTAAATTCATGATTTCAATATGAATCCCTGCACCACGGTAGGGAGGATAATAATTAAATAAGAATTTAGAGATAGAAGGAATGTTCTGAAGTTTTTTTAAAATAGCCATAATAGTCAATTTTTTTTATTGCAACACTGGTCATACTAGATAAGTATCATCTTTTTTATATTGATGGCAATGCTTTATCCGATTAACGACATGATCAATTGAAAAACAAAATAGGAAATGATTATGCAGCCAAAGATTTATACAGTAACAACAACTGATCAACAAACCCTATGTGCCAAGGCTTGGGGCGATGAGAAAAAGACCCCTTTAGTTTTAGTACATGGTTATCCTGATAATCAGGAAGTATGGGAATCGGTCATTGAATATTTAATTAATGATTTTTATATCGTTACTTATGATGTCCGTGGAGCGGGTTTGTCATCTATTCCTAAACGGATACGCGATTATCGTTTAGAGCGCTTATCTTTAGATTTAAAAGAAGTCGTCGATGAAGTACTGCCAAATCGACAGTTCCATATGGCTGCACATGATTGGGGTTCGATTCAGTCTTGGGAGTCTGCAACTGAACCTAAATTTAAAGGCCGCTTGTTATCTTATACAACCATTTCTGGTCCTTGTTTAGATCACGCTGCGTTGTTCTTAAGAGATAAATTTAAAACGTCTCCTGCAAAGATCTTAAAAATTTTAACAAAATCATGGTATATCGGTGCCTTCCATTTACCATTTGTCGCGCCAACCGTATGGTCTCTTTTTAGCCCAGAAAAGTGGGGTAAAATATTAAAAGACTTAGAGCGAAAAGATAATTTACCGTTAAATAATAATATTTCTGCTGATGGTAAATACGGGATTAATTTATATCGTGCTAATTTTATTCCTCGCTTAACAGCACCCCGTCAGCGTTATGCACAGTGTCCAGTTAAAGCAATTATTTTAAAATACGATACTTTTGTGAGCCCTGAATACATTACGGAAGCGATGCCAAAATGGGTTGAAAACTTTGAGTATGTTGAGCTTGAAGCAAACCATTGGGCTATTTTAAGTCAAGCTGAGAAAGTAGCAGCTCATATTCGTCAGTTTATTCAATCACAAAGCAAATAAGTGACTGTTTAATATACAAAACTGCTAATTTGGCGATATTTTCGGCTTCGTAGATGCGAATCTGATAGAATATCGCCTTTTATTTTGTTCTGAATTTGTTGATGAATGCTGTTGTTGTGGCGATTGCTGTGATGTTTTTACTCTCACTAGCACGCGTTTCTGTCGTATTGACATTAGTGGTTTCTGCCATTGTTGGTGGTCTTGTCTCGGGTTTAAGTCTTTCTCAAACGGTTGATGCTTTTAATGCAGGCCTTGGTGATGGTGCTGAAGTTGCGCTCGCTTATGCCGTATTAGGTGCCTTTGCACTTGCTCTTTCTAAATCGGGTTTACCTGACCTACTTGCCCATAAGCTGATTGGTTTATTAGGAATGGAAGCGGGGAAAAGCCGTGAAACCAAGGTAAAATATTTACTCTTAGGTATTCTACTTATTTCTGCGATTTTCTCTCAAAACCTGATTCCGGTTCATATCGCATTTATTCCTGTACTCGTACCGCCATTATTACGAGTCATGAATCACTTGAAACTAGACCGCCGCGCAGCAGCTTGTATTCTGACTTTGGGCTTGGTAGGTACCTATATTTTTCTACCTGTTGGTTTTGGTGCGATTTTCCTTGAACAAATTTTGATGGGAAATATCAACAAAATCGGTGCTGCTTATGGTTTACATGTAGAACGAGGCATGATGCCAATTGGTATGGCAATTCCAGTTTTAGGTATGGTGTTAGGCACTTTAGTTGCGGTATTTATTAGTTACCGTAAACCAAGAATTTATGCTGATCGAGCTATTACTCCTGTAACCACGATTGATTTAGATAAACCTCTACGTGCAACAGTACAAGATGAAACAGCAGATCTAAAAGCAGATGCAGAAGAACTTAAACATGAAGCAGAACAAGCTCCTGTCATTGCGAAAAAAACAATTTTCATGGCTTTACTGGCGATAGGTCTCACTTTAGTTGCACAGCTTTATTCTGGCTCAATGATTTTAGGTGGCCTAGTCGGCTTCGCAATTTTGTCTACAGCAGGCATTTTTAAATGGCAAGATGCAGATGATGTGTTCGTACAAGGTATGCGAATGATGGCACTAGTCGGCTTTATTATGATCTCTGCTGCGGGTTTTGCATCAGTCATGACGCATACGGGTGATATTAATCAACTGGTAAAAGGTGTGGTTGAAATTATTGGGGACAATCGTGCCCTGGCTGCTTTCTTAATGCTTTGTATTGGTTTGTTTGTCACGATTGGTATTGGTTCATCTTTCTCTAGTGTCCCTGTCTTGGCAGTGATTTACGTTCCTTTATGCGTACAGTTTGGTTTTTCACCATTAGCAACGATTGCACTGATAGGTACAGCTGCGGCTTTAGGTGATGCAGGCTCTCCAGCTTCTGATTCAACGCTAGGGCCTACAGCTGGTTTAGGTGTTGATGGGCAACATGACCATATTTGGGATACTGTTATTCCAACATTTATTCATTTTAATATCCCTCTACTCATTTTTGGCTGGATTGCAGCTATGATTTTATAATTTTTCATAATATATTAAATTTAAAGCCTTCTTAATAATTATCTAAAGGTGATCATTAAGAAGGCTTTTTTTATGGAATAAATAAAACATGTATTCAAAATAAATTATATTAAAATGCTCGGAATTAAAAGTATATTAAAAAGGTTGGTTATATAAAATAATTCTGATTAATAAGGTTGGAATAAAAACCAATTAAAATAGTTGGTTAATATATAATTTTATTTAAAACAGTTATTTAAAAATAAATATAAAAATAATTTTATAATAGGTGTTGCATCAATTTAAAATAAATGTTTATTATAAATATAAATAAGGTTGGAGATATTAAAGTGTTCAAAAAAGCGTTGGTTATTGCATTAATGGGGATGTCTTCATTTACTTTTGCTGGTAATTGGCAAGTAAAATTTGGTGGTAGTGTTATTGCTCCATCTGACGATACAACAACTGCTTTAGGTGTAGTAAAAGCTGATCATGAATATGCATTTACACCATCAGTTGAATACTTTTTTGGCGAATCTCCTTTTTCGGCTGAATTATTATTAGCAGCGCCAGTCAATCATGATGTTTTATTAGATGGTAAGAATGTTGCGCGTATTAAACAATTACCACCAACAATTACTGCAAAATATCATTTTAAAAATTCAACTCGTTTCACACCGTATATTGGTATCGGGGCGACAGCATTTATTCCTTGGGATGAGCAAGGCGTTGCTGACAAAGTAAAAGAAGATTTTGGTGTAGCAGGGCAAGTTGGTTTTAACTTTCAGCCTGCTGATGCGAAAAACTGGGGAGTATTTGTAGATGTTCGTTATGCCGATATTAGTCCAGAAGTTACTTTAACAAATGGTGCTAAGTTTGATTTAGATATTAATCCGTTTGTTTATACTTTAGGTTATAGCTATAGATTTTAAGCATAATAATAAATAGAAAGAATATAATAACAAACCTAGACTCAGGCACCTCACATAGATTTTATGTGAGGTTTTTTATTTTTAATATCACTAAAAAAAAGCATAAAACAGACAGTTTTCTACATATTCTTTCACCTTTTATTTTTAAACTATTTTTTATATATCTTTAAAGGAATAATCTCATGAATAGAAAATTTGCCATAGCTCTAGCACTTTTTAGTGGTATGGCTTTTGCCCATAATGTACAGGCTGCTAGTTTTTCGTGTAATGCTGCAAAAACTAAGACAGAACTGAGTATTTGTAAAAACCGTTCTTTAAATGATGCAGATGTGAAAATGGCAACGACCTATCAAATTGTTTTACATGCGTTACCGATGGGAGGCAGAGATAATCAAAAAGATACTCAACAACAATGGTTGAAAAAAAGAAATGCCTGTGCTGCCAACGTTAGTTGTATTTCCAAAGCTTATCAGCAGAGACAACAACAGTTGGATTCTATCCTGCAAGATAGAGTGTTAAGCCATGGCCCATTTTAATTAAAGTAAAATTTTTTAATATTCAGGATTGAAAAATTCTAGAAATACTCCATTCATAAAGCATTCGAGAACAAACAGACTTCAAAATTTAAGGAGTGATTTATGAGTGAACAAGCATCACAAAATTATAGTTTCCAAGCAGAAGTAGCACAGCTTTTACATTTAGTGACGCATTCTCTCTATTCTAACCCTGAAATTTTCTTGCGTGAGCTGATCTCTAATGCATCTGATGCATGTGATAAGTTACGTTTTGAAGGAATCAATCATCCTGAATATTATGAAAATGATCCAGATTTACATGTACGAATCAGCTTAAATAAAGAAGATAAAACCTTAACGATCTCTGATAACGGTATTGGTTTAAGCCAACAAGAAGCAATTGATAACTTGGGTACCATTGCAAAATCTGGTACTAAAGACTTCATGTCAAAATTGACGGGTGACCAGAAAGCAGATGCTCAGTTGATTGGTCAGTTTGGTGTTGGTTTCTACTCAGGTTTTATTGTTGCCGACAAAATTACGGTTGAATCACGTCGTGCAGGCTCAGATGCATCTGAAGGTGTACGTTGGATTAGTGGTGGTACTGGCGAGTTTGAAGTTCAGCAAATTGATAAAGCTTCACGTGGTACTGACATTATTCTTCACTTGCGTGATGACGCGCTTGATTATTTAGAATCTTATAAAGTTAAGCAGATCGTTAACAAATACTCTGACCACATTAGTTTGCCAATTGAAATGCAAAAAGAAGTTTGGCAAGAAGAGGAAGTCGCTGAGGGTGAAGAGCCTAAAGGTGGCCAAATGGTCAAAACTGACGAGTGGGAAGCGATTAACTCTGCAAGTGCTTTATGGACTCGTAACAAAAGTGAAGTGACAGATGAGCAATATGTTGAGTTTTATAAAAACTTAACGCATGACTTTGATGCACCACTCGCTTGGGCGCATAACCGAGTTGAGGGTAGTACTGAATATACCCAATTACTTTATATTCCAAGCAAAGCCCCTCATGACATTTTTACACGTGAAGCAAAAGCGGGAATTAAGCTATATGTAAAACGTGTCTTCATTATGGATGATGCAGATAACTTAATTCCAAACTATTTACGCTTTGTACAAGGTGTGGTGGATAGTGCAGATTTACCGCTGAATGTGAGCCGTGAGTTATTGCAAGAAAGCCGTGACGTTAAAACAATTCGTGAAGGTAATGCACGCCGTGTATTGACTGTACTTGATGGTTTGGCTAAATCAGAAGATGAAAAAGACCAAGAAAAGTTCAAAGCGTTCTACACTGAGTTTGGCTCAGTACTTAAAGAAGGTTTGGGTGAAGACTTTGGTAATCGCGAACGTATTTTAAAATTATTACGTTATGCAACTTCAACAAATGATGAAGTCGTAACTTCTTTTGTAGACTATAAAGCTCGCATGAAAGAAGGCCAAAAAGCTATTTATTATGTGACTGCTGACAGCTTAGCTGCTGCTAAAAACTCACCACAGCTTGAGTTGTTTAAGAAAAAAGGCATTGAAGTATTGTTAATGGCAGAGCGTGTTGACGAATGGGCAATGAACTTTGTTCAAGAGTTTGACGGTACACCATTGAAGAATGTCTCTAAAGGTGCAGTTGATTTAGGTGACTTGCAAGATGCAGAAGAGAAAAAGGCACTTGAGCAAGCGGCTGAACAATTTAAGCCTGTGGTTGAAAAGCTAAGTGACTCATTGAAAGCCAAAACTAAAGAAGTACGTGTAACAACCCGATTGGTCGACTCTCCAGCGTGTTTAGTAACAAGTGAAGGTGAATTGTCTCCTCAACTTATTCGTATGTTGAAACAAGCAGGTCAAGCTGTTCCTGAAATCAAGCCAATTTTAGAAATTAACCCTGAGCATCCTTTGGTGAAAAAACTTGAAGGCTCGGAACAATTTGATGATTTGGCGAACGTGATTTTTGATCAGGCTGTGATTGCTGAAGGTGGTTTACCAGAAGACCCAGCTGCTTATGTGAAGCGTATTAATAGCTTGTTGTTGAAATAATTTTTCGATATAAAAAAGCCTCTGAACTGTCAGGGGCTTTTTTGTGGATAAAGAAAGAGTTATCCACAACTTAATGATTTTTGGCTAAAAACTAGCTTCTAGATTCATTTGCACACTCAATTGATGCTTAGGGTCATCATCAATATGGTTAAAAAAGTTAAGATCATTTTGCATAAAAATCCAATCTCGCCATATAGGTTGGCGCCATGAAATATAAGGCCCCCAGCTATTTACTCGAATGTCATTTTTAGCATATACGCCACCACTATAAACGCCGTAAGTGAGACGATTATCTTTTACAAACTCGTATTGCTGAAAAGTCCAATTACCCCAACTATAGTCTTCATTTTCACTTTTATTAATATTAAATTTACTAGCAAAAAGAGTATTGTCCTGCATTTTCTGCGTTAAGTTTAGCGTTGTTTCGGTGTAGTTCCGGCTAGTAGAACCGTAGCGAAATACCTGTTCTGTATCTAAGCTCATATTATGTCTCAAATTCCATTTTTTCTTTGCCAAAAATTGTACATAAACATCGTTTTCTGAGTTTGAGCCTAAATCAAGATTATTTTCAAAAGGGATCCATGTTGAAATCGTATCCCAACTTGCAGTAAGTGGATTACTGACTGAAATACGAGGGGTCGAAGCTTTCTTCTTTTTCTTACCCAAGGTTTTATAAGGATGCTTATGTTGGCTTGCACGATTCCATAACGTATCATTTCCAAATACGGCCATTAAGTCCTGAATCAGTGCGGCATCTGAATCATTATTTGTTTCTACTTCACAGGGCGAGTGGGTAGAAAAAGCTGAGAATCTTGGAGTTTTGATAAATAGCGTAGAAGAATGTAGAGATCGTCTTGTAGAGCGTGGATGCTTGAAAGAAGTAGAGAAAAGTTGCGTATGAGGAATTAAAACCAGCATACCTAAACTATAAATACAAAGTAAGGCTTTAGATTTATATTCAAATGGGAAAGAAGAGAATTGATTCATTTTTCTGAAAATCAGGAATCAAAAGTTAGCTCAGTATTGTAAGTGAAAAAGCTTAAATTTTTATTTAAAAGTATTTTATTTTTCACCACCTTGGAGGCAACCTCCAAGGTGGTCCGTAGCAATTAGAACAGCGCTTCTAAACGCAAGAAAGTACTCACGAAATGATTACGATCTTCACGGTGGTCATTAAAGTAATTGACGTCGCCTTGTACAAAGAACCATTCACGTAAAAGAGGTTGGCGCCATGAGACAAATGGTCCCCAACTATTTAAACGTAAATCGTTACTATTGTAATAACCGCCGGTATAAATACCGTAGTTAAAACGGTTGTTTGCAAAGAAACTATGTTCACGGAAAAGTCGGTTCTCCCATGTTAAATCATCATCTTGATCATCGGCATACGTTAAGCTGAACTGATTTGATAATATTGGCTGATTTGGACGAGCATGGGTGAGTTCTAGGTTAGTACGTAAATAATTTTCGCTATGAATACCATATCGATAAATTTCTTCTGCATAAAATTTAAAATCATTACGGAGTTGCCAATCTCTTGATGCTTTTAAACGGACATACACGTCGTCTCCAGAACGTATACCCAAGTCGGCATCTGTTTCAAACGGTAATTTTTTAGAGAAATTTGACCATCGTAACGCGATTGAACTATTGTCATCTCGTGTGCGTTTAGCATCAATTTTCTTGTTTGAATCTTGATTTGGATTCTGGTTGATATTGGCTGGACTGTTATTAAATTCATTATCTAATGAGTCATCACCAAATACTACGCTCAAACGTTTCTCTAGTGTAGGAAGCTTGATCTTACCGCGAATTCTGGGCTTGATTTCAAAGTTATCGTACTCATTCCAATAGTTATCAACCATGACACGAATCGTTGCTGTTGCTGGTTTTTGAGGGTCGACTTCACCAAACCAGTTGTCAATTTTTTCAGATGTATGATCGGCCCAATTGCGGATTTTCTTTTGCTTGCGATCAAACCAAGTCTGGTCTTCAGTTTGTTCCATTGGTGGAACAATAGGGTGATTGGACTGCTCAGGAAAAATCGTTGGAGTTGCATCAATCCACCTTGGGATTTGGTCTAAAAGATTTTCATCTTTATTTTCTTGAGTTTGAGCTCCAGATGGCAAACTCTCTACTTGCTGAGTTGACGAAGAATTTATTTCTGCATGAGCCATGCACACTGAACCAAATCCTAATGTTACAAGTGCAAAAAGCTGCCGATACGTAATAACGTGAAATGTTTTCATATCTATCTTTATGTTTTGTTGTTATTGTCACTTTTGTTGATTTTTCTAATAAAATCAAGAGGACGACACAAAAGTTAAGTAAATTTAACTTTTTTTACATATTTGAATTAAATGAAAAAGTTTAAGCTAGTAGCGAGAATTTTTAAGCAAAAAAAATCCCCCAAACTAGGGGGATTTTAGATCAGGGAAACTTCAAATTCCGATCATTAAACACATAAAAAACAGAACATTACAGCGCGAATATTCTAAGTGGCAATCATAAACGCATTTTAAACAATTGAATAGTTCTTTTTTTAGAACGCTCTATTGCTAAAACGGTGATAAAACATACGATTTGTTCACATTTTACAGTTAAGACTGTTTATTTTGTGGAATATCACATGTTTCATCATTACAAACAGCCGCATCATCTTGCTCGATTTCTTGAGTATTTGCCTTGAGCTGTGCTTGTTCTAACACTTGTAAAAACACTTCACGAGGCTGTGCACCTGCAAGCGCAACTCTTTGATCAAATACAAAGAATGGTACGCCAGTTACGTTGAGTTGCTCGTGCGCAATTTTTTCGTCATGACGAACGAAATCAGCCAATTCATTTGTATCTAATACGAATTCAACTTCGGCATTATCAAGGCCAATACGAGAAGCAATTTCTTCTACCACTTCACGTTCACCAATCGCTAAACCTTCAGTCATATAAGCATGGAAAAAGGCTTCTTTCGCTTGGTTACCTAAGCCTTTACTTTGGGCTAAGTGAATAATGCGGTGAGCGTTAAAGCTATTGCCCGAGTTGGCTTTTTGCCATTGGAAGTCGATTCCTTCAGAGGCAGCCATGGCCGCAATGTTGCGCTCCATTTCTTCCATCTCTTCATAGGTACGGCCATATTTTTTCGCTAAACGCTCAGTATTTGAAGTGTCATGTGTTGCTGGTGCATTTGGATCTAGTTCGAAACTATGCCAATGAATATCAAGTTCAATACCAGCTTCAGCCGCGACATGTTCAAGGCGTTTTTTGCCGATGTAACAGAAAGGACAAACTACATCAGACCAAACATCAACACGCATGGGAGAATCTCATAAATTTTAATTACCCATCATAATAGGGGTGATGTATCAGGATTTAAAGCATTGAATAGCGAATAGAGTGTTGCGTATTGTGAAATAAATGGCATATAAAGAACGAAGAGCTCTATTTTATAACTATAAAGAGCAAAACTATAAGAATGGAAATAGGAGGTGCGTATGCGCCGAATTTTGATTGCGATTGCAGGTCTGGTCGTCATTGCAGCTATTGTCTTTTTTTCCTATCAACATATTAAACAGCAACAAGCTAAAGACAGTAGCGAAATGTTCGATGTGGTGATGAGTGAAAAAATGAGTGAACTTTATGAACAGGCTCAAGATTGGTCCAAACCTGTACAACTCGATATTCATGATAAACGGCTTGCAGGACACTACAAGCAAGTCTCCGAGTTTCTTTTAAATTATTGGGTTCAAAACGTAAATGCGCGCAATGAATATTTAAGAGAACTAAAAGCTGCGAAATGGGACACTTTTTTAAATGTTGACCGTTTGGATATTGATAAAAAACAAAAATATGCCGAAACAGAAAAGATGTTGGCAGATGTTCGAAAAGCTTCAGATAAATATCAATCTGAATATGAATCAATTCATAAGACTTTTCTCGCTAAAATTCAGGAATTATCTGTTGATGCAGATACGAGACAACTTCTTGAAATGAAATTGGGAACTCAGCAAAAGGCTGATCAGGATCATGCAATTTTTGTGATTGAGTTACAAATTTTAGATGACGCAGAAGAAATGTTTAAACTTCTAAAAAATTATTCGTGGCAAAAGAAAGATCATATGATTCTTTTTCATGAAAATGCCCAAGTTAAAAAATTTAACGAGCTTTACCAGCATGTTTTAAAGCTTAATGCAAAAATTGAAAGTATTAAGAAAAAGAACGTGGCTGCTTTAGAAAATGAGCTAGAAGAATAATGACAACATGAGCATCAACTACTATGTATTGGTGCTCTCAGCTTTGCCTTTTATCAAGAAAGATTGTAATAAACTTTGAGAAGTTTGTAGTTTGTTTAACTGCTCACATACATGCATCAGTTCGGTTTGTAGCTTTTCTTGAACAATAGGGCAGAGCATAAATACCCTTTCATCTAAATCAAAACACGGTAATAACACTTGGATATCTTTTAACGTCATACCAGCATCATTTAATATTTTAATTTTCTTAATATTTTCAATGTCTTTTTGCATATAACTGCGATAGTTATTACTTGCGCGATGCGGTTGTATTAGCCCTAAACTTTCATAATAACGCAGCATACGCGGACTAACTTTTGTAAGTTCGGCGACTTTAGCGAGGTTCATAAAATAGGCTTGACCTTAACAGTGGTGTCATAGTTTAGCATGCTTTTATCTTTCAAAATGGTACTTGTTCAATGATCAGAAAACTCATTTTATTGGTGTTATTCGGATTGATGTCATTTGTTGCAAATGCCAATACACTGGAACTGCAGGAGAAGAACATGCGTCAAATATTTGTACTTCATGGTTATTCAGCTTCTATACATGATCACTGGTTTTTGGACCTAAAACATCAAATAGAAGATGAACATACGGCTGTGACCCTAATACCATTTCCAGATTCTGAGCATCCCGATGTAGATGCTTGGCAGAAGGTACTAGATGAACAGATTCCTAACGTTAATGAAAATACCTATTTTGTGGCACATAGTTTGGGTGTGATTACTTTGCTGCACTTTTTGCAAAGACATGGTTATCAAAATATTGGAGGAATGATTTTAGTATCTGGGTTTTCTGGGCCACTTTCAGACATTTCTCCACTCGATGCTTATATAGCAAAAAGCAAAGTCGACACCAATTACTTTAAAGACATAAAGAAAAAGCTGGTGTATTTATCTGATAATGATGATTTGGTTCCACCAAAACTGACAGTTCAATTAGCTAAGGATATTGATGCGCCGTACATTACTGTTCCTAATGGCGGGCACTTTTTAGGTCGGGAAGGTTATACGGCATTTCCGCAAGTCGTAAATTCTTTAAAAGAAATGTTAGAGAACGACTAAAAATTTATAAGATAAATCTCACTCTATAAATGATTATATTTAATTTATAGGGTGGTTTTTCTATTCGGCTTTCTATTAATAAAGTTCCTTACTATTACATTAAAAATTTTAATTATATTTACCGTTTATCTGAGCCTTACTGAATCAAAAAGCAGTTTGTTGTAGCCTATTTATAGAGACTTTTATTTGAATCTTCATCTTTTGATTGAAATAGGATGACTGATTTTTTGGAGCTAGTTATGAACTTTCTAAAACAATCAGCTTTAATCGCTGCATTTGCTTTTATGGGTTTACCAACTGTTCAGGCAGAAGAGGTAACGACTTTACCCACTATTCGCGTTATGGCTGAATCAGAGCTACGTGACGAGGTGGGCTTTGTGCCGTTTCAAGAAGATAAGAATGTACGTCAAGCACTACAACACCATGAATATAAAATACATAACGATATACAGAATGCTTTAGTCCCAGAAGGTATGACGACCGTAGATTATCAGCCCGTTATGCCGCAGCCTGATTTGTCGCAACTTTCCCCATTTTTACAACAATATATTTTAGCGGTAGCAGGTGGAATCCAATCTTCTGACCCAACCAATGGTCTTTTTGAAATGTTAAAGCCGTTGAACATTAACCGAACTAATGTCGATGCTTATCGCGATGGTACGATGAAAGTAAATATTAGTGACCTCATGAAATTACAGCAGCAAATACAAGATGGGTTAAAAGGGCGATAAAATAAAAATCCCCGCACTGAGCGGGGAGCTATTTTTATATATTCTTAAAAATTTTAATTAATATTGGTTAAATTTAAGTAAAAGTTTAGGCGAAAAATCCTATTGATTATTTCAATTATGGCTTCAAAATTTTTGTAATCAATAGTAGCTCTATTTTTTCGTATAACATTTTTAAAAAAATCAACTTTACCATAATGAATATTGGGATCATAAACATTATCTTTAGTAAAGCTTTTTCCATTAAGTATAGTTGAAGTTAGAGTTGTATCATATAAATCTTCAATAGTAGTTTCAGAGTTAATCTTTGGAAGTTTTATGATAAAAAGATTCTTGCAAATATAAGCATATTCTATTTCTATACTATTTATTATAACTTTATCACTTTTGCTAGTTTTTTTATAACGACCAGTAGCACATTGGAAAACCTCATTTCCTGCTTTGTCATTATCGACTATTAAAATAGTAGGATTTACAAATATCATTTTTGAAATATAAAGTGTTGAATAAATCTCAATAAAACGTTTTAAATTTGGCGTCCCAGAACGAATATTTAATTCTTTTTGAAAAATCGTTAAATTTTCTTCTTTGAAAGCTGTAAAGTCATAGTAGGATTGAATTTCTGGGGGTAAGGTTGAAATGTAATTTTTAAAATGTAAAGGATCTGTTTTACCCTCACAAAGTAAATGTATTTTTTTTCTATAAACAAAACTTTCCTGAAAATAAGTTTGTAATAATAGGCGAATAAAACTATTTTTTGACCAAAATAATTGTTCAGGTGATTTAGGTTTGTCTATTTTAAATTCAGTATAAATATAAGGTGGTTTGTCAGCTGTTCTATTTTTGTACTCCATTTTTATATTATAAATATAGTTCAGAATTCCTATAATTGATTCACCTTGGTTAGAATTTTTTTTAGCGAAAGTATGGTAAGACGACTTTTTAAATGTAGCATATTGGCAATAATTGTAGGCCATACTTTTAGAAAAATCATAGTAATTTCTAGGTATATTTATCTTCTTATTTACTACTAATCCTGTAACTTGTTGACGATCAAAGTTAGTTCTAAAGCTCACTTTATCATTATTAATATTGAAACCACTACTTTTAATTGCTTTAATAACTTCTCTACCTAGTGAATAATCACTTTCATTATACTTTACAACTTCAGAGGGGATATTATTTGTATCAAAGGATAAAGTCAGATCATCAGCATATCGTGAATAATAAAATTTATATTTTTTTGCTAACTTTGTAAATTTTGCATCAAGTATTTCTGTTATTAGATTTGAAATAATAGGAGAAACAGGACTACCTTGTGGTAGAAATGTTTTTCCTGTCTTAGGATCTTTATAGCATGCTATTTGGGCTATACCTATCGCTACATCAATAGGAAAATTAAAATACTTATTTCTTTTAAAATAGCCAACAATTCTTTTAAATTCAATTGTATGAAAGAAGTCTTTTAAGTCAATATTAATAACTAATTTACGATTTCTATGTCTTTTTGCATTAAAGTAAATACCAAACTTCTGTTTATTATTATTTTTTCTAAAAGCAAATGAAAAAGCAGGCTTATATAAATTTTTTTCCTCAAAAATTTTATTGAGTTGAATTGCTAAATTTTTTTGTAACTGCTTTAAATGTGAATCAGGTGCATGAATTATCCTTATTTTCCCATTTTTTTTAGGTATTTCAATTAATTTATATCTCATATGAATAGGCTGAGAATATAAAATCCAACAGAAATCTTTGTAATCATAGTTTAAAAAATTTGATAAGTCTTTTTTATCACTTGCTAATGCTAATTTTGATATAGGAAATTTTAAAATATTCATAAATATAAAGGTGATATCGGTGAAAACTCAAATGGCGACACCAGTTATTTATCAAAGTTCAACCATTAAAAGGTCGTACGTAGTTAAGCAGTTCTGCTAACATTAGTCAGCAAGTTGTGATACACAACTCAATTTCTAATCACCGATATCTATTTAAATTTATCATTTAATATAATTGTTTTGCAAGATTTTTTTATTTAAAAATAAGCTTTCGAATTCAAATTTAATCCAATTGTGGATATAGAAAATCAAAAAATTAATATAAAAAAGCTCCGAAGAGCTTTATTTAACAATAGTCAATTTTGGTCTTTTTGATTCTTTATAATCTGTAAATAAGGTGAGTGAACGAAAAGTTAGGTTATCAAAATCTTCCCAAGAGATACCTATATCATTGAGCATTTCATTTATTGAAAAATTGCCTTTCGCATCTAAAAGTTTTAATAATTTTAGATAAAGAATTGATTGATCGTGGTGAGTTGGCTGAGGCTCATTTTTGTGATAGCCCAATGAGTTAATTTTCATACAATTACTTCTATAAACCCAATCTGTAATTAAATTAAGTTTATGGGATTTATAATTGATCGCTTGTAATGAAACACGCCAATAACTTTTATATTTTACCATATTGCCAATACTCATTTCATTTGGCGCTAACTCACGGAAACTTTCATTCGGCATTAAAAAACAAGAAGCGAATCTATCAGCTTCACTTTCACGTTTTTTGTAATCAATATCGTCGGTTGGTGTTTGTGTATCATAAATATGCAAAAAAATATGGGCTAGTTCATGCGCAGCATCAAACCTTGATCGTTCTGCAGATTTAAAAGTATCTAATAATACGAATGGTTGTCCATCAAGTGAAATAGAAAGCGCATCTACCTCTCTAACATTTAATGGAAGAGAGAATACCTTTATACCCTTTAGTTCCATTAAAGAAATTATATTATTAATAGGTTGTATACCTAGTCCCCATTCACTTCTTATACGTAAAGCAGTAATTTCAGGGGAGTCATCACTATCAGGATCAAGATTATAATCATCCAATATATTAAAGACAGGAAGATTCTTAATATTTCTTGAAAAATAAGAGCTAATCGATTCTGCTAAAGAAATATATTCGGCGATAGAATTCGAATAAGATGCTTTGATTCTAGCTCTTGCTCTAAAATTGACTTCTGACATTCCGAAATGTGTAGAGTTCTTTTCGTAAAAAAAAGACAAAGGGACATTAAAAATCTGAGATAATTTTTTCCAAAAGTCATGGGGTACACTTCTTTCTCCACTTAAGTATTTTTTAAAAGTGGCTAAGGGAATATCAAGAGCTTCAGCTGTTCTCGAATGACTAAAACCGCGCAAATTTTGCGCGGCTTTGATACGATCAAGTTGGTACATACAAATTCTCATTAAAGCAAATTATTTAACTCTTTGAAGTTAAATAGCTTGTAAGTCTCCGAAGTCATCTTCGGTAATAGGATTGTTCTCATCCGGAATTGGTGCTTTATATGCCTCTGGAGCATTTGGAGATTCAGTCATAATTAATCTTAATGTATGATTAATAGGGTAGCACTTAGTTTTTTCATCCTCAGCAGATACCTTATAAACACCAGTAGCATATGCAATTTCAAATGGTAAGAAACTACTATTTTCAGAATCGATTAGGTTACTTGGTTGATAGTAAACAATAAAAGTTCTGAAAAAATTTTCATCTGCATAATGAGATTTATTTGATAATAATTTTAACTCAGTTGCATGACCTTTATGACATTTTGAGGTAATTACATTTAACTCATTTCCAAATGCTTCATCATTTGGAGACATAAATATAAGTTGTAAATTTTTCTCAGAATTAACAAGACAGGGTTGACCGTTCTTACGAATTAAAGTCCATCCGAATGGTTCTAGGATCGTATCTGCATGTTCACAGATATCACCCCATCGTCCCATAGCACGACCAGGGTTCTTTTTCTTACGAATTGCGTATCCGTTATTAGACAACCGAAAAGCAAGCTGTAGTTCATCCGTAATATCAAGCCCAAGCTCATGAAGTTTGTTGTTAGCATCCGTCCCTTGTAAGATTTCACAAGGAACTTGATTTAACTCATTCCAATTCATGCTATGAAGCGTATGCTGCATAAGTTTACTCTAAGAAAAATTTGTATACTAAATATAGCATCTAATGATGATAAAAAAAGGATACAAACTAAGTGTGTCGGATATTAGTTTGTATCTAAATATTTCTTAAAATAAAAATCCCCGCACTGAGCGGGGATTTTTTTATCTTGGTGTTAATTAAACACGTTCGATAATCGTTGCAATACCTTGACCAAGGCCGATACACATAGTCGCAAGACCAATTTGAGTATCTTGTTGTTCCATTACGTTTAATAACGTAGTGGTAATACGCGCACCAGAACAGCCTAGTGGGTGACCCAAAGCAATCGCACCACCATTTAAGTTAATGATGTCCTGTTTGTCATAAACGCCTAAGCCTTTCATTACTGACAAGCCTTGAGCAGCAAATGCTTCGTTTAATTCGATAGTTTGAATATCAGCCATCGTTAAACCAGCACGTTTAAGTGCTTTTTGAGTTGCTGGAACTGGACCGTAACCCATGATTGCTGCATCACAGCCTGCAACTGCCATAGAGCGAATGACAGCACGTGGTTTTAAACCTAATGCTTGAGCACGTTCAGCAGACATAAGCAACATTGCAGAAGCACCGTCAGAAAGAGCAGAAGAAGTTGCTGCTGTTACTGAACCACCTTTAGGGTCAAATACAGGTTTTAATGCTTTGAACGCTTCAAGGTTTGCATCTGGACGAATTACTTCGTCAATGTCGCAAAGGATTTTAAAGCCATTTGCATCGTGTCCTTCAACACCAACGATTTCGTTTTTGAAGCGACCTTCCTGAGTTGCAGCCCAAGCACGGCGGTGAGATTCAACGCCGAACGCATCTTGTTCTTCACGAGTAATGCCGTTCATGCGACCTAACATTTCAGCAGTTAAGCCCATCATGTTAGATGCTTTCGCATAGTGTTTAGATGCTTCTGGGTTAAGGTCGATGCCGTGCATCATACCTACGTGGCCCATGTGCTCTACACCACCAATAATGAAAATATCACCTTGGTTAGTCGCAATTTGTGCTGCCGCAGTGTGGATTGCCTGCATAGACGAACCACAAAGGCGGTTCACTGTTTGACCAGCAACAGTTTTAGGCAAGTCAGCCAATAAACCGATGTTACGGCCAATGTTCATACCTTGTTCTAGAGTCTGGTTTACACAGCCCCAGATCAGATCTTCAACTTCATTTACATCAAACTGGTTACGAGCAACGAGCGCACGTACAAGTTCAGCAGATAAACTGTCGGCACGTACATTACGGAACATACCGTTTTTAGATTTGCCCATGGCAGAACGAACGCCATCAACAATCACAACGTCACGTGGATTTAAAGTAGCCATTCACGTCGCTCCTTAACCGTAGAATTTTTTGTTGTTAGCAGCCATGTCGCGCAACATTTGCGGCGCTTCATAAGCCTTACCTAAGTGTGCATATTTGTCGCAAAGCGCAACGTATTCAGCAACACCTGTTTGGTCGATGTAACGGCATGGACCACCACGGAATGGAGGGAAACCTACACCCATAATCATTGCCATGTCTGCTTCAGCGGCAGTTGCAACGATATTGTCTTCTAAGCAACGAACTGTTTCGTTACAGAAAGCAAGCATCATACGGTCAATGATTTCTTGGTTATCAAATTCGCGTTTTTCACCAGTCACGAAAGGAGCAATGATTTCATATGCTGTTGGATCAACAGTTTTTGCTTTCTTGCCTTTCTTGTCGAGTACGTACTTGTAGAAACCAACGTCATTCTTTTGACCCAGACGTTTAGCTTCGTACATTGCTTGAATTGAACCTTTGTAGTCTGGCTTCATACGGTCTGGGAAACCTTCTGCCATGACTTCTGCACCATGTACACCTGTGTCGATACCAACAACGTCGATGAGGTAAGCAGGACCCATTGGCCAGCCAAACTTAGACATTACATTGTCAACTTGTTGGAAGTCTGCGCCGTCTTTTACAAGAAGGTCAAACGCACCAAAGTAAGGGAACAATACACGGTTAACCAAGAATCCTGGGCAGTCGTTTACAACGATTGGTGTTTTACCCATTTTTTGAGCAAGCACTACAGTCGTTGCAATCGCTTCTTCAGAAGTTTTTTCACCACGAATAACTTCTACAAGCGGCATCATGTGAACTGGGTTGAAGAAGTGCATACCAACGAAGTTTTCAGGACGTTGTAATGCTTTCGCTAAACGTGTGATTGAAATTGTAGACGTATTAGAAGCAATGATCGTATTTTCACGGACATTCTTTTCAGTATCCGCAAGTACCATTTCTTTAACTTTTGGATTTTCTGTAACTGCTTCGATTACGATATCAACTTCTTTAAACTCGTCGTAGCTTAAAGTAGGGCGGATACGTGCAAGAGTTTCACCCATTTGCGCAGGTTTCATTTTCTTACGTTCAACTTGTTTAGTTAACAAGCTGTTCGCTTCTGACATACCTAATGCAAGTTGTGGGTTACCAATATCTTTCATGATAATTGGTGTGCCTTTGCTTGCCGCTTGATAAGCAATACCACCACCCATAATACCAGCGCCAAGTACAGCTGCTTGGTTTACAGGGTGTGCACCTTTTTCATGTTTTTTAGCAGTTTTCTTAACAACTTGGTCATTGAGGAATAAACCAATCAATGCACCAGCTTGTGGTGTAATTGCTGCTTTTGCAAAGCCTTCAGCTTCAACTTTTAACGCTTCATCACGTGCAAGGCTTGCACCTGCTTGTAATGAATCAAGTAATAATTTTGGAGCAGGGTATTGAGCAGGGTTTGCTTTAGCAAGTACTGCGCCTTTTGCTGTGTTGAACGCCATCATTTGTTCAAGCGGGTTCAATTTTACAGCATCAAGTTTTTCTTGGCGTTTTGCTTTCCAGTTTAAACGACCAGAAATTGCTTGTTTAACCAAGTCAGTTGCAGCTTCAAGTAATTTGTCAGCAGCTACAACCGCATCTACAGCACCATCTTTAAGTGCAGCAGCCGGTTTTTTAGGAACAGCCATTGCCATCCATTCAACTGCGTTGTCGATACCGATAACACGGCTTAAACGAACGCTACCACCGAAACCAGGATAAATACCGAGTTTGATTTCTGGTAAGCCCACTTGTGCAGCTTCTGACATCACGCGATAGTCACACACTAAGCACATTTCAAAACCGCCACCTAAAGCCATGCCATTAATAGCAGCAACTTTCGGAAGGTCTAAATCTTCAAAGCTATTGAAGATCTCGTGAACAGGCATAAGCCAGTCAACAATTGCTTTTTCGCCTTGGGCGAAGTTTTCGCCAAATTCAGTAATATCTGCACCAACAATAAATGTAGATTTACCCGAAGTTACAACTAAGCCTTTAATATCGTTATTGGCTTTTACAGCAGCAATCGCTGCTTGGAAATCTTCAATTGTTGCACGGTTAAATTTATTGACCGACTCACCTTGTAAGTCAAAGCGGAATTCTGCAATTCCGTCCGAAAGCATTTGGACGGTAATGGCATTGCCAGCGTGGATCATGCCTGATCTCCTTAGTTTTGGAGGACTTCTAAGTTGATGTTATGAAGCGTGTGCACAACTTCGGTACACATTTATGCTTCGCTAATCTTACGATAACTATATCTAAAAAAAACCTGACAAGTTGTATCAAGCCGTGACGCAAGGGTCATCTTATTTATTATTCAATTCATCTTTATTAAATGCATAAAAGAAATCATAAAGATAGGTTCTAATCAAAGATATTTGTTTTAATTTAAATTTTTGTTTATAAGGCATTAGGATTATGAAATTTTTATATAAAAATGAGTAATTTTTAAAAGTTAATTTTCTGTCAAAAATGTCAATTGTTCGTAGAATCGTCTATAAATAACAGTAACAATTGTGATGAATTTTAACCTTCTGGATGTTATGGAAAAATACAGTATATTTTAAATTTTTATTACAATAGGGCTGTCTACTATTTAACTTAATTTTTTGACATTCGCTTTTTATAAGTCAATTTTGTTAAAATTTGCGCCAATTAATAATCTTCCGGCTGCGATTACCTTTGAAAACTAAGGTAAGGTTGCCCTAAACTTTTGAAAGAGTAGCAATATGATTAAGTGGATCGTATTAGCGATTTTTGTAATATCTGCATTGTATATCCAACATCGCGGCAAAGTGCGTCACTCGTTTTATCGTCAATTTTTTGACCATTCAACCTTGCTCGCACCGATTAACTTTTTAATGTACATCTTTTCAAAGGTACCGAATCAGCCTTATATCGATACTCAACACTTCAAAGATTTAAAAGTGTTAGATGAAAATTGGGAAATGATTCGAGACGAAGCGAAAGCTTTATATGACCAAGGTGGGATTAAAGCATCAAGTACCTACAATGACTTAGGGTTTAACTCGTTCTTTAAAACAGGTTGGAAGCGTTTTTACCTGAAATGGTATGAGTCAAGCCATCCTTCGGCTGCTGAGCTTTGTCCGAAAACCACTGCTTTACTCAAAACATTACCAACCATTAAAGCGGCAATGTTTACCGAACTTGCTCCTGATAGCCGCTTGGTTAGACACCGTGACCCCTATGCAGGCTCACTTCGTTATCACTTAGGTTTAATTACGCCGAATGATGATCGTTGTTTTATTGATGTAGACGGTGAAAGATACTCTTGGCGTGACGGTCAAAGCGTTGTGTTTGATGAAACGTATATTCACTATGCTGAAAATAAGACCGATCAAAACCGTATCATTTTCTTCGCGGACGTTGAGCGTCCAATGAAAGTGAAATGGATGGAACGTTTCAACCATTGGTTTGGCCGTAACGTGATGACTGCAGCAAGCTCACCGAATGAAACAGGTGACCAAACGGGTGGTTTAAATAAAGCTTTTGGTTATGTGTACCAAATTCGTATTAAAGCTAAAGCGTTAAAAGCGAAAAACCGTAAATTATATTACTTCTTAAAATGGTTCCTCATGCTTGGAATTTTCTTCCTGATTTTTGTGCGACCATATGTATTTTAATTAAAACGCCCGAAAGGGCGTTTTTTATTGTGATTATTTAAATCATTTAGATTTATTTTTATGCATTTAAAACGCTGATTATTAGCGTAGGGAGTATTTTATTTAAAATTTTAGGTGAATTTTATATTAATTATTGGGATCATAATGCGGCTGGTAAATATATACCTTTCTTGTACTTAATAAATTTTAAAAATTTGCGTGGAACATAAATGAATACGGTGATGAAACAAGCTTTAGTAATAACTACATTTAGTGCAGCAGTAATATTAACTGGATGTGGTAAATCCAAGCCAGAGCCAAAATCAAAAACAGAAAAAGTTGAGGCAATTTCGGATTGGAGCTGTACGCACCCTGATAATTTAAATCAGATTCAAACCTCTTTGAAAAAAGAATATTTGAAGCAAATCGAACGTAGCTTAAGACAAAGTCAATATCAGGTTGATGCTGATATTCTTAATAAAATTAATCAAGGTTTGAAATTTGAAATTAAAAATATTCGTACTTTACCGTTAGAAGATGAAAGCCAAAAAAATACACAACTCAGCTGTGAAAGCCAATTGGTTGTTTCATTTCCTAAAGGTTTACAAAAACGTGCGGAAAAAGCATATGTTGAAGAACTGCGTCACTCTAATGAAGAATCGCAAACGCTTAATGACTATTTTTCGGATAATGAATCATCTTTGACTCTTGAAAATGACCAATTGAAAGGTGAATTTTTCTATAACATCACAAAAACAGATAAAGAGGGGTTGGTGTTTGATCTGCCAAGTCAAAACACTGTGATTGAAGGATTGGTTTTCGTTGCCACTAAAGCTGTGCAATATGCGGCTTATGTTAAAGAAAATGAGTTGATTGACGAAAATATTGAAGAAAATCGACAAATGTCTGAACAAAATAATGAAGAGCAGACTGCTTTGGCTCAAGAAGCCATGGATGTTCGTAAAAAAGAATTGGATAGCGACAAAGCGAAGCAAGTGGAACGCTTAAATCAGACTTGGGATAAATTGAGTGCCGATAAAAAAACTCAATTTAAACAAGATCAATCGGATTGGTTTAAAAAACGTGATGTTGAATGTAAAGTACTGGCACAAAAAAGTGTGGAAGAAATTCCTGAAAAGGACTTAGAAACTTACCAGAAGCAATCCGATTATTGGACTGCTGATATGCGTAAGCAAAATCAAGAGATGCAATATACCCAGTGCTTTATTCAAAAAACTGCAGAGCGTACGGTTTATTTAAATATTTTAAACTAATCTGAAACCCTCTATAAGTGCTTGGTCAATCGTGTTGAAATAGATGGGATTGACCAATCTATAGTAAGCTCGAAAGGGATTTTCTATAGAATAAATTCGATAATTTTTTTTGTGACTCATTTCACAATGCTAGGAATTTGTTACAACTATTAAAAGCCAACGCATAATTTTGATTCTACAATTGCTCCGTTTTTTCGAAGACTGGTTAGCGGAAGTAGGTTTCAAAATGGCTCATGCTCATCACGTAGCTCATGCACATGTTCACCACATTAAATTGAGAAAAGAAGAAAGTTCTCAGGGTGACTTAAAAACGAAAGCGATGTTAAATAAAGCTTCGGCTGAGACTAAAAAGCATAGCCGATCGACTTCTAAAAGACATAAGGTAGAAGACCAAAATATCGATCTGCATAAGTTCTCAAGCAAACTTGAAAGCATGTCAGCAAAGCACAGTAAAGAAAAATGCGCCAAAAATATTCGGATTGCTTTACAAGCGGCTGGCGCAGATGTTTCAAAGCATCCAGTAGCTGCATCTGACTGGGGGCATACTCTAGAAAAGAACGGCTATAAGAAAATCAAACCAGCATTCAACCGTCCTCAAGAAGGCGATATTTATATTATTGAACGTACCAGTGGCCATACCTATGGACACATTGCTGGCTATACTGGCAATGGCTGGTTCTCAGATTTTCGTCAAAAAACCTATGCGGTCTATAAAGAAAAAGACGTGAAATATAGTTACTATCGTCTCGATTCCTAAAGACGTACGACACACTTTGTCGGTCTACTTCGTCATCGCTTGTCAAATTTAGGTTCTGGCACAGTAAAGCACTTGAAAAGTAAGGATGAAAACATCACATTAGGTATTCAGTATTAAGCCATGCATACCAATAGTGAATCAAAACGCTCGTCCTCATATTGAAAAAATTTTAGCCCATATGACCCAGCTTCCAGGCGTTTATAAAATGCTAGGGAAAGATGGTGAGTTGTTATATGTGGGCAAAGCAAAAAACCTAAAAAATCGGGTATCGAGTTATTTTGTCAAAACCATTGAGCATCCGAAAACTCAAGCTTTAGTTGCCAGAATTTATGATATTGAAACGCTCGTCACGCGTTCAGAAACAGAAGCGCTGCTTTTAGAACAAAACTTAATTAAACAACATCGTCCGCCTTATAACATCATGCTGCGAGACGACAAATCATATGTCTATATTTTTGTATCGGCAGATAAACCATATCCGCGAATTGCCAGTGGACGTGGCAAAGGTAAGCATCAAATCGGGAAGTTCTTTGGGCCTTATCCAAGCGCTTATAGTGCCCGAGATACTTTACTGGTTTTACAAAAACTTTTTAATGTGCGCCAGTGTGAAAACAGTTACTTCTCACAGCGCAAACGTCCATGTTTGCAATATCAAATCAAACGCTGTTCGGCCCCATGTGTAGGCTTGGTTTCACCTGAAGATTACAAAGAAGATGTGAATAACAGTATTCGGTTCTTACAAGGTGATACCAAAGAATTAAACCAAGAGCTGATTGCGAAAATGGAGCAAGCTGCGGCAGATCTTGAATTTGAAAAAGCTGTTTTTTATCGAGATCGATTGTCTTTGCTTCGTGAAGTACAAGCGCAACAAGCTGTTTTCAAAGTGAAAGGTGAAGCTGACATTTTGGCCATTGCCTATCAGGCTGGTGTGACATGTGTGCAGATTATGCATGTACGTAACGGACGTATGCTAGGTGGTAAAAGTTATTTCCCTGATATGTTGGGTGATGACCTCGGACAAATGCTAAGTGACTTTATGGCAAACTTTTACTTTCAGGTTGCTGATGAAGTACCAAGTGAACTGATTGTAAATACTGCTTTGTCTGACCATAAAGAGCTTGAAGAAGCCTTAGCACAGCAGTTTGGAAAGAAAGTCCAGATTAAGAGCAATGTGCGAGAAACACGTGCTGAATGGTTAGAGCTTGCTGAAATGAACGTTCAGCATGCAATTAAAGGGCAGTTGAGTAACCATTTAGAACTCAATGAGCGTTTCCACCAGCTTGAGCAGGTGGTTGGCCGTCCAATTGATCGTATCGAATGTTTCGATATTAGTCATACCATGGGCGAAGCACCGATCGCATCATGCGTGGTGTTTGACCAAGGCGGTGCGCGTAAACGTGACTACCGACAATTTGCCATTCAAGATATTACTGCGGGCGATGATTATGCTGCGATGCGACAAGCTTTAACGCGTCGCTATAAAAAGGCAATGCTGCCTGATTTGCTTTTAATTGATGGTGGTAAAGGCCAACTTCATATGGCAATGGAAGTTATGCAAGAACTTGGACTTGAGGCTTTCATGATTGGTGTATCAAAAGGTGAAGGGCGTAAACCGGGACTTGAAACGCTTCATTTTACTGACGGCACAAAAACTCAGTTACCTGAAAATCATAAAGCCCTACATTTGATTCAACAGGTTCGTGATGAAGCTCACCGTTTTGCGATTACTAAACACCGCGCTAAGCGTGATAAACGCCGTAGTACCTCAGTTTTAGAGGCCATTCCAGGCTTAGGGCCTAAACGCCGTCGAGATTTGTTAACACATTTTGGTGGGATTCAAGGCGTGTTAAAAGCATCGGAAAAAGAACTGACAGTCGTGCCAGGCTTAGGGGAAGTGATGGCAAGAACGATTTATAAAATTTTGCATGAGTAGCCACGTATTTAAAATTTGAGTGACAAAAGCACTCATAAATTAATAGCATCATGACCATTCACATGATGGTCAAAATAATGAAAGATACTTTCTAATCACGCACATGACTTAGGGATATGCATGTCATTATTACAGCTATTTGAAGATGTAAAACAAAATGAATGGATTGATATACCCGCAGGGTGGTTACAGGGCCGTACGGTTTTTGGTGGCCTTGTTGCTGGGCTATTAATGCAAAAAGCATGCTCCCATATTCAAGATCCAAATAAAAGATTATTAAGTTGTAGTGTTACTTTTGTGGGTCCTGTACAGCAAGGTTCTGCCCGATTGACTATTGAGGTTTTAAGAGAGGGGAAGTCAGTCACTACGCTTGAGGCACGTTTATGGCAAGATGACGCAGTGCAAACCATTTTGGTTGCAAGTTTTGGGGCATCTCGTGCATCGAGTATTGAGGTTAAACAAGAACCCGTTGCTCCTGCATATGTACAACCTGAAAATTTATCTGTCATTCCTTTTGGTCAGCATATGCCTGAATGCTTTCAGCACTTTGAAGTGTGTTGGGCTGAGGGTAATTATCCGGTGACAGCAAGTGAGCATCCAGACTTTGGTGGTTGGTCAAGGTTCTCACCAGAGCAACATGAAAATCGTCAACTAACATTGCCTGATTTGATTGTTCTCATGGACATTTGGCCGCCGGGTGTATTGCCAATGTTTAAGCAAGTTGCACCTGCAAGTTCTTTAACGTGGCACATTACGTATGTGAACCCAGTCCAGCATCAATTGAGTGACTGGTTTAAATATAAAGTCGTCACGGAATATGCAAGTGAAGGTTACTCGACAGAATATGCATATCTTTGGGATCAAAGTGATCATTTAATTGCAATTTTGAGGCAAACTGTTACGGTATTTACCTAAGCAATCTACTTTCTCGATTCACATATTTCGTATAAAGTGGCTGTTACAGATAGATACAATATTGAAGTATGTGTCTTTGTCTGTTAAAAGATGCGTGAAGACTAAATTGGCGGTGTTTATGACCACAGGGCGAATCCTGAATATCCCAAATATCCTAACTTTGGCGCGTATCGCGCTTATTCCAGTATTTTTGGTGATTGCATATTGGCCGCCTGCAATAGGTATTGGTGAGCACGTAGGAAGTATGACTCGTCATATTATCTTGACTGCGATCTTTGTGCTGGCTGCTATAACCGACTGGTTTGATGGCTATTTGGCACGATCTTTAAACCAGACTTCAGCATTTGGCCGATTTCTAGACCCAGTTGCAGACAAACTCATGGTAGCAGCTGCACTTATTGTTTTAGTACAGTGGAAACCTACCATTGCGATGGCTTTTGCAGCCATTGTTATTATTTCACGGGAAATTACTGTTTCTGCTCTACGTGAGTGGATGGCAGAACTGGGTGCGCGAACCAGTGTAGCAGTGTCAACTGTAGGTAAATATAAAACTGCATTTCAAATGATTGCGATTAGTGTGTTCTTACTCAACTGGCAGCCTTTAGAAATGTTGGCTTATGCTTTGTTATATACAGCAGTCATTCTTACTTTGTGGTCAATGTTTATTTATTTAAAAGCCGCGTGGCCATATCTAAAGCAGCCATAAAACCAAATAAGATTCTAAAAAGCCTTTCCTTGAGAAAGGCTTTTTTATTGCAAAGCGCAAAAATAGCGTAACTCACGTAATTGGTATGAGGAGTAAATACCATTGGCAAAACGGCACTAAACTGGCATTGTTAGCTTGAGAGATAGCTAAGCAGCAAGGGGAGATTGCATGACTCTAGATTTATTTTCTCCGGAACCTTGTGAAAATTTATTACCTTATGATGGCGAAGTTCAGGACTATGGATGTATTTTAGGTGCTGAAGAGGCCGAGCAATATTTTCAGTATTTGTATCAACATTTAGCATGGCGACATGATGAAGCGAAGTTATACGGCAAGCACTTCATTACTCCCCGCAAAGTTGCTTGGTATGGTGACGAGCATTATAGATATAAGTATTCTGGTGTTTTTCGGGATTCTTTGCCGTGGGACAAAGCGCTTGCTAAGTTGAAACAGCAGGTAGAACAAATTCTTTCAGAAAAATTTAATTCTTGCTTAGCCAATCTTTATGAAGATGGAACGCAAGGTATGGCTTGGCATAGCGACTCAGATGTGTCTTTAGCTAGAACAACCACTATTGCTTCTTTAAGTTTTGGAGCGACCAGAAAGTTCTCTTTTAGACATATTCACACTAAAGAAAAAGTTGAAATGTGGTTACAGCCGGGGCAACTTATTGTGATGCGCGGTGAAACTCAACAATATTGGCAACACCATTTAAATCGTTCGACAAAAATTTTACAGCCACGTATTAATCTAACATTCCGTCAGTTCAAATTTTCATAAGTTTTTGCTAAAAATTAGGCAAGAAAAAAGCCCATGATGGCTGCATGAGCTTATTCCTCTGAGGGAGAGCCTTCTATTGATGAGCTGCTGATGAAAAGAATCATCAATAGGTGCTAAAATCATAATATGAGAATATTTTGGTTTTTTCAATGCTTAAAAATGTAAAAAAACTTTAAATTATCAAAAATACTATTTTATATCTCACCTTTTTCTGAGAGTTCCATAAACCGCTGCTCAATCAATCCAGCATTTTCTTGCAAAATTTCAATCAGTTTTTGAATATTTAAAAAGTCAAAACGATTCTTTGATGCGACTAATGTTAAAGCCAAAGGAACTTCTTTACTCGAAAAACGAACGGGAACGGCAAGGCCTGAAACATTAGGGTCAATCTCACCTTGTGAGAAATAGAAGCCTTGTTTTTTTATTTTACGCATGCGTTGAATAAAGCTTGTTTCGTCTAGAGCAAAACCTGACTGCGATAGCTCATTCTGAAAACGTTCATAGTAGTCATGCATGCGCTGTTTACTTAAATGTGACACCATTGTTTTTGGTGAAGCTCCAACATAGATTGGACGCGGGCAACCTCGGCCATATGAAAGTAATTCAGTATCTTTAAAAATCTCATGATGAATATCAATACAATAGTCGTCATTTAAATAGGTGAGTAAACAGCAAAGTTCAGTGCGCTCAACGATATTGCGCATAAACGGCGTACTGATTTGGACGAGTGGATCGGTTGTTCTGGATACATAGTCAAGAACTGCTATTTTTGAGCCTAAAGTGTAATCGCCAGAAGTACCATTAATACGTTTTAATAAGTCAGCAGATACGAGTTCTTTCAAATAACGGTAGCTGGTCGGTTTAGACAAGCCAAGTTCTTCGCAAATAATATCGACATTAATCACTGGTCGTGAAACTGAAAATAAATCCAGTACGGTTAAAATTTTGCCAAAACTTGAAATTGCCATGATGTCTTATTCGTATCCTTAATAAAGAGTCGCACTTGAGTTCTTATAACAGAAAAATTGAAGCTTTGTCTCAATTGCAAGATAACTACCTGATTTAAATATTTTACGCTCAGAATCAGAAAAGTTCTCTTGATTCGTACATCATATATGATTAACTAAAAACATATCAAATTATCAAATAAAGATATTTTAGTTGACTAAATAACTTTAATTTGAAAAAATTGTGCAACAAAATATCTAATCGAGAAATTGGTTTACTCTGCCAGCTTTCTCGATGTCTCTCCTTTCCTAAGCTTGGTCGCCTAAATAGCGGTCAAACTGAAATCATCTAGGCATATCATGCAAAGATGTAGGAAAAATCATTGTATTGAAGGATGCTCTCATTAACTCATTTGTCTATAAGGCAAATGACAAAGTCGTGTTGTCTTTTTAAAAAGCAAGGGCACGCTGAGGAGCATGCTCATCAGTTCAAATCTGTATTTGAGATGAGTTCATGTTATTAAAGCAAATACTGGCTTTTCGCCCGAGTAAGCTTGATCTAATTTTTGCAATAAAGACATTTATTGCCGGCATGTTGGCATTATTTGTCTCGTTTGAATTAGACCTGATTAATCCAATGTGGTCGATCGGTACTGTCTTGATTATCGCCAACCCTTATTCGGGTATGGTGTCGTCTAAGTGTGTCTATCGTGTTTTAGGGACGGTGGGTGGCGCCATTGTTGCGTTAACAATCACGCCTCATCTGATTAATACGCCGTGGATCTTTACGGTGGTGTTATCACTATGGGTAGGCTTTGCGCTTTATGTATCCTTACTCGACCGGACGCCTCGCAGTTATGCATTTATGTTGGCGGGTTATTCAACTGCAATGATTGCGTACAACGCGATTACTTATATTGATCAGTACAATATTTTTGATATTGCTTTGGCGCGTGTACTTGAGATTTCAATTGGTGTGATTTCAAGTGCAGTGGTTTCCGCAACTATTTTGCCTATGCATATTGGTTCAGCCATTAAGCAGCGTGTAACTAAAACACTCAAAGATACAGAAAACCTATTTGCAAATTTGTTAAATGCAGACCAGCAGCAAAACAATACACAGCTTTTAGCCGCAATTACTCGTGATACAACTGATATTCATGCTTTGGCAGTTCACTTGAGTTATGAAAAAGGTGAATTGCATGGCATGACCAAGCCTTTGCAAGAAATGCTCCATCAAATGTCGATGGTAGTTGCAAACTTGGTTGCTTTGTCTGAACGAATTAAACAGTTACAAGAACTGAATTTTGTTGAAAGTCATGCGGATAAATTAAAACAGCTTTCAGGTCATGTGATTCATTTTCTCGAACAAAAAGACCAGATGACTGATGAAAATGTTTTGCAGTTACCTGACGAGTTTGAAAATGACTTTTTGAACTTAAATGACTCGGCTTCTGAACATCAGCAAGTTTTATTGGCTGCCATGAAAATGGATGTCCGCCACTTTATTAGTAATGTATTGGCTGTAAAAGTTTTATGGCAACGCATTAAGCAGGGTAATAAAGAGATACCAGATAACATTACTCCAATGACTACGACCTACCCAAGTTTACACCGAGATCACGGGGTAGCGGTCAGAGGCGGTATTAGTGCGGTACTCATTACATTTATTGTGACAGGTGTGTGGATTCTGTCTGGCTGGAAGGCTGGATTTATGATGGCACAGATTGGTGCAGTAACTGCTTGTATTTTAACAGCCTTAGATAACCCTGTTCCTGTCTTGCGTATTTTTATATGGGGCAGTGTGGCATCGGCTGTTTTAGTGTTTATTTATGCTTTTGGTGTTTTTCCTCATGTCACCACATTTTGGGAACTGGGACTCGTTTTGTTACCGATGTTCTTATTTGCGGTTTCTATGATGGCAAATCAGGCACTCATGCCTGTAGGTATGGTGCTCGGTATTAATACCATGATGGGTCTGAACTTGCACAATGCTTATAGCATGGATGCAGTGTCTTACCTAGACAGTTCATTTGGTATGGTCATGGGTGTATTGGTATCTCTCATTGTGATAGATGTGGTACGTGCCATGTCACCCGATACCAGTGCAAATCGTATTTTAGCTTTACATTATCGTGCGATGCGCCAAGCGATTTATATCCCTTATGGTATTGAATTCAAAGTTCATTTGAGAGGTATGTTAGACCGTGTTGGTGTCTTAAACACTAAAATGGTGCAGTCAGAAGAGATTAAAAAATCAATTCATCAGGCACTTGTTGAATCAAGTGCAATTGTTGATTTAACCCGTTTGCAAGAGTTAGCAAATCAGGTTCAGTCATCTTCAGAACTGGCTCATCATATTGGGCGTTTGCAACAAGATTTAGATGAGCTATTTAGAGCTAAAGAGAATGAAAAAGATGAAGCAGATGTATTAATACAACATATTCATCAGACTTTGTTTGAACTAAAACAGCTTGCTTCAAATATAGAAGATATGGCTATTCGCCAAAGATTATTTATTTCACTAAATAATATTGCTTATAGCATGTGTCATGTTTCATCAAACCAAATGAATGCAGATCGTACGCTTACAGGAGCCACAGCGCATGGGTGAGTTTAATGTTTACGGTATTTACGTGCCCGCTTTGCTCGTCCAAGCCTTATTTGCATATATATGTTTCCGCTTGTTAAGCCCTTTAACTAACAAATGGATTGCACAAGGCTGGATTGCATTGCCCAGCATTTTCAATTTGTGTTTTTACCTTTTATTACTTTTGGTGATACACCAAGTTTTTGTTGGGTTAGGTGCTTAAAGATGATTGCCAGATTAAAGATTGAGTTAGGTGAGTGAAATGAATCAATTGGAGTTGAAAAAAGTCATCCGTCCAGTGATTTTGATTGTCGCATTAATGATTGCGGTCTATACCATTGTGCATTTGTGGAATTACTATAATGCAGCGCCGTGGACACGCGATGGTCGCGTTCGTGGTGACGTCATTCAAGTTTCTTCAGATGTAGCAGGGCTTGTAACGGAAGTATTAGTTCAAGATAACCAGACTGTCAAAAAAGGTCAGGTACTTTTTAAAATTGATGTTTCTCGCCGAGCTTTAGATGTAGAGCAAGCAAAGTCTGATTTGGCAAAAGCAAAAGCAGCATTTGCTCAAGCACAAGCAGGTTTAGCACAAGCGAAGGCAAACTTAATTAAATCGAGTACGAACATTAAGTTAGCCGAGAAAAACGCAAACCGTTATTCAAACTTAATGGATGGCGCTATTTCTAAACAAGAACAAGATCAAGTTTTTGCAACTCGCGATCAATCCCTTGCAGAGCATGAACAACTTCAAGCTGCGATTGAACAAGCAGAAGCAACTATTAAGCAGCAACAGGCACTCGTTGAAGCTGCGACAAGTAACTTGCATTTAGCTGAACTTAATATGCATCGTGCTGCTGTGGTGGCACCCGCAGATGGAACACTCTCTAACTTTGATATGCGCCCTGGTAATTATGTTCAAGTTGGACAAGCAGTTGCAGCATTACTAGACCGTAAACAACTCTATGTTGTAGGGTATTTTGAAGAGACAAAATTAGACCGTATTCATATTGGCGATGAAGCGAGTGTACAGTTAATGGGTGATAGTCAGAAAATTAAAGGTCATGTACAAGGTATTGCATCGGGTATTGAAGACCGTGAGCGTTCAAGCAGTTCTAAATTGCTTGCAAACGTAAACCCAACCTTTAGCTGGGTTCGTTTAGCGCAGCGCGTACCTGTGAAAATTGTGTTAGACGAAGCGCCAAAAAATCAGCTTGCTTTTGTTTCTGGCCGTACTGCGACAGTACATATTATTGAAAAATAAAAAGCTTAAGTTTTTCTACTCAATAAAAAAGCATGTGTAAAACATGCTTTTTTATTTTTATGGTGTTAAGCCGACTGGATTTCGATACCAACTCTGGATCAGCAAGGCTGCTGCAAAACTATCTGCTGATAATTTCTTTGCGCGTCCTTGTTCTTGATAGAAGCCGAGCTCTTCTCTTGCTTCACGCGTCGTTAAGCGCTCATCCACCATCCAAGTTTCAATATTGGTTTGATGGCGTAAACGTCTTGCAAATTTGCGGGCACGTGTAGAAAGCTCTGACTCACTATCATCCATATTTAATGGAAGACCAACAATAAACAAATCAGGTTGCCACTCTTTTACAATTTTTAAAAGCTGGTCCCAGTTAGGAATTCCATCTTTCATTACAAATAACGGTAGTGGGTTAGCACTTTCAATTGCAGATTGACCTATCGCCATCCCCATTTTTTGAGTGCCAAAGTCGAACGCCATAATTGATTTGGATTGTGTCACAGTCATTAAGCATGTCCGATTTCAGAAGCCAGCCATGTGCGATCTACACCAATCTTTTTATAGGCTGCATCCCAACGGTCATCGTATGGTAAGTTAAAAATTAGATCCATATCGGCATCACAGATAAGCCAGTCACCACGAGCGATTTCATCTTCTAACTGATTTTTACCCCAACTCGCATAACCTAGTGCGATTTGGTAGCGACCCACACCTTCGTTATGTGCAATTGCATCAAGAATATCTTTACTGGTGGTAATACAGACATTTTCACCCACAGCAATAGAAGAGTGCCAAGTTGGTTGGCCAGTATGAAGGACAAAGCCAGCTTCTGGGCGTAAAGGCCCACCTTGTAAAACCTCATGTGGATTTACATTGTCTGCATCAATATCTAAATCATTCAGGAGTTCTTTAATTTGAATGCCAGCAGGACGATTAATGATAATGCCTTGAGCACCTTCTTCATCGTGACGGGCAAGATAAATTACTGTATTTGCAAAAAAGTCATCTGCCAGTTCTGGCGGGGCAATCAGACAACGGTGAGTCATGTATTGTTTGGTCACCTAAGCGGTTCTCCCTCAAAAAATGTCGCTAGAGGGTCTCACGACCCTTTTATCTATATAGGTTCTTTTTATCAACATACAAGAGTTAATCGGATTTCGCCAATCTTTTTCTCTCATTTTCTTTATTAATTTGAAGAAGCCTGAAATTTAAGTTGTCGTAATTGTTTAGCATGCTGTAAGGTCGTTTCATTAATTTCAACACCACCAGACATACGTGCTAATTCAGAAATAATCTGATTTTCATCAAGTTGTACAATGGTACTACTGGCTGGGTTAGTTTGCTGCTTTTTAACTAACAAATGTTGATCAGATTGCGCAGCGACCTGTGCTTGGTGAGTAATACATAAAAGTTGGACATGTTGAGCTAAGTCGGCAAGTAAACGCCCAACCACTTCAGCCGTACCACCGCTAATCCCCACATCAATTTCATCAAACACTAAAACTTCTGCTTCTGTTTTTTCCGCGTTCATGACTTGCATGACGAGTGCAATACGTGACAGTTCACCACCCGATGCCACACGAGCCAATGGTTGTGGTGGTATACCTTTATTAGCCGTAAATAAAAGTTGAATAAAGCTTAAGCCTTCTGCACCTGGTTGTTCTAGGGGTTCAAACTTAAACTCAAAGTGGGCTTCTGGTAGTGCTAAGGGTTTCACTTGTTCGGTTAACTGTTTTGCAAGTGGAGCAGCAGCTTCACGACGAATATTGTCTAAATGCTGAGCTTTCTCTAAAAATTCCTCATGTGACTTTTCTACTTGCTCTGCCAGAGTCTCTGGGTCTTCAAGTTGGTGCAATTGTTCAAGCTCATTTTGCCAAGTTTCGTATTCTTCTTTGAGCGTCTCTGGCTGAGTACGGTACTTACGTGCCAGACGATGAAAAACTTCAAGCTTGGAATTTAGTTCTTCCATTCTTTCAGGGTCAAAACTTTGACGATCAATGAACTGACGTAAATTTGATGTGGCATCATCAATTTCACTTTGTGCATTTAATAATGAGTTATAAATTTCAGAAAGCTGTTCGCTACGTCCAGCATGAGATTCTAAACGACGAATGATCGACGACATTTCTTGAGTAATGTTTTGCTCAGCTTCATCAAGCGCATTCAGGCTATAGCTACAATCTTGCATGATATGTTCATGATGACTTAGACGATCGAACTCTTGCTCGATTTCTTTGTAATCAGTTTGAATAACCTCTTCAAGCTCTTCAATTTGCAGCTCTAAGGTCGCAATACGTTGTAGACGGGTTGCTTGAGCATCTAAAGCTGCTTGGTGTAAACGAATTGTGCGTTGCCATGTGCTATAGGCCTCACGAACATCATTCGCTTCTACATAAAAATTGTTATAACGGTCTAACCAATGCTTTGGATAAGGTGGCTCAAGTAGCTGTTGTTGGCTGTGCTGGCTATATAATTGAACCAGTAAACGTCCTAATTCTTTAAGCTCAGAGAGGCTGCTCGGACGTCCATTGACCCATGCTTTACTGCGACCAGTTGCGAAAATAACACGTCGTAAATGAATTTCCCCAGAATCATCATCTAGTTCATGGTCTTGTAGCCATTTCGCTTCAGGGCTATTGTCCTGATAAGTAAAAACAGCGGTTACATCCGCTTTGTCCGAACCATAGCGGACATAATTTGTATCTGTACGTTCACCTAAGCAGGCAGAAAGTGCATCCAGTAATAATGATTTTCCGGCACCTGTCTCACCTGTTAGAACATTAAATCCTTGTTCTATATCAATAGCTAAATGATCAGCTAATGCAAAATTAATTAAAGTTAAATGTGTGAGCATAAACGCATCCAACGCGCCAAATTATGGGTTAAAGATAGAGAAGTTTTGAATTTGCTACAAGTGATCTATTATTCTAACTGAAATTATAGAACTCCAAGATTCTTGTTCGTTTATTATTTGGCAATAATCGTCGATATCAAAAATTATCAGAATTATTCATAGATACATTTATTTAATTGTGTAGAAAGATATTTTTTACTTGCCAGTTTATTTTTGAAGAGTAAAAAATATATCAGTATTTTCATAATATTGAAGCACATATCAGGGATTATGTTGCCACTGGAAGGTATGCGGACAATCGAGTTATAGATCAACATTATCTGCGTTATTGTATTTGGCCAACTTTAAAACAAAGTGTGCTTGTACATGATAGCCAGCAATTTGATGAAAATAGTGTCAGTTTTCCGGCTTATGAATCAGCTTCAATGCAAGATGAGCCAGATAATTTTCATGTTGGCATGGATAATGGCTCACCAATGATTATAACTGCTGTTACTCACCCAACAGCAGAGAAAGTTTATTGGGTTTTACTCGATGAAAACAGTGATGAAGTTTGTAGATATGATTCAATTGTATCGAATAGTCGAAATATTGAGATTAATTTACCTTATACTTTTGCCAAAAAAATTCAGGCCGAGCAGTGGAAATTACAAGTCTATCCGTATGAAAACTGATTGATTAGTTATTTAGGCACAATTAAACTACATTCAACATAATTTATATAAATGCTGCATTATCTGGAGAATGTGCATGAGTTCAACCCAATTTGATCATGTAACGGTCATCAAAAAGTCAAATGTTTATTTTGGTGGAGCATGTATCAGCCATACCGTGCAATTTGAAGATGGAACGAAAAAAACATTAGGTGTTATTTTGCCGACTGAGCAGCCTTTAACATTTGAAACACATGTTCCTGAGCGTATGGAAATTATTTCAGGTGAATGTCGCGTGAAAATTGCAGACAGCAATGAAAGTGAATTGTTCCGCGCTGGTCAATCATTTTATGTTCCTGGAAATAGTGTTTTTAAAATTGAGACTGATGAAGTGCTCGATTATGTGTGCCATTTAGAAGGCTAAGAAATTCCTGTTTAAATCGGGTACACTATGCTCAAAGAAATCCTGTGAAGTTGGCTTTGCAGGATTTTTATTTTTTTGCTCAAACGTTGTTAGAGGTCAAGCATGGCAAAACCGGAATATTATTATGGCGTTCACTCAGTGGAGTCATTGTTAGAACTTGAGCCGGAACGTGTGCTAACCCTGTTTACTTTAAAAGGGCGGGATGACCAACGTTTGCAAAAGATTTTGCAATTGGCAGAGCCTTTTGGAATTAGTGTACAAAAGGCAAGTCGTGACAGTCTTGAAAAACTTGCAGGTTTGCCATTTCATCAGGGTGTAGTAGCAGCGGTGCGTCCTCATCCGATTTTAAATGAAAAAGATCTAGATCAGATCTTGGCCGAAACTCCAGATGCTTTATTGCTCGCATTAGATCAGGTAACAGATCCACATAACTTAGGTGCTTGTATCCGTACCGCTGCTGCAATGGGCGTGCAAGCTGTGATTGTGCCTCGTGATCGTTCGGCAAGCTTAACCCCAACGGCTCGTAAAGTTGCGGCGGGTGGAGCTGAAAAAGTTAAATTTATTCAAGTCACAAATTTAGCTCGTACATTGGCTCATCTGAAAGAAACAACTCATATACGTGTAATTGGTACTATGCTTGATGAAAGTGCAATGCCAATCCAAAAGTGTGATTTCTCTGGCCCAGTCGTGATTGTGATGGGAGCTGAAGATACAGGTTTGCGCCCAATTACTCAGGCACAGTGTGATCACAAAGTTTATATTCCGATGTCTGGAAATTTACAGAGTCTAAACGTAAGCGTGGCAACAGGTATGGCACTTTACGAGGCTTGTCGTCAGCGTTCTGAGGTATAATTGAGCTGCCTTTCTAGTTTTTAAGCAGTCTTCATATGTCTCCCCGTAAGCAAGGTTATTTCTTTGTATTGGTGACCATGTGCATTTGGGGCGGGTTTACACTTTTCGCTCGTTTAAATGCACAATGGCACATCAGTGCTTGGGACATTGCCGCACTGCGCTTCTCTATCGCTTTTCTAATTTTAATGCCTATCTTAATTTATAAAAAAGATCTCGCTTTTTTATGGAGTAAGCATGCGGTTATTTTGGCGCTCATTGGCGGTGTCATCTATTGTCTGACTGTTTATACAGCTTTTCTTTATGCTCCAGCCGCACATGCTGCAATATTTTTAAATGGCTGCATACCAATCTGTACTGCTATAGCTGCCTATATTTTGTTTAGACAGCCGTTTGATAAACACACTTGGGCGAGTCTCGCAATCATGATCGCTGCCTTAGCACTCATGAGCATTTTGATGCTACGTACAAGTACCTCTGCGTTTGGAGTTGGAGACATACTCCTTTTTATTAGTGCGATTTGGTGGGGTATCTTCACTGTTTTACTTAAACAGTGGAAGCTCTCTGCTTGGCATTCTATGGCAAGTGTTGCGATTTGGTCTGCAATTATTTATTTACCCATCTATGTTTTATTTTTGCCTAAGCACTTCATGGAAGTTAGTCCTGTTCATTTAGCGATACAGGGCATTTTCCATGGTGTATTTGTCGTTATTATCGCAACTTTGACTTATGTTGCTGCCATTCAACGTCTTGGTGCTTTTAAAACGGGAAGTATTGTCACTTTGGCGCCGTTCATTGCCGCTATTTTAGCTGTACCTTTACTTGGTGAGTCATTAAGCCCATCAATTGTTGTGGGCTTAGTAGGTATGGGAATAGGCGCTTTACAGCCTTGGCGCTGGTTTAGACAAGATAGCCTGACACAAAAAATTAAGCAGCAAAATATGTAAGATTAGTTGGTGCGCTTCAAATAGCTTTGATGTAAAGGCTCTAGTTGCTGATATAAATGTTCGAGTAATCCGTCATTAAACACAATGTCATTGGCAAGCTCACGTTTACGCTCGCGTGGCATTTGTGCAGCAATAATTTTCTGGATTTGTTCCTGATTTTGCCCATCTCGCTGGCTTGCACGCTGAATTTGAGTTTGTTCACTCGCATCAACTAATAGAGTGTGATTAACCAATTCATGCTGGTTGGTTTCAAAAAGTAGGGGTGAAACTAAAATCACATAAGGACTTTTTGGGTTTTGTAGCTGTTGAATAATAGATTGGCGAATGGCTGGATGCGTGATTTTCTCAAGCGTTTGTCTAGCTTCAGGGTTTTGAAAAATATATTCACGTAGTGCACGGCGGTCTAGATTGCCGTCGGGTTGAAGCACCCAATCTCCAAAAGTTTGTTGGATTTTTTGAAGCGTAGGTTGGCCTTTTTCAACGACTTCACGCGCAACGATGTCGGCATCGACGACTTGAATTCCTTGGGACTCGAACCATTGTGTTGCAGCAGATTTTCCACTGCCAATACCACCTGTGATTCCCAGAATAAAAGCCATCTTAACCTCCTAAATAAATCTTCATAATCTGATCACCCCATAAAAAGGCAACCCAACCCGCAATGGCAATATATGGCCCAAAAGCAAAAGGCTGATTGTCATTTCTTAACTTTAATAAGATGATGCCAATGATTGCACCCAATAAAGATGACAATAACACAATTAATGGCAGCATCAATGGCCCCATCCATGCACCCAATGCGGCAAGCAATTTAAAGTCACCGTAGCCCATACCTTCTTTGCCAGTAATCACTTTAAATAAGTAATACACAATCCAAAGACATAAAAAGCCGATTAAATAACCCCAAATGGCCGAGTTGGGTGAGGTATAAATATTAAAGGTGTTAATACCTAAACCAAGCGCAGCTAAAGGTAAGGTAAAACGGTCAGGTAGCAGCTGAGTATCAAAGTCTATGAAAGTGAGGGCAATCAGGACCCAAGTCAAGACGAGTCCAAAAAGCATTTGTATGGTTGCGCCAAAAAACATGACCACAACTACAGAGCATAGCATGGTGAGTAGTTCAATTGCTGGATAACGAATGCTAATCGGATGCTGGCAATGACCACATTTTCCTCTTAGCACAAGCCAGCTTATGACAGGAATATTTTGATACCAACGAATCGATTGATGGCACTTTGGACATGATGAAGCAGGTTTGCTTAATGTTAGTTTCCCATGGTCAATAATGGGTTGCTCTGGATTTAGGAGCATTTGACATTCTTGTTGCCAGTCTTGCTCCATCATTTTAGGAGTGCGATAAATCACTACATTTAGAAAGCTACCAATACATAGGCTCACGAGTGCAACTGCAATATAAAGTGCAGTTAAATTTTGAATAAAATAAGCGATGATGTCCTGCATTATACAACTGAGCCCATTTGGAAAATTGGAAGATACATGGCAACAACTAGACCGCCTACCAACACCCCTAAAACCGCCATGATTAAAGGTTCCATCATTGAAGTTAAACCATCAACAGCATTATCAACCTCATTTTCATAATAGGTCGCAACTTTATCGAGCATGCTGTCTAGCGCCCCAGATTCTTCACCAATTGCAACCATTTGTATAGCCATAGAAGGAAAACGGTTAGATAAACGCATGGCAAACTGAAGTTGTTGTCCTGTTGCGACATCTTCACGAATTTTCATCACAGCTTGTTCATAGATGATATTATTGGTTGCACCGGCGGTTGACTCAAGTGCATCAATCAGTGGAACACCCGCTGCGAATGTGGTCGCAAGCGTACGGCTATAACGGGCAATAATTGCTTTATAGACCAAGTCCCCAAAAATAGGTAATTTAAGCGCAAGTTTATCTAAGCCATCACGAAATTTCTTACTACGTTTTTTAGCTTCTAAAAAAGCGGCAATTATTACACCAATCGCGATAATCATAAAAAACCAGTATTCTTGCATCCATTTCGACATGTCTACGACCATTTGTGTAAAGGCTGGTAACTTTGCTCCAAAAGAAGAAAATAGATCCTGAAACACGGGTACGACTTTAACCATCAAAATAATGGTCACCACAATCGCTACCACAATAACCGTTGCAGGATATTTCATTGCTTTCTTGATTTTTTGCTTGAGCAATTCACTTTTTTCTTTGTAAATTGCCACACGGTCTAGCATAGTTTCGAGTGCACCTGATTGTTCACCAGACTCAACAAGTGAACAAAACAAATTATCAAAATATTGAGGATACTTTCTTAAAGCTGAGGCAAAAGTGCTGCCACCTTCAACTTCACCTTTAATACCAAGTACCACCTCTCGCATTGCTGGATTTTCTAAGCCTTCAGCTACAATTTCAAAGCCTTGTACCAGAGGTACACCAGCTTTCATCATGGTCGCCAGTTGTCGGGTAAAAATCGTAATATCAAGCGTTGATACTTTTTTCTTGAATAAACCTTCAAGAATATTTTTACGTTTCTCACGTATGGTTCGAACAGTAACTCCTTGTTTGCGTAAGGTCACTTTAGCTAAAGCCATATTTTTGGCTGGAAGTTCCCCCTTAATTTTTACGCCCTTACGGTCAACCCCTTCATAAGCAAAAGTCGGCATCATTTGTGCCTTTTTGACAGCCATTAGATTATCCTTATTTTAAATAGTGTCTTATTCACTAGTCACACGGTTGACTTCTTGTAGAGAGGTCACCCCTTGCATTACCTTTTTTAAACCTGAACGACGTAGATTATTAAACCCCAATTTTTCAGAAGCGGCCGCGATTTCTAGAGCATTGCCATCTTCCATAATAATCTTGGAAATTTCAGGTGTAACTTTCATTACTTCATAAATACCGACACGGCCTTTATAGCCTTCACGACATTCGGGACAACCCACAGGTTGAAAAACGCGAAAGTCTGGATGTGCTAGGTCCTGTTCGGTAAAGCCCATTTCCAATAGGCTTTGTTTTGGAACATCTGTAGGTATTTTACATTGAGAGCAAAGGCGGCGTGCTAACCGCTGAGCAATAACCAAGTTGACTGATGTTGCAATATTGAAAGAAGGAACCCCCATATTGCGTAAGCGAGTCAGTGTTTCTGGTGCACTGTTGGTATGCAGTGTTGACATCACCATGTGACCCGTTTGTGCAGCTTTAATCGCGATTTCTGCTGTTTCCAAGTCACGAATCTCACCCACCATAATAATGTCAGGGTCTTGTCGTAAAAATGATTTAAGTGCAGCAGCAAAAGTGAGACCTACTTTTGGGTTCACGTTAACCTGATTAATCCCTTCAAGGTTAATTTCTACAGGGTCTTCGGCAGTAGAGATATTAGAGCTCTCAGTATTTAAAATATTTAAACCTGTATATAAAGATACAGTTTTACCGGAACCTGTTGGTCCAGTAATTAAAAGCATGCCTTGTGGTTTATCTAAAGCTTCCATAAATAAAGCTTTTTGTTCTTCTTCGTATCCTAATGCGTCAATCCCCAGCATCGCACTTGATGGGTCAAGAATACGTAGAACTAGCTTTTCACCAAACAACGTCGGAAGTGAGTTCACACGAAAATCAATTGCTTTAGTTTTTGAGAGCTTAAGTTTGATACGACCATCTTGTGGGACACGTTTTTCGGAAATATCCATTTGAGACATTACTTTTAAACGTGAAGCCAAACGGTTTGCCAATTGTAAAGGAGGATTGGCAATTTGACGTAACACGCCGTCGACACGATATCGAACCCGATATGACTTTTCATACGGTTCAAAATGTAAATCTGAAGCCCCCATACGAATTGCATCAATGAGCAACTTATTAATATATTTAACAATGGGAGCTTCATCACCTTGAGGTGTTTCGTCTTCATCTTCTTGAGTGGCAGGGCTATCAAGGCTGACGTCAAGATCAAACTCTTCATCATTAAAATCAAAACTGCTTTCTTCTGCAAAATGCTGGCCTAAAACTTTTTCCAGCTTATGATGCTCGACAATGACAGGCTCAACCATCAGTTTGCTGTTAAAGCGGATCGCATCAATCGCTTCAATATTGCTTGGATTGCTGGTTGCGACATATAAAATTTGCCCTCTTTGAATAAGTGGCAAAATCCGATGTTTTAAAATCAGTTTTTGATCGACCAAATCTTTTGGAATCTGAGATGTGTCATAAACATCAAGATCAAAATATGGTTCAGCAAACTCAGCAGAGATTGTTTCAGCCAATAAAGAAGGGGAGAGATGAACCTCTTCAATTAAATATGCGACTGTATCCTGCTTAGCTCTCTTTGCTGCATCTAATGCATTTTGCATGGTCGCTGCCGACACATGTTCTTCTTCGACTAAACGCCGAAAAAACCCCGTAAATTTTGGAGATGTATGTAATGCTGACATCTGCCTGCCTATGCTAATGTGTTTATAATTGGTATATGAAAAATTATACTTTTGTTATGTAAAATTACTACCTTATAAAATGTTGCTCTAGTCCTACTCAGACTGTTAAAGCTTGAACCAGTCGAAGTTTTTATGGATTAATTTTTAGAATGTTTAAGTTTGAGCCCTTATAAAGTTTTTTTAATTTCAAAGAGTAGAAAAGATATAAGTAATCCCATTAAAGAAAAGTATCTGAAATTTGTATAAATGCGTGTAGAATGTGCTGCATTTTTGATGAAAGGTGAGCAGTATGTCGGGTACGACGATTACGCCTTGGGTAGTTGGCAACTGGAAAATGAATCCAATGCGTGCTAACGCCAACCAACTTATAGAAGAATTTAAACAATTATTGCAACAAAACCAAATTGCAGATGAAAGCTGCCATGTGGGCGTTGCCCCTGTTGCTATTGCACTTACAACAGTACAGTCGCAATTGCAGGATGCTGTAAGAACAGTATATACGGTTGCGCAGGATGTATCGCGTGTTGCGGGTACAGGTGCTTATACTGGTGAAGTTAGTGCAGAATTATTAAAAGATAGCCAAATTAATTTCGTATTGGTCGGGCATTCTGAACGCCGTGATATTTTTGGCGACAACGTTGAAATTTTGAAGGCGAAACTCCAAAATGCATTAAATGCGGGTTTGACTGTCATTTATTGTGTGGGTGAAAGTCTTGATCAGCGTGAGAATGGTCAGGCAGAGCAAGTTGTTTTACAGCAAATTTGTGATATTGCACCTGTAGTAACTGCTGAACAATGGCAAAACCAAGTCGTAATTGCTTATGAACCTATCTGGGCAATTGGTACAGGTAAAACTGCTTCTCCACAAGATGCACAAGCGATGCACGCTAAAATTCGTGAAGGCTTATGTCAGCTTACTTCGGCGGGTTCAGATATTGCTATTTTATATGGTGGTAGTGTAAAAGCTGAAAATGCTGTTGAATTAGCTGCATGTCCAGACATTAATGGTGCGTTGGTTGGCGGTGCTTCATTAAATGCAGCATCTTTTTATCAAATTGTACAAGCCTTCGCGCAAAGCAAATAACGAGGATAGGGTATGCACTCTTTTGTACTTGTTGTACATATTATTTTAGCTGTACTGATGATTGCATTGATTTTAGTGCAACACGGTAAAGGCGCAGATGCTGGTGCTTCTTTTGGCGGCGGCGGTGCAGCAACTGTATTTGGTGCATCGGGTTCGGGTAATTTCCTGACTCGTCTAACTGCTGTTTTAACTGCATTGTTCTTTGTAACGAGTTTAACTCTTGCTGTTTTTGCGAAAAAACAGACGACGGAAGCATATAGCTTGAAAACTGTACAAACAACAGCACCAGCTCAAACAACATCGCCTGAAACTTCACCAAATGCACCAAAAACGGGTCAATAATTCGAAATAGGGCTTTCCTTTTGCAGTTGGAAGGACTAGAATGCGTCCCACAAGCTGCGGTGGTGGTGGAATTGGTAGACACGCTACCTTGAGGTGGTAGTGCCTTCGGGCGTGGGGGTTCAAGTCCCCCCTTCCGCACCAACTTTGAACCAGAAAGTTGAGTGCAAGCAGTTTATTGATGCGGGATGGAGCAGTCTGGTAGCTCGTCGGGCTCATAACCCGAAGGTCGTTGGTTCAAATCCAGCTCCCGCTACCAATTTGATTAAGGTGCAACTTAATCAAGCGAATATTAGATAAGTTTACATTGACTTTTTTTGATATTTGTATATAATTTTTGCACGTTGATGCGGGATGGAGCAGTCTGGTAGCTCGTCGGGCTCATAACCCGAAGGTCGTTGGTTCAAATCCAGCTCCCGCTACCAAGTTTCTTAAAAGAGGCTCACAGAAAAGTGGGCCTTTTTGCACAGTGGACTATTGTTTTCTGTGCTACATAGGGGCGATTAACGCCCTTTTTTATTGGTTATCGTATCGCTATCGTGTAGTGTCGACATCAATTGGTCAAATAGTCATGCTTCACTATAGTAGGTCTGTGTCGGTTAAAACAACCGATTGAATCGCACGAGAATGACGAGAGTAAATGAAATTATCAAATAAATCCCAAGCATTGTATGACATGATTGCCCCAGCAGTGCAAGCATGTGGTGTTGACCTGTGGGGAATCGAATTCCTTCCACAAGGTAAACGTTCATTATTGCGTATTTATATCGATAGACCAGTTGATGAAAATGCTGAACCAGTGATTAATGAAGATGGTGAAGTAGAACAAGGTCGTGGTATTGGTGTGCAAGATTGTGTACGAGTTACACAACAAGTCGGCGCAATGTTAGATGTTCATGACCCGATTTCAGGTGAGTATTCATTAGAAGTTTCTTCACCAGGTTGGGATCGCCCATTTTTTCAACTCGAACAGTTGCAAAGTTACATTGGACAACAGGTTGCTTTGCGTTTAATTGCAGCAGTAGAAAATCGCCGTAAATTTCAAGCAAAACTCCTTGCTGTAGACCTTGAAAATGAAGAGATTAAGGTTGAAGTTGAAGGAAAGCATGTGCTTGATATCGACAGCAACAATATCGATAAAGCAAACTTGATCTATCAAGATTAAATTTATTTAAATTATATAAGAAATCGGTAGGTGACTTATGGGCCGCGAAATTCTTACCGTTGTAGAAACGGTTAGTAATGAAAAAGGTGTTAGTCGTGAAGCGATCTTCGAGGCTTTAGAACAAGCTCTAGTTGCTGCAACGAAGAAAAGATTTTACGAAGGTACACATGCTGAAGAAGCTCAGCTTCGTGTAGAAATTGATCGTAAAACAGGTGATTACCGTACATTCCGTCAATGGACTGTTGTGGCAGATGAAGATCATGAAATGCCAGCTTGCCAAGACGCGATTTCTGATCTTGACCCATCTAAATGGTCAATTGGTGATGTACGTGAGCTCGAAGTGGAATCTATCGAGTTTGGTCGTATTGCTGCACAAATTGCAAAACAAGTTATCGTACAAAAAATTCGTGAAGCTGAGCGTGCTTTAGTTGCTGATGCATACGAGTCTAAAGTTGGTGAGTTGATTTACGGTGAAGTGAAAAAACAAACCAAAGATGGCTTTATTATCGACTTAGGCGACAACGCAGAAGCTTATCTTGCACGTGAAGAAATGATTCCTAAAGAAATTCTTCGTCCAAAGCAACGTGTAAACGCTATTTTATATAATGTTAACCGTGAAGGTCGTGGCGCTCAGTTGTTGTTATCACGCGCTAAGCCTGAAATGTTAATTGCTTTAATGAAAAAAGAAATTCCTGAAATTTCTGAAGAAATCATTGAAATTAAAGCAGCAGCACGTCAACCGGGTGTTCGTGCTAAAATTGCAGTGAAAACAAATGATCACCGTATTGACCCTGTAGGTGCGTGTATTGGTATGCGTGGTACGCGTATCCAAGCTGTGCAACAAGAGTTAAATGGTGAACGTATTGATGTAGTGGTTTGGTCTGATGATCCAGCTCAATACATTGCAAGTGCATTAGAACCAGCTGATGTTTCAGGCATCGTGCTTGATGAAGATGCAAGAAGTGCCGACATTATTTTTGCAACCAGCGATCAATTGGCTCGTGCGATTGGCTCACAAGGTCAAAACGTTCGTTTGGCTTCTGATTTAACTGGCTATAAACTCGACATGATGCTTGAAGAAGAGTATCGTGCTCGTCAGCAAAATGAAGCTCAGCAGTATCTTGACATGTTTGTATCACGTTTAGATATTGAAGAAGATTTAGCAATGGCATTGGTAGAAATGGGCTTCACTTCTTTAGAAGAGATTGCTTATGTGCCTGCTGAAACTTTTGACGAAATTGAGCTTGACGCTGAATTGGTTGAGTTATTGCAAAGTCGTGCAAAAGAAGCAGCTCTTACTGATGCTTTGAAACAGCAAGAAAATATTCAAGAACCGAGCGCAGACCTCCTCACTATGGAAGGCATGACTTCTGAGATCGCTTACTCGCTTGCCGCTCGCGGTATTATTACCGTTGATGATTTGGCAGATCAGGCTACTGACGATATCTCTGATATTGAAGGTCTTGATCATGAAAAAGCTGGTCAATTGATCATGAAAGCTCGCGAATCATGGTTTAACTAGGAGATGAAATATGACGGACAAGTCGATTAAAGAGTTAGCTCTCACTGTAGGACGTCCTGTTGAGAAGCTCCTAGAACAGGCTCGTGAAGCAGGTTTGCCTCAACGTACAGCAGACGACATTATTACCACTGAACAACAGGATACTTTGGTCAATCATTTGAAAAAAGTACATGGTCAGGAAAGTGGTAACACAGGAAAAATTGCGTTGAAACGTAAAACAACCAGTACCGCTAAAGTTGCAAGTACTTCAGGTAAAGCAAAAACAATTAACGTAGAAGTACGTAAAAAACAGGTTTTTGCTAAGCCAAACCCAGAACAAATTGCAGCAGAAGCTAAAGCGCGTGCAGAAGCAGAAGCTAAAACACGTGCAGATCAACAAGCGCGTGATACTGCAGAGCAAAAAGCGCGTCTTCAAACAGAGCAAAAAGCAAAAGCAACTTTAGATGCGATGCGTGCTGCTCACCAACAAGATAGCGCTGCACAGTCAGCACCTAAAGCTGCTGTTGTAGTGAAAAAACGTGGTGGTGGTACAGTAAAACCTGCACCAAAGCCAGCAGAAACTCTAGAGCAAAAGAAAGCACGCGAAGCACAGACAGCTCAGTTAAAAGCAACTGAAGAAGCTGCACGTCGTAAAGCGGCTGAAGAAGCTCAACAACGTACACTTGAACAAATGCGCAAAATGGCGTCTAAGTATTCAAATGATGATACAACGACAACAATTCGCGTAATTGATGATTCTCCACTTGCTTCAGGTCTTGTTGGCCAAGCTTATGAAGATTCATTCAAGCAAGAAGACCGTGAAATTAAACGTGGTGGTGCAACTACTAACCCGCGTGCTGGTAAGAAAGGCGGTCGTCGTGGTCAAGAAGAGCAAAGCTTCGTTAACCATAACAAACGTGGTTTAAAATCAAGCCAAGCAAATAAGCATGGATTTGAAAAGCCAGTTAAAAAGCAAGTCTACGATGTAGAAATCGGTTCAAGTATTGTTGTTGCCGATCTTGCTCAAAAAATGGCGATTAAAGTACGTGAAGTTATCAAAACACTTATGAAAATGGGTGAGTTGGTTAACCAAGATCAAGCGATTGACCAAGATACAGCAGCACTTGTTGTAGAAGAAATGGGCCATAACCCTGTTCTAGTTTCTGATACACAAGCGGAAGATAACTTGCTTGAAGCGGCTGAAGAAGCACGTGGTGAGCAAACAACTCGTCCACCAGTTGTTACGATTATGGGTCACGTTGACCATGGTAAAACATCATTGCTTGACCGTATCCGTCGTTCAAAAGTGGCGGCTGGTGAAGCAGGTGGTATTACCCAGCATATTGGTGCGTATCACGTTGAAACAGACAAAGGAATCATTACATTCCTTGATACACCGGGACATGCTGCGTTTACTTCAATGCGTGCACGTGGTGCTAAAGCGACAGATATCGTGGTATTGGTTGTTGCGGCAGATGACGGTGTAATGCCACAAACTGCAGAAGCAATTGACCATGCTCGTGCAGCAGGTACTCCAATTATTGTTGCAATCAACAAAATGGATAAAGAATCTGCTGATCCAGACCGTGTGTTAAATGAATTAACAACGAAACAAATCGTTCCAGAAGAATGGGGCGGTGATGTTCCGATTGCTAAGGTTTCTGCACATACTGGACAAGGTATTGATGAACTCCTTGATTTAATTCTTATTCAATCAGAATTGATGGAATTAAAAGCATCTGCTGAAGGTGCTGCACAAGGTGTTGTTATTGAAGCACGTGTTGATAAAGGCCGTGGTGCAGTAACTTCTATTCTTGTTCAAAACGGTACATTAAATATTGGTGACCTTGTTCTTGCAGGTTCATCTTATGGTCGTGTCCGTGCAATGTCTGATGAAAACGGTAAGCCAATTAAATCAGCAGGACCATCTATTCCAGTAGAAATTCTGGGTCTTCCAGATGCTCCAATGGCTGGTGATGAAGTTCTTGTTGTAAATGACGAGAAGAAAGCACGTGAAGTTGCTGATGCTCGTGCTGACCGTGAACGTCAAAAACGTATTGACCGTCAAAGTGCAATGCGTCTTGAAAATATTATGTCGTCAATGGGCAAAAAAGACGTTCCTACAGTGAATGTTGTTTTAAGAACTGACGTACGTGGTACTTTAGAAGCATTAAATGCAGCTTTATATGAACTATCTACTGATGAAGTAAAAGTTCGTGTAATTAGTTCAGGTGTTGGTGCGATTACTGAGTCTGATGTGATTCTTGCTGAATCTTCAGAAGCTGTATTGTTAGGCTTTAACGTTCGTGCTGATACAGCTGCTCGTCAACGCAGTGACCAAGACGGTATCGATATTCGTTACTACAGCATCATTTATGAATTAATTGATGATGTGAAAGATGCCATGAGCGGTAAACTTGCTCCTGAACACCGTGAAACAATCTTGGGTGTTGCTGAAGTACGTGAAGTATTCCACTCAAGTAAGTTTGGTGCAGCAGCAGGCTGTATGGTACTTGAAGGCACATTACATCGTAATAAACCGATTCGCGTATTACGTGATGACGTGGTTGTGTTCCAAGGTGAACTTGAATCATTACGTCGTTATAAAGATGTGGTTGAGGAAGTTCGTGCCGGTATGGAATGTGGTCTTGCAGTGAAAGGTTATAAAGACATCAAAGTACAAGACAAGATTGAAGTATACGATGTTCAATTGATTAAACGGAGTCTTTAATGGCGGGTAGCCAACGCTTAAAGCGCATGGCGGATTCAGTACAACGCGAGTTGTCTGAGCTAATCCGTCAAGAGCTTAAAGATCCTCGCTTAGGTGGTCTAGTGACCATCTCTGCGGTGAAAGTCAGTGCGGATATGGGATATGCTGAAGTTTACGTTACTGTTATGGGACGTGAGCTAGGTGATGAACAAAGTGAAGCAGCAAATAAAGAAACTTTAGATGTATTAAATAAAGCTTCTGGTTTCTTGCGTCATGAGTTAAGCCGTCGTATCAAAACTCGTATTACGCCTCGTTTACGTTTCCATTACGATAAGACGAACGCATATGGTAACTATATGTTTGGTCTTATTGAAAAAGCGGTACAAGATTTACCGGAACGTAAGTCAGATGACCAAGAGTAATTAAAACTCAAAATAAAAAAGCCACCTTGGGGTGGCTTTTTTATTATTCAACATTTTACTTAATGTTTAGGTGGATCCATCGGAGGTTTATTCTGTGAAAAGCGTTGTCCGATTTTATATCGATCCCATGGTAATGGACGTTCTATTGCTTCAGGAACCTCGCCACTGAGTGAGCGTAAGCGTAGATGTAGTGCCGCTTGTGCTATTAAATTGGCTGAAACAGGAGCTGTAATAAAAGCCAAAAGCGTGATCAATAGTTCGGCAAAACCAAAGCGGCCTTGGAAAGCAAAAAAGATCATTGAAGCAATTAAAAAGCTACCTAAACCCAACGTGCTCGATTTGGTAGGTGCATGTAAGCGCATGAATAGATCGGGTAGGCGTACCATTCCGATCGATCCGACTAACATAAAGAATGCACCGAAAACCAGAAAGATCGAAACAATAATTTCCATTGTAAATTGCATTTTGACCTCCCTTTAATCGATCACATGACCAGTTGTGAAATAGCGTGCCAAAGCAGCTGTCGAAACAAACCCTAGCATGGCAACCAATAATGCCCCTTCAAATAAAGAGGTGGTTGTCCAATAGATGCCTAATACAACAATCAGACAAGTTGCATTTAGAAAAAGCGTATCGAGCGCCAAAAGACGATCTACAATTGATGGCCCCATCACCATTCGAAACAAGCAAAGCAGCATAGAGATTGTGATAGCAATCATGCTAATACCAAGAGCATAAGGTAGGATGGTCATATGTTGTCCTCCGATTTGCTTTTTACATCAAAAATTTCCATGAGCGGAGCTTCATAGCGTTGTTTGATGTCTTGCACATCACTTTCGGTATTTTCTGTACTGAGTGAGTGCACCAGAATATCACCACGCTCTTGATCAATACCAGCTGAGACAGTTCCCGGTGTTGTGGTAATAATCATTGCCAGTAATGAATTCACCTGTTCATGTTCCGTTTCTAAAGGCACACGGTACCACTTAGGATGTAATTTTTTAGGCGGCCCTAATACCAGTTTTGCAACACGAAAATTGGAAATAACAATATCCCAAAGTACAACAAAAAATAGTTTTATTGCTGGTTGCCAATGGATGTGCGGTGTTCTGGTAATAAAAGGTCGAACTAAACGAGGAATCACAAGACCCAAAATTACAGCCATAAGTAGGTCGCTGGCATCAAGACTGTGCGAGAGCATTAACCAGAAAATAATAATCAAAAAAGAAACAAATGGATGTGGGAACCAACGTTCAAGCAATTTAGATAGCTGCATTGTTAAGGCTCCATAGGTTTCAGTTGACTTTCATCAGCAATCGTTGGTGTTAGCAATTTTTCTTGCTGCTGAATTTGGCGGCGCTTATATTCGGAAATATGCTCACCGTTAAAAGTGTCTTTAGAAATAATGTCAGGAACGAGATAGGCATTATGATCTTCAACTTCTCCACCATACTTTGTTTCTGGTAAATAAGATGAGTCATAAGGCTGAACACTAATAGTTTCGCTATTTTGGTCAATCTTAAGAATAGACTGCTGATAGAGCGCATGGTTTTGAATTTGTTGAGCCGTACCAGTGGTGTAGTGCAATATGGGTGAAGCAAACACTACATAAGTGATCAAGCCTGCAAGCAGAATATAAATGACTGAGTCATTACGTGGTGGTGCTTGTACAGGTAGAGCTTGATAACTCATGTAAGCAGGATTTTTTGGGTCTTCTTCTGGTACTGAAGCTCTCCAGAATAAAATAAACCCGATACGTGTTAACGCAATAATGCTTAATAGACTTACAACAAGCACGACTCCAATGATCCAGCCTTGATATGCAGTTTCAACAGTCGCTTGTAGAATAAATACTTTCCCAAAGAAGCCACTAAAAGGCGGTAACCCGGCAAGCATCATTGCAATTAAAAAATAAGTCAGCATCGCTGCTTTTTCTTGCTTGATTCTTGGAGCAATCTTTAAGTGATCTTTAAAGTCACCACGTTGTGAAGTCATCCAGCCACAGAACAGGTAAAACGCAGCGCCAATCAATGTACTGTGTACGAGATAGAACAATGCTCCTGACCATGCTTGCGTGTTTGACATTGCTATTGCGGTCAATAGAGTACCAATCGAAGACAGCACCATAAAACCAACAAAACGTCTGAGACGATCTGCACCAATTGCTGCAATCACACCATATAAAGAAGTGACTAAACCAATTGGAAGGAGCCAACCTTTAAAGATTTCCTGACTGATTACATCGTTAAATACTGTTCCATTGACACGTAAAATGGCATAAATCCCCACTTTGGTCATAATGGTAAAAATTGCTGCAACGGGCGTACTTGCAACGGCATAAGTTTTTGGTAGCCAAAAACCCACTGGTAACATGGCAGCTTTAATACCAAATACAACAAATAAGAGTAGGGCGCCAGCAACTGCTAATTTATGCTGGTCTGCATCTAAAGTGGGAAGAAGGCGTGAAACATCAGTCATATTTAGACTGCCTACACTGCCATAAATCATACCAAGGCCAATTAAGAATAGGGCAGAGGCTAAAAGATTGATAATGACATAGTGTACGCCAAGTTGAAATCGTGGCTTCCCTTGTCCATGTAGCAGCAGGACATAAGACGCCATAAGCAAAATTTCAAAGAAAACAAACAGGTTGAATAAGTCACCTGTGAGAAATGCTCCGCATAACCCCATTAAAAGAAAATGAAATATGGCGTGGAAATAGCGTCCACGTGTATCCCAATTTGCGCTGGCATACCATAGAACTGGAACTGCTAATGCATAGGTTAAAACCAGCATAAAGGCAGAGAGTCGGTCGAGTACCAAGACAATACCAAAAGGAGCTGACCACTCACTCAACTGGTAAACCGTAATTTGTCCGGTATTTGCAACAATAAGATAATTAACAGCAGTGACTAAGCCTGCAACTGCTGAGACTAAACTAATGCCACGACGCCAAGGTTGTCGCCAATCTTCTTTCAATGCGCCAGCGCCAGGATTACCTAAAAGTAATAAGATAAAACCAGTAAAAGCAGGAATGAGGATGCTGAAAATAGGTGTATTTGCTTGCCAAAAAGATAAAAAATCAAACATCACGGCTCATCCTCACGTGGGTCGTATGTTGGGGAAATATCTTCTTTAGCATCAACATGATCACTACCTGATTCATAACGGCTTCGTAATGCTAGTTGCACAATAAAAGCTGTAGTCGCAAAGCCGATAACAATCGCAGTTAAAACAAGTGCTTGAGGAAGTGGGTCGGTAATATTCGTCGTTTCAGTTAAAATTGCAGGTGAGCTCACTTGTAAGCGGCCCATCGCAAACAAAAATAGGTTAACTGCATAACCGAGTACGGCTAATCCCAATACAACAGGGAATGTACGTGCACGTAAAATAAGATAAATGCCTGTCGCAACAAGTAGCCCAATGGCAGAGGCCAGTAAGAATTCTAAACTGATCATGATGATTTCTCCCCATGAGGTACAGGACCAGACATACTCGAGTGGCGAGAGTCCCCTAATACAGAGATAAGTAGCATCGTGGCACCTACCACTGTGATATACACACCCAAATCAAAGCTTGCTGCTGAAGCCAGATGTAGTTTTCCTAAAACTGGTAACTCAACATAGACATGAGCACTAGTTAAGAATGGACGTGCCCAGAACCATGCGGCAATACCAGTTAAGCCTGCAATTGTTAAACCCGAACCAATCCAGACTTCGTATAGACGACCAGATTGTGCTTTTAGCATTTGTTCCGCTTGATCTTGACCTAAAGCAATGTACTGAATAATGAGTGCCATTGAGGTAATTAGACCTGCAATGAAGCCACCGCCAGGATAATTATGTCCACGCATAAAGATGTAGACACTTACGACAAGTGCTAAAGGCAGTACCCATGATGCCGTAATACGGAACATGAGCGGAGATGGGTTAAAGCGATAGGTGAGGCCTTGTGTCATGGTGGTACCGTGTACCCGCATACCATCCATTAAGCAAAGTGCTCCAATCGCAGCAATGCCGAGTACAGTAATTTCACCGAAGGTATCGAAGCCACGGAAGTCGACTAAAATGACATTTACAATGTTTGAACCACCACCTAGTGGTAAAGACTGCTGCGCAAAGAACCATGAAATTGAATTGTGATCACGAGTTAAAATGAGCCACGTAATCCAGCCGATACCTAAACCACCAATAATTGCTAAAGCTGCATCTCTTAAACGTCGAGAACGAAGAGATTCATACGGTGTAAGTTGGGGAAGTAGAGATAAACTCATTAACAGTAATACAGTAGTAACTACATCGACTGTAATTTGAGTCAACGCTAAGTCTGGTGCCGACATGGTGACAAATACCATGGTAACCACAAGACCAATTGCACCGCTAATCAGTACTGCTTTGATACGTTCATGATGAAACCAGAGCATCATCCAACAACCAGAGAATAATGTTAGCCAAAGAACAATAGCAATCCATGGTGCATGTGTCAGTTCACGGGTACCTGTTGTAAGTCCTTGATTGATTAAAGGCAGGGTAACCATGATGATGCTAAAAGCAATGATGAGGAACAGGTAACTTTGTAGGGAACCATTCTCAGTTTTTTGTTTGATTTTACGGCTAGTTAATAATAAATGTTTTAAAAACAAATCAAATAAAATACGACCTTGTAAGCGACCAAGTCTTGGATCGAGGTCAATTTTACGAATCATGCCGTCTTTTGCTAAAGCAAAATAGAAAAGTGTACCGCCCACTAAGGCAATAATACTCATGATTAAAGGTGCATTGAATCCATGCCAGATCGCAAGATGAGTTCCTGCAAAATCAGGCTGCATGAGACTTGCGCGTGTCACACTGTTAACTAAAGGCTCGACCAGTAAGGATGGGAAAATACCCACTAAAATACAGAGTGTTGCAAGTAGTATGGCTGGTGCTCGCATGCCAATTGGTGGTTCATGCGCATTTTTATTTGGTACTTGTTTACCAATTGGACCGTCAAAGAACACGCCGTGTACTAATCGGATTGAATAACTCACTGCAAAAATACCTGCAAGAGTCGCAATAATACTGGCAAAGATAACCGTTGAACCTGAAAGGTTTGCTAACAGTTCGGTAAAGAACATTTCTTTCGAAATAAAGCCATTGGTGAGCGGAACACCTGCCATTGATGCTGCAGTAATCATGGTAAGTGTTGCGGTAAACGGCAGTAATTGCCATACCCCACTTAACTTTCTAAGATCACGTGTACCAGTTTCATGGTCAATAATCCCTGCAATCATAAACAGCGCAGCTTTAAATGTTGCATGGTTAATAATATGAAAAACCGCTGCTGCAACAGCTAAAGGTGAGCCAATACCAAGCAAGCAGACAATCAGACCTAAATGACTAATGGTTGAATAGGCTAACAGTCCTTTTAAATCTTCTTTAAAGATTGCAAAGCATGCGGCCATACAGAGCGTAAATAGGCCTACAAAAGTAACGATGTTGTGATAAAGCGCGGCACCAATAAAGATAGGTGCAAGACGAGCTAATAAGAAAATACCAGCCTTAACCATGGTTGCTGAGTGCAAATAAGCCGACACCGGAGTGGGTGCAGCCATTGCATTGGGTAACCAAAAATGGAAAGGGAACTGCGCACTTTTTGTAAAAGCACCGAGTAAAATAAGTAAAAGCGCTGGAACGAAAAGATGATGACTTTGAATGAGATCTTTCATTCCGACAATGTCATTAATTTCGTAGGTACCTGTGATTTGTCCTAATAAGACAAATCCACCTAGCATAGCGAGTCCACCCATTCCTGTGATGGTAAGTGCCATACGTGAGCCACGCTGGGCTGCTTCGTAATGACTCCAGTAACCTACTAATAAGAAGGATGAAATACTGGTAAGTTCCCAAAAGACTAATAAAATAATTAAATTATTGGAAAGAGAAATACCCAACATAGCTGCCATAAACAGCATGAGTAATAAATATAGTTTACTTAGTGAATTTTTAGGGCCTAAATAGTAATAGGCATAAATATAAATGAGTGTACCGATACCGGTAATAAGAAGAGAAAATAATAAACCAAGGGCATCAAGTCTAAAGCTCAGATTAATCCCAAGTTGTGGTAACCAATCCCAACTTTGTTGAATGCTTGCACCACTAAGCACTGTTTTAGCTTGAGTCAGTAATAAACCAAAACTGGTTAAACTGACTCCGATTGCCCCTAAAGCCGTTACTCCACGTGAAAACCGTTGAAGCAATGAAACAAGGGTGGTGCCTAATATTAACGGTAATAAGATAATTATCGGTAGCACACTCGTATCCATATATAATTTAGACCGAAGCCTAAAGGTGAAATTTTCATTTCAGAATAGATAGGAATTCAAAGAGATTTCCAAAGCTTATATTCTGAAAACCCGACCAAATTAGAAAAATAAAGCGAGAAACAAGTTGTATTGCGCAACTTGAATAATAAAAACGCAAAATGAAATTTATTGTACACTAAAAAATCATTAAAAATCTGATGTTATTACATGCGGTAACAACATCTAGTGATTTTTCAGCTTAAAAACCAGATTTCATCGTATATTTAGCGAATGAGGTTTTTATTATAAAAATTGCACTAAATGAATAATAACGTTTTAAAGAGAAGAAGTTTCTTCTGAAGTATCTCCTGTATGAATCATACGTAATAATTCAATTTTTTGCTGTTCATTTAAGCTTTGGATTTGTTGGTACAAACTGTCGATTTGAGTTATTGAAGGTTGAGTATCAAGCGGTAGCGTATCGACATGAGGAACTGTTTCATCTCTTTGCAATAGCGTATAAAGGTGCTCAAGCTGCTGTTGAGTGGTATTTAAATCAAGTTGAGTAACCTTGCCATGTTCTAATTTAAGACATTGGTAGGTAACTGCATGTTCAAGTAATTCTTCACGGCTTCCAGTCACTATAATTTGTAAACGCGGAAAGGCTTGATGCAGACGATTTAAAATTTCAGAACAATGCAGAGCATCTAATTGCGAATCAATCTGGTCAATTAACAAAACTCCTTCGCCTTCAAGGCAAGGGTTTAGACTTAATGGATTGAGTAGACAAAGTCTACGAACAATATCACCTACCAAAGCAATCCATGTTTTTGTGGTATTTGAAAGTTGCTGAAACGTTAAAACCTCACCTTGGTAATGGGCCATAAGTTGAAGCTTTGGGTGATATTGTAAATAGAGCTCAGAAAGCTCTGGAAAAACAGTTTTTAACGCTGATTTGAGTGCATATAAATTTGGAGAGGGGAGTTGCTTTGGTTGTCCTGCCAATTCGATTTGAAGTTGGCGTAAAAGTTCGTCCTGATCTTCTGGATTTGATTGCTGTGAAATAATTTTTTGCACAACATGAGCTGCTTGCGCATTTTCAATATCGCTAATTTCACGTAACCATTCAAAAAAGCGAGTAAACGTTGTAAATGGAATTAAACTAATATCGTAAGCAGAAATAGATTGGGTAATGCCCGGTAGGTTTTTGTTGAGCAAACTTATATCGTTAACAAAGCGCTCAGATGGATAATAGGCAAGTAAGGGCAGACCTTGAAGTGGGTCTTTTCTCGTTACTTGATGATAAAGTGCAATGGCTTGATCGAGTTGTTGAGTTTCGACTTGACTCATGCCTATTCCACTCGAATTTAAGGTCTTAAACAGTTTCCAGCTACAAAGTGATGTGTCAGTCTGCTGTGCTGAAGTTGTTTCAGGGAGTTGACCAAACTCTGAAGGAATATGAATACTGACTTCTATTTTAGACTGCAAACGAGAAAGGGTAATGTCTTGATCAGGCATAACCACGCCCGGAGTACGGACATCTTTCAAGCGAGCAGGAAACCATGTTAAGGCATTGTAAATATGCTTAAGCAGCATACTTTTTCCAGTTGCCTGTTCACCTAAAATTAAAGTAATTGGTTGTTTATCATATTCAAACTGGATCTTTAGATCATGAAACAGAGCAACATGTTTAAATTGGATAGATTCAAGTCTCATAGGCTCACCTAATTATGAGCGCTTCAACCAACCGACTTTCGAAGACTTAAAGGCGCCCTTACTTTTAATTGTTGTATCAGATCATAAAGATGATGGATGTTTAGACTTACTTTAGCACGAGTACAGGCCACGTAAAGTAATCTTAATTCTTCATCTGTAATCTTATGCTCTAAGCCATTAATTTTAAATTGATAGTCATCTTCAATATGGACACGATTCCACTCTAGTCCTTTTGCTTTATGGGCGGTAGAGATGACATAGTCAGCCTGCTCAAGTGGAGTGATCTTTGCAAGTGCTTTTTTCAGTGGGTCAGTGCCGTGATCATCTACCAGTTTAACCAAGGGTTTAATATCACTTCCTTCATTGGTTTCACAATATTCATGAACATCATGCCATGAGTTAAACCATGCCAACTCGGGAACGTCAGTAACTCGTTTTCCTTGTTTCAAGAGGCTTGCAGCATCTACAAAACGGTTTAGTTTTTGATGATCTGCCTGCAAACTTACTTTATCACCGTGAACTAAACCAGCTAATAAAAGCTCCATTGCCCGAGCATTGGTACGACACAAAATTGCATCACGCATTTTAGTATGAGGCTTATTGACGACACTTGATTTTTGATTCGGATTGCCAAGCAGAGGAACTGTCTCATTTAAGCCACCTAGCAAAGCATTGGCAACATCGGCAATTGCCTCTCCAAAACGGAAAGAAGTGGTGAGACGAGACTCTGGCAAAGGTAGTTGTTGCATGGCATTTACTGCACCGCGCCACGCGTAGATTTGCTGATGTGCATCGCCTACATAAATAACTTGCGTACTTTTTTGACGAAGTAAAATCCCCAGCATTAAAGGATCGGCATCTTGGGCTTCATCAAATAAGACATAATCGGCTGGAATGTTAGGTTCAGACAAGGCCCAAAGCTTGAGATAAATATCGTGACCAATTCCGGCCTGATGGTTCGGGTCGATAGACTCTAACCAGCGCCGTTCAACAGCAGGGTAAAGGTGGGTTTGTAGCTCGGTAATGTCGTCTGGATGTAACCAGTTGGGTGCCTGAATATGTCGAGGAGCGGGGTATTGTGAGCTAGTCGAACAGAAATAACTCACCGCATTGGCGACAAGACTTGCGAGGCGACTTGGCATTAAGACGTATTTTTCATAACGCCCACCCATCATGCGTCGTAAGGTAATCGGTTCTAGTCGATATTCTTTTGCAATGAAGCTTGGACTTAAGCGCGGCAAGCGTAATTTATCAGTTACGCCGCGTGGCACACTGCGAAAAGCGAGTGAGTGAAAAGTACGACAATCTACATTACGATGAAATTTGTTTTGTGCTTCACCAGCAATTGCTTTGTTAAATGCTAGGTACATACCACGCCGTTCAGGCATAGCATCGCTAATCATTTGTAATGTAGTAGTTTTACCTGTACCCGCATAGGCAATCACTTTAAATGATTGCCCAAGACGTCCATTATCTATGGCAATTGCTTGCTCATAGGTGGCTTTAGGTTTTTCGATATTCGACACTGAGTGATTTTAAACCTTGTTACGGTTAGCTTTTTCAACTAAACCAGATAAACCCTGACGACGAGCTAATTCGTCAATAATAAGTTGTGGATTAAGATCGAAATAACCCAACATGACAATGCTATGGAACCACAAATCGGCAGTTTCATAAATCAAGTCATTTAAATTGCTTTCTGTATTTTGAGCAGCGTAGTCTTTCGCAGCAATAATAGTTTCTACGCTTTCTTCGCCGACTTTTTCTAAGATTTTATTTATGCCTTTTTTGTAGAGGCTTGCCACATATGAAGTGTCTGCTTCTGCTTGCTTACGCTCTTGCATTAATTGCCCTAAGTGAGCAAGCACATCAACTTGTTCAGTGGTATGAGCGTGATCGTGGCTTTCAGTTTTAGCTTTGTCACCATAAATTGCAGTAGGGTCTTTTAATTGTGCATCAACAATTTCCCAACCCTGTGGGGTAAGTTTACGGTAGAAACAAGACTCACGACCTGTATGGCACGCGATACCACCGTGTTGTTCAATTTGTAGAATAATTACGTCGCCGTCACAGTCTAAACGAATTTCATAAACTGTTTGAAAATGGCCTGATTCTTCGCCCTTGTGCCAGAGTTTTTGGCGAGAGCGAGAGAAGTATACAGCCTGATTTTTTTCTGCTGTGAGCGCAAGTGATTCACGGTTCATCCACGCTACCATCAAAATACGTCCGGTTTGATGATGTTGAGCAATGGCAGGGATAAGACCTTGTTCGTTAAATTTTACTTCATCGAGCCATTGCGTATTGTTCATGAGGAATCACCAAAAGTGTTATATGAGTAAAAATGAACCGTAAAAACGGTGACTATAGTTTACGGTATGAAAGCTGTGTTTAGGAATAATTCTTTCTATATTTCTATTTCATTTCAAAAGGAACAGCACCGAGTATTTAATGAGTAGATAATTGAACTTTGTAGTGTGGCAATTTTTTCCAATACAGATTAAGGCATGGCGTGGTTTAGTTGAAAATATAATTTAATACAACGGAGCAAATCATGTTCTCGACTAAGTTTTGGCCTTTATCTTCTCATTACCATGTCCATATGATGGACATTCCTCTTCCAAATAATTTTTCTCCAAAGGCGCTAGAGCTAATAAATCAAGCAATTCGTATTAGTGATGCGATTAATAATATTCAACCTCTTAATCAAGAAAATCATGATGGCTTAATTAAAATAATGAAAGAAAAGCTGGCTTTTATATGCTTGAGATTGACACAAGAATTTAATGATGAGGACACAAAAAAATCATTAATGATGAGAGCAGAAATTTTGCAAGATGAAAAATTACAGAGTGAACTGTTACCAAGAATTGCTGCTCTTAATGAAAATGAGCTTCTTCAAGGTATAGGATATATGTCAACTTGGATAGGAAAATCAAAATCCCAGTATCATTCGGCATGGTTTGGAATTCCTAATAATGAGTTACAGAATATTTCAGACACTGTAGATAAATTGTTCAACAAAAACCTTGGCTGGCTAAAAAATACAATTAATGAGGACCTTATAGCACTACCATTTTGCTCTTATAAAATAGTTGATCTATTAGCAGTCGCTGGTGAGGCTAATGGTTACCCAAAACATTTTGCTTACTTCTTTCCAGAAGATGAAGGCATTAAATATTCACCTGTTAAAAGAACAGTGGTATTTGCAAATACATATCTAACAATGTTTGAAAAATTTTCTCGTAAAGAGACGAAATTATTTGGGTGGGATAAAATAGAAATTCCTGATATTAGTATATGTTCTCGATATTTAATAGCATGGTTTCGGGGGCATGATTTAGGTCATTCTATTGTTCGTTCTTGTACGAGATTTGATCTGCTAAGTAAAATGGATCGATGGGGATCAATGGTAATTCAAGAATCTCTAGCAGATCTTTTTGGATTTTTAATGTGTACAACGGAACATACAAAACATGAACTTGATTTAGATAAAGAAATTTTAGGGAAAATTTACCTTTTAGAATTATTCCGTTATTTAAGAAGAGGAGCGTGCGATTTTCCTGATGCTGGCTCTGCTTATATCCAATTAAAGTATTTAATCGAAGAAAAAGTTATTGATATTTCTAATAATCATATAAATATTAATCTTAATATTCTTATTCCTGCCTTTGAAAAGTTAGTAAAAGAGTTGAGTGAAACTGTTTTGAGTGATGATATTGAAAAGGGATTGATGTTCATTCAAAAATACTCTCCTCATCATAATAAAAAAGATGCTGAAGAAATTATAATCCGTCTTGGTAAAACAGTAGATGTAATTGAATATAGTCAAAGAGTTAAGGAGTGCGCTTAATGGAACCGTTTTCAAATGGTTTTCTTCTTAGTTTGTCACTCTGTTTAGATATTGGTATTGCTAATATTGCGATTATTAATTTAGCAATGCAACGTGGCTATTTTCAAGGACTTTGGCTAGGTATCGGAACCTGTGTCGGTGACCTGATTTATGCTGTTTTAGCCTTGGCGGGTATGAGTATTCTACTGCAATATGAACCAATACGATGGTTATTATGGATTGGTGGTGGAGCAATACTCATCTGGTTTACTATCAAAATGCTAAAAGAAGCCTTACAAAAAAAACAAGAGATTCAACTACAAAAAGTTGTTAAAGAGGAGACTTCCTTTAAGTCTTTTGGTAAGGGGATGATATTAGCGATGTCTTCTCCTACAGCAATTTTATGGTTTGCTACAGTAGGTGGAGCACTCATTTCTAGAATGGGAAACAATGGTTCTTTTGCAGTCTCATGGTTTCTGGTAGGTTTTTTTATAGCAGGTATATTCTGGGCTGCAGTACTATCTGGTGTTGGTGGCTTTGGCAGTAAGATATTAGGCAAAAATATTTTAAAGTATTCTTATATTGCTTCTGCTGTGATTTTTGCTTATTTCTCATTTTATGTGATTTATTCAGGTTATAAAGAATTTATTCTTTCCTGAGTTAATTTGTGTCAAATAATGGTGGGGGGTTACCCCCATCGTTTTTCTAAAAGCATGAATAAAATGGCTTTGATCATAAAAGCCAAGGCTCATGGCGGCTTCTACAGAGTTCATATTGTTTCTTAGTAAGTTTCTTGCTGCATTTAAGCGTAGTTGCATGTGATATTGCAGTGGTGGCATTCCAACATGTTGTTTAAATGCACGCACGAAATAATATTTGCTTAAACCACTCATGTGAGCAAGTTCATCGAGTGACAGCTTTGCCGTCAAATGCGCGCGCATATATTCTTGAATAAATAATACTGCCGATTTGGCTTGAGCATCGAGATAAATTTTGTCTTCAACAAGTTGGCCTAAAAGCAATAATAACTGTTGTTCTTTATTAAAAGGTGAGTCATCTTTTTGATTAAATGAAATAATGGCATTGAATAACTCAGTATTTTTTATAATTCCTTCTTTTAATACTGGAGCAGTATTACTGCTATAGATATTATTTTCAGATACAAAAGCACGTAGTGCGCACTGGGGAAGATGAATACTAAAAAATTCAACTTGATTGTTACTAAATCGAGAAGATTGTATTGATGTAGGATTATATATAGTAACTTGTTTTGCTTTTACAGAATCTTGTTTGCCATTTAGCCAAATTTCTTCAATTCCTGAAATATTAGCGCTAATTACATATTCATCATGCACATGACGTGGATAGGCATCATTGCAAGCAATTGTGCGAGAACATTCTATCTGATTGATGCTAAACCATTCCGATGAAATAAGCACTTGGCATTCTCTTAATCTGATGCATATGAACTGAATAAATCATATACATCATTTATTTTCAAGTCTTAAAAAAACTTGAATAAATTAAGAACCTTTTTAATTATTTCAATATACGCCAAAGCGCTAATAAACTACTCAGCACAATTAAAATAATAGAAACAAACCAAGGGCTAATAATCGCGATGGTGAGCAAAATCAGCATGGTACTGCCAAATATCCAACTGCGGCGTTGTTGATGTTCCATTTGCAAACGAAGTTGTTGCATTTCGCGTAACTGACGGTCTTGCCAAGCAGACTGATTTTTTAAACCATTTAAACTGTCAACAATTAAGCTTGGGAAATCTTGGGCACCTAAAAGCAGGTCAGGTAGTTGCTGTCCTAACTCTTTTATATTTTTGACTGGGTTCATGTTGGCTTTGACCCATTCAGTCAAAATAGGTTTTGCCAATTTCCAGATATCGAGCTGCGGGTAAAGATCGGTCCCTAGACCTTCGACATGCACTAAAGTTTTGAGTAGCAGCATGAGCTGTGGTGGAATCTCTAAATGGAAGCGACGAGCAATATCCATTACTTGAATCAAGATGCCCGCAAAATCAAGTTGATCCATTGGTTTAGATACCATTGGACCAACTGTGCGACGCATTTCACGCGATAGCGCATCTTGGTCTGTACCTGGTGGAATCCAGCCAGCTTGATGCACAATTTGAATGAGCTGCATAAAGTTGCTGTTCATTACAGCAAGCAACATGCGGGCAATGGTCATCTGGTCATGCTTAGATAACTCACCCATAATTGCACAGTCGAGTGCAATAAAGCGTGGATTGCTTGGGTTAATTGTTTCTACAAAGACATTGCCGGGATGCATGTCAGCATGGAAAAAGTTATCGCGGAATACTTGCGTAAAGAAAATGGTTAGTCCTTTTTCTGCAAGTTGTGCGCGATCCATGCCTAGACGGTCAAAGGTTGCCGTATCTGAAATAGGCACACCAGTAATACGTTCAGCCACCATGACATCTTTGGTATCCATGTAGACTTCAGGCACGTACATCATGGTTGAGCCAGTAAAGTAATGGCGCATACGACGAGTGTTGTCTGCTTCGATACTCAAGTCCAGCTCATTTAAAATAATCTGGCGGTAGTCTTGAATAATTTCAGAGAGATGTAAGGCACGAGCAGCTTCAAGGCGACTTTCTAGTGTGTTGCCTAACCATGCCAAAATCTCAAAGTCTTGCAAAATTTGATTACGAATGTCGGGGCGAGTCACTTTAACAACGACTTCTCGACCATCGTGCAAAGCAGCAGTATGAACTTGTGCAATTGAAGCAGCAGCTAATGGCTGGTCATCAAATCGTGCAAACAAGGTATTTACGTCAGCTTTTAATGATTCTTGAATACGTTGTTTGGCAACATTGCTATCAAAAGGTTTGACTTGATCTTGAAGTAAGACCAGTTGAGCGAGTATTTCAGGTGGAATTAAATCACGTCGAGTTGACAGTAATTGTCCAAGTTTGATTGCAAGTGGACCCATCTCTTCTAAAGCTTCTTTGAGCTTTAAAGGATTTTTACGTTCGCGACTCGACCATGCAGCAGGATGCATTTTAATAACACTTAATGCACGCTGAGCTTTAACAGGTAATTCATCCGCAGGGAATAACGTATCGAGTCTATAGTGCGCTGCAATACGCCAAAGTTCGAGTAAACGTGAAACGTGCGGAATCATATACAGTCTTACCTAATCTTGAGTGGGTTGTAGTTGTGCATTGAGCTGCTGCAATTTAGCTTCTAGACGGTCAATATCTTGATTAAGCTTACGCGTAGCTTGATTTAAATTGTCCATTTCCCAACGTGGGGCAAATAAACCACTGTCTTCTTTTAAAGCATCTTCAGCAAAAAATAGATGGCTTTGAAGAGAACGTTTTAAATGCTTTGGTGCAAGCTGAATCTTGCCAATTTCATGAGCGAGTTGAGGACCAACCCATTTTGATAAATGCGCAGCTAAATCAGGTTCAGCTTGCTGCATAATTTTTTGAATATCTTGTAATAGGTGATAGTCACCTTCTAGTGGGATATTACCAATCTGGTCTGCATCACTCACCAATAGTTTGATGAGTTCAACCACATCTTTGACATGCAAAGTTGCTGTTGCTTCAGAAATTTTGAATTGCGGATCAAAAGGGCGTTGTTCAAAAATAGAAGGTTTTTCGCTATGCCCAGTTGCAGTAGGTTCAAGACGTACTTTTTCTTGGTCAAAGAATACATCGACAGAAAGCTGCGGGCTATCGATGACAACACGCAACATTTTGCCCTGTAACTGATTGAGCTGAATGCGGGTTAATGCATCCAGATCGATCAGATGATGAATGATACGTTCGACTGCACCAAGTGCCAGAATCGACCACATATCGCTATACCTTACAGTTTGAAGCCACGGTGAACGGCAACGATACCAGCAGTTAAGTTGTGATAGTCACAGTTCTGGAAACCAGCATTTTCCATCATACCTTTTAAAGTACGTTGGTCTGGATGCATACGAATTGATTCAGCTAAGTACTTATAGCTTTCTGAGTCATTAGCAACCAATTTACCCATAATCGGTAAAGCAGTGAATGAATAAAGATCATAAAGTTTTGAGAATGGCTCAAATACAGGCTTAGAGAATTCAAGAATCAGTAAACGACCACCTGGCTTAAGTACACGGAACATAGAAGCAAGTGCTGCATCTTTATCAGTTACGTTACGTAAACCAAAGCTAATAGTAACAAGATCAAAGCTGTTGTCTGCAAATGGCTCTAATGTTTCTGCATTGGCAAGAACGAAATCTACATTGGTACAGCCTGCATCAATCAGACGGTCACGACCAACATTCAGCATAGACTCGTTAATGTCTGAAAGTACCACATGACCTTGAGGACCTACTTCACGGCTAAATACTTTTGCTAAGTCACCTGTACCGCCAGCAATGTCTAATACGTGTTGACCACGGCGAACACCAGACATATTAATTGCAAAGCGCTTCCATAGACGGTGGATACCAAATGACATCAAGTCATTCATCAAGTCATATTTGCTTGCAACCGAGTGGAAAACTTCAGCAACTTTTTGAGCTTTATCTTCAGTTCTAACTGTTGAGTAACCAAAGTGTGTTGTTTCACCAACGTTGCCAGTGTTACCCGCGCCACGTGGTAAATTATATTTAGGTACAGAACCACTAACAGGTGTATCTGTTAGTGTTTGCTGTAAAGATTGTTGTTGCCCTTGAGGTGTACCTTGCGGTAAAGGTGAGCTTAGGAATGGGCTAACTTTGTCTGAACTTTGTGCCTGCTCAGTTGGAGATGTTGGCTTTTGGTTTTCGTTAGACATATTGTCTCTCCTAGACTCAAACTCAAGTGAAACGGAATAAGTTCTGCATGATGACAGATTTTGTCTATTTTTACAGGCATCATCATGCAAATATAATGAATAAAATCTCAACTTCGTGAGGTTGAGTTTTTCTATGTGCCGACCTTATCACACTCTAAACGGATTCGGATGCCCTGAATGTACATTTTCAACAATTTGGCGTTCTTTTTCCGTAAAAGTCTTGATAAAGCTCTCGGCAGATTTTAACGGTTTCATCGCACTAAAACCATCTTGAATAAAATCATACATCAATTCGAAATGATATTTTTGAGCAATTCCTTTACACATTTTAAATGCAGTGAACATCATAAATGAACGCATGTATTTATCTAAAGCGATCCCTAGATCGTCAAGAAGAGCAAGCTGTTGATAACGGGCTTCTGCTTGATCAAGCTTGATTAAGGTTAAGCGCATGATCTCGTCGGTGAGTACGGTATCTGCTGGGTGGTCTGCGAGAAGTTGCATGGCCACTTGCTCATCAAGTTGAGTTGCAAGCACAGCCAAACTTACCGATTTAGTTCCGGTTTTAATCGCATTTTCAGGTAATACTTTTTCGGCTTTATGGGCATATTTCAATAGACGTTCAATTTGTGCAGCAAGTGCATCGAACTCTGGGCCACCATATAAACGGTTTAAAAAATACTCTGACATGAGCTTATGCTCTGGCAAATTAAAAAAGTCATGATGGGTATCTTTCATCCGCTCTTTTAGCCATGTTTGTACATCTTGCAAACGTTGGGCAAGCACAGGATTATCATGATAATTAAATGTTTTATATTGTTGTAAAAGATCATCAAAAGCAGCGAGTTTAGACATGTAAGGCTCTAATATTGGGCTATTTACAAAAAATCATAAGAGGCATTGTAACCTTCTACTATGGCGAGTAGATGTAAAAAAAATGATTTATGCGTCAATTTTTAAGTGAAATCTTGCTGCAATGACATAATTTGTATAGCAATTCATCATTTAAGCGCATAAGTTAAAGATCATCGAAATTAAACAATAAAAGATTAGAGCTCCAGACTATGAGTAAACAACAACCGAAATTCGAAATTCGAGATAAAGAACAGCTTTCAGTCGATTTGATTGAAGCACAATATGCTTTAAAAGATAGTCGAGGTAAGCCTAATGCTAAAAGTACATTGATATTAATGAGTGGTATTGAGCTTGCTGGAAAGGGGGAAGCAGTTAAGCAGCTTCGCGAATGGTTAGACCCGAGATATTTGCGCGTAAAAGCAGATGCGCCACGTATGCTCACCGATACAGAAGCATTTTGGCAGTTTTATTCAGAATTTATTCCAACTGAAGGCCAAATTGTGGTGATGTTTGGCAATTGGTATAGCGACTTGTTGGTTACTGCAACTCATGTTGCAGAGCCTTTGGATGAAGCACGTTTTGATGCCTATGTTGAAAATATGCGTTCATTTGAGCAAGACCTAAAAAATAATTATGTCGATGTGATTAAAGTCTGGTTTGATCTTTCTTGGAAATCATTGCAAAAACGGTTAGATAAAATAGACCCTTCTGAACAGCACTGGCATAAACTCCACGGCTTAGACTGGCGTAATAAAAAACAATATGACACTTTGCAAAATTTACGCCGACGTTTTACCGATGATTGGTACATTATTGATGGAGAAGATGAAACACAGCGTGATCAGTTTTTTGCCCAATATCTTTTGCAAAATATGCGTGATTTACCTGAGCATGAAAGTGAAGTCAAAGGAAAATGGCAGCAAGCAAAGATTCCTGAAAGTTTGTTAAAACCTGCTCAGGAAAAGCTTGATAAAGCCGAATATAAAAAAGAGCTCGATAAACTGAGCAAAAGAATTGCAGATAGCATGCGCTTTGATAAACGAAATGTGGTGATTGCGTTTGAAGGAATGGATGCCGCAGGTAAAGGTGGTGCCATTAAACGAATTGTTAAAAATTTAGATCCGCGTGAATATGAAATTCACTGTATTGGAGCCCCTGAACGTTTTGAAGCGAGACATCCTTATTTATGGCGTTTCTGGAACCGTATTAATGAAGCTGAAAAAATTACGATTTTTGACCGGACATGGTATGGTCGCGTACTCGTTGAGCGAGTTGAAGAGTTTGCGTCACTTTTAGAGTGGCAAAGGGCATATGATGAGATTAACCGCTTCGAAAAAGATTTGTTTGATAGTCAAACCATTGTTGTGAAAATTTGGCTAGCGATTAGTAAAGATGAGCAAGAACAGCGTTTTAAAGCCAGAGAAGAGACACCGCATAAACGCTTTAAAATTACCGCAGAAGACTGGCGTAATCGTGATAAATGGGATGACTATTTAAAAGCAGCGGCAGATATGTTTGAACGAACGAGCACTGAGTATGCACCTTGGCATATTGTTGCGACTGATGACAAATATACAGCTCGGTTAGAGGTATTAAGAGCGATTTTAAAACAGTTAAAGGCAGACTAAGGTCTCCTTTAACTGTTTAAATATTAGTGCTTATTTGATTATGCAAGTTGATCCTTGATTGATGGGGATTCTATAGCAAGAGTTTTCCGATTGCGAAATTCAACAAGCGTTGCAATTAAACTAATGATTGCGGCAAACATTAACCAGAAAGCAGGCATACTTTTGCTGCCAGATTCTTGTACAAGATATGTGGCAATCATAGGCGTTAACCCACCAAATATAGAAGTGGCAAGACTATACGCTACAGAGAACCCAGCAATTCTTACAGAGCTTGGCATCATTTCAGTGAGGGAAACGACCAATGCGCCGTTATAGAAACTATAGAGCAGAGATAGCCAAAGTAGTGAAATTAACATGTGTGCCAAACTAATGTTTTGAGTCAGCCAGCTTAATAGCGGATAAGCACTTACAAAAATTAAAACTGTTGTGGTAATCAATAATGGTTTTCGACCAATTTTATCTGATAAATAACCACCTATAGGTAATAGAATAAAGTTACTTGCCCCGACCATTACCGTTGCAAATAAGCTTTCTGCAGTTGTTAAATGTAGAACTTCTTTTCCATAAGTTGGGGTGTAAACTGTAATGAAATAGAACATGGTTGTAGTTGTTGCAACCATACACATTCCAACGACTACAATTTTCCAATTCGCTGCAAGCGTTGACATAATTTGTTTAGTAGTTGGATGCTCTTTTCGAGAGGCAAAAGCTTCGGTTTCGGCTAAAGATTTACGTAACCAGAATATAAACGGAATAATTGCACAACCGACAAAAAATGGAATACGCCAAGCCCAAGCATCAACTTGTGCTTTCGTAAATGCTAGGCTGACTAAATAGCCTAATGTGGCAGCAAAAATTACAGCAACTTGTTGGCTAGCAGATTGCCAACTGGTAATAAACCCACGGTTATGTGGTTCAGCAATTTCAGATAAATAAACGGAGACACCACCTAACTCAACCCCAGCTGAGAAACCTTGGGCTAGACGACCAACAAATATTAAGACAGTGGCTGTAAAGCCGATGGTGGCATATCCGGGTGTTAATGCAATTAACAAGGAACCAAGTGCCATAATACTTAAGGTGACCATTAATCCTTTTCGGCGGCCAATTCGATCGACATATGGACCTAACACGAGTGCGCCAATTGGTCGCATCAGAAAGCTAACGGCAAATACCAAAAAAGTTTTCATTAGTGCGGCATAGCTGCTATCAGAATGAAAAAAAGTTTCACCTATCGCTTTTGCATATAAACCGAAGAGGAAAAAGTCATATTGTTCTAGGAAGTTACCACTGGTTACATTAAAAATGGCACGTAAACGGGATGTTGATTGTCCATATTCCACAATGACTCTCCGTATTTCATTTGGCATTGTAGATTGAATAATAGACTTTTAAACTTTAGTAAAACTTAAAAAAATAAGTGAAGATTAAAGTTTTGAACATATCTTTTGTTTTATTGTGTAAATTTTAAAAGCAAAAAATAAGGCACAGTCACGTGCCTTAAAAAATTACGATAGGATTGTATTAACTCTCAAGTACTGTTGAGTTGATTCCCTTTTGTTGAATGCGTTTAGCAAGGTTGTAGCTATCATTTAGATGAGTTTGGGCTATTTTTTTCATCATAAAATAACCTAAACTTGCTGCAACAATTTGTCCGCCTAATGGTATAAATTTGGTTACTTGTTTAGTGACGATTTTGCCAAAGAAACCATTAAAGGTTTTTTTAACGGTTGTACGCGCGACCATAAAACCTGAAAATTGAAAGCCACGTTTACGCAATTCATCCCAATGAATGGTTTTTGTTTTTGGATCATAGACGCTGACATGTTCAGGTGCTAAGCCAAAGCGAGCATTAATATCGGGAATAAGCTGTGTCAAAATTCCCAAATCTACGACCACGTCAAAAAAAGGAATCGGTACAATTGCTGCACCAGCAGACACGTAAGCTCTTTTCTGAATGAGATCGTGGCACTCATCGCGAATTTGTTCCAGATTTAGGCTAGGATCAATATAGTCAGGAATGTTATCAATTTTCATAATGTTTACCTGTAATGGGTTCCTTAATGGTGCCTTCCAAACACAAGGCAAGTGACACCTAAAGTTAGATTATGCTGTGTTTAAACCAACGTGACATAGTCAGATTCAGTTGTATAGTAATGAATGTTTATGATTTTGTGCATAAATTATGCGAGTAGGGTATGAAATAAATGGGCATCCATGTTATTCAAAGTCAACGTATTGATGTGTTGTTGCAGGGCGTACTTGCGTCTACGTCCCAACCTTCTACGCATCCTTTACAGGTTTTGAAAGCCCAGCATTTTATTGTACCTAGTCCTGCAGTTGAGCAGTGGCTGATACAAAAACTTGCAGAACAACAAGGAATGACGGCCAATTACCAGTTCCATCAACGAGTTCGCGGTTTTCAGTGGTACGCCTATCAACAGGTTCTTACTGCGCATAAAGAACAGGTTCGTAAAGCGAATATTCCACGCTTGATTTTTAAATGGCGTGTACATCAAGCCTTACAAGAATTTATTCAGCCTGATGAAATGAGTATAGATGACTCACATCCATTGCACTCTATTGTTCAGCGTATTTACGACAGCGCAGATCGACTTGAACAAGGGATTGAGAAACAGCTAAAAAAACAAAAAATGTTGTATTGGGTGGCCGAGCAGGTTGCCGATTTATTTAGTAACTACATGGTCTATCGGGGACAGTGCCAACATGGTTGTGAAAATACCTGTACTTGTCCAAATAACTGGTTAGCAGCGTGGGGACAAGGCAGAGCACTTGATATCGAAAAGTATATTGCGCAGAAAGATAAAGAAATTTCTGCATTTACTTTGCAGCAAACACAAGAGCTAGAGCGTTGGCAGCGCTGGTTATGGCAGCAGCATTTTCATGATGATTTTATGCAAATGCAGCAAATTGACGAGCTGTTTTGGCAGGAATTAGATCATCCTGAGCGTAAGAAGAAAGCACTGTCTCGTTTGCCAGAGCAAATTGTCGTTTTTACTTTGCTAGATTTACCGCCTAGCCAGCTTCAATTTTTGCGCCGTTTAGGGCAATACATTGATGTTTTGATTTTGCACTATAACCCTTCACAGGAATATTGGGCCGATAGTGTCGATCCGCTGTGGAAACAGCGTTATGACTTGGGTGTGAAAGAGCGTTTTATAGCGAAAAATCCTCAAGCGACCGATGCTGAAATTGCCGATTTCTTTGATAAATTTACGCTTAACTTTAATGCTGAGGCGCGTGAGTCGAGGCATCCACTTTTAACAAGACTGGGCAAACAAGCCCGCGATCACTTCTCATTACTTTCGAACCTGTCTACAGGTGAGGAAGGTAAGTGGGTGGACGCCTTTGTAGATGATTTTCCTGAAAGTTTACTTGGCAAAGTTCAGTCAGATATTCTGCATTTGGTGGAACCACAGCCTAAGCAATATGAACTTGTACTGAAAGATGACTCTATCCAGATTCATGTTTGCCACTCAACATTGCGCCAACTTGAAGTCTTGAAAGAGCATTTGATTGGCTGGTTGGCTAAACCGCATGAACAGCCGCGTCGTCCAAATGATATTCTGGTTTTAGTGCCTAATTTGGCAGAAGTTGAGCCTTTAATACGAAGTGTTTTTCCAGCTACGGCAACTGAGCAAGGTGTGCATTTACCCGTAAAAATTGCAGGTATTGCCTCACTTGATGCACTTAATGCATGGCGTGCCGTGATTGGGCGTATTCACCTTATGCAAGGGCGATTTAGCTTTGATGATTTCGCTGACTGGCTTGGTTTACATGCGACGCAGCAGCGCTATGCACTTGAATATGCTCAAGTAGAGCGAGTTTTGGCATTACTGGCCGATGCAGGGTTTAAACGTGGTCTTGATGCAGAGCATCTGAAACGTAGCCTATGTGACGGCGATGATGATTATCGGTATAGTTTTAAATTTGCTTTAGAACGGTTAGCACTCGGCATTGCAATTCCTGAACATGCTACGTTTAATCAGGTACTCAGTTACTCTAAGGTTCAGCCGGGCGATTTTGAGCTGATTGGTACACTCATTCAGATTTACCAAGATTTAAATGAGCGCCGTGACTGGCTCATTATGCACGAGCAAAGAAAAGTACATACAGTAGAATACTGGCTGCAAGTGTTGTCGCAAGATATAGTCGAGTTTGAACAGGCTGGTGTGGCTGCTTTAAAAACTGCTCGGGAAATTGTAAAAAAACAAGAGCGTATGCTAACGCTCGCAAGTTACTATGCCGAAGCAGAAACAGGCACCTTACGTAAAATTACCTTGCCTTTGCCTTATATTCTGGATGAGATTCAGCGAACTTTAGAAAACCAGACAGCTCAAGCTGAACCGACCGGACAAATTACTTTTGCCCAAATTGGACAAATTCGCCCCTTACCTTATCGCTTGATCGTGATGTTAAATCTGGATGCAGGGCAGTTTCCAAACCGTGATACGCATGTACCATTTGATTTGATGGATGCCTTACGTCAACAATTAGGTGATCGTTCCCGTCTTGAGGATGACCAAGGCGCTTTCTTAGATGCCTTACTTTTAGCCCAAGAAAATCTATGGCTGTTTTATAACGGTTTTGATGTCAATGACGGTGAGGTGAGAGATCCTTCTAGTATTCTTCAAGAGTTCCGTGAGCATCTTGCGCTTATTGTAAAACCGGAGCCAAATGCACCTGAGCGTGAAGTCATTGAAGGCATTGAAATTCCGTCTCAATTAAAACAACTCTACCATTTACATTATTTACAGCCGTTTGACCCGAAGGGTTTTGTGGCCGAGAACAACTATATTCGCTACCAAGATCACTGGTTTAATGTAGCTATGCAAATTCAGCAAGCATCTGGTGTTCTTAAGCCTTGGGCGAATACGTCTTATCCTTTAGAAATACCTGACATGCTGGTTTTAGATAGCCATCAGTGGATACAGGATGTGACTTTCCCCGCACGCTTATATTTAAAAACTTTAGGTGTAGAAAACTTAGGAACTGTTGGGGAGTTAGATCAAAATGAACCTTTGCTTTTAGATGGTTTAGGCCGTTATACCATTCGACATTTTTTACAGCAAAATGAACAACAGGCGCAGCCTGAGGCTCTACTTGATCAATTACCTGTAGGCAAAGTTCAATACAGCGCATGGCAACAGGGTATTTTTGAACAGGAATGTTTGCTTGAACGTCTTCATCATTATGCACCAGCCGTGACACAAACCACGCAGCGAGTCTGGCGAATTGCCAAACAGCTGCACATGAATATTACAGTGCCTAAATCTGAAACTCAGGATTGGGTCAGTATGGAAGCATCAAGTGCTCGGGCCAAAAGACGTGCAAAAGTCTGGTTAGAGTACCTGCTTTGGTTGGCCTATTTAAATGAGGGAAGTGCAGGAACTGAAAGACGCCGTATAGTGGTTTTTAGTGACCAAACCGTAATCTGTAAAGGTATTAGTTCTGAGCAAGCTCGGCAGTATTTACAACCGTGGTTTAAGATCTGGCGTTATGCTCAACAGCAACCACTGGTGCTACCAGCAGCTTTGATGCTAAAGCCTCTGGAAAAAGCCAAGGCATATCAGTGGGAAATAACAAATCCGACAGAAAAAATAAAACTGGATGAGAAGAGCTATACCGAGCTGTTAAAATACTGGAATGAAACTGGTTCATTTACCGCTATCGATATGACTCAAAATGAAGCGTGTAAGTTACATAAGGACTGGCGTTTTATTTTGCAAGAACAAGATGCACAAGCATTGCTTCAACACGCTTGTGATGAGTTTGCATATGATTTGTATCATCCAGTTTTTCAATTTCAATATTCGGAGTAAGGCATGAACTCAAGAGTACAGGTGTCTTATCAACCTATTACTGATATTGAATTTAGCGGATTGCATTTAATTGAAGCTTCGGCTGGCACAGGGAAAACCTATACACTGTCGAGTTTGATGGTACGTATTTTTCTTGAGAAATATTTGCCTAGACAAGTCATTGCAACCACGTTTACCCGTGCTGCTGCGGCCGAGTTGAAAAGCCGAATTCGTGCGCGTTTAGTCGAAACCTACCGTTATTTAGATGCTAAGCGGAGCTTGACTGAGAAAGAGATTCTTTTACAGGCCGAGCAAGAATCTGACTTATTACTGCAACATGTTCTCAAGCATTTTGCGACACGTATTGCCTATGCCTGTGAACGTTTAAAGCTTGTCATCGATCAGCTAGATGAGCTATTTGTCGGAACACTCGATAGCTTTAGCCAAAAACTATTACGTGAGTTTGCTTTTGAGAGCGGCAAAATTGAACGTGCTCAAATTACCGATGATGCTAAAACCTATAGCCGCCAACTGATTCATGATGTACTACGTGAATGGATACAGTCTCAGCCTCAAACTGTGATTGATTTTTTGTATATGAGTGGTGAACTTAAGTCTACTGAAAGTTATATCAAATTAGTCGAAGAAAGTTTAAGTTTTAGTTCAGCTTATTTTAAGCCAGTGGATTTACCTGTTTTTAGTACCGCTGAATTTGAGATTGCTTTGAATAAATTAGCACAAGCTCCTTCAATATACTGGGACGGATTAAAAGATTATTATTTACTTGATGGACAATATTACAAGTTCATTAATAAAAAAGCTTTTGCTAAAGATCGTTTTCACTTGATTTTTGAAACAGGGCTATCCCGAATTATTCGGCAGATTAAGAAAGATGGAGTTAAAATTTTTTTCCATAGGGAAGCATTAAAGGATATCGAAGTACTATTTTTGGATTCAAAGGGGCAAATTCGTAATACAGTTTTTAATAAATGTGATCAAGCTATCCAAGATAATTTCTACCAACATCCTATAATTCAAATATTAAAAAATATTTTTGAGATGATGCAAAAAATTCAAGCTGATTTGAATCAGTTGAATACTTTTTTACAATTTCACTTGTGTGTAGAAGTTAAGAAACGTTTACCTCAGGTTTTACAAAATAAGGGTGAGACGACTTTTTCTCAGCAAATTCGCACTTTGTCAGAAGCTTTAAAGGGCGAGCAGGGGCAACGTTTCGCCGTATTTGTGCAGGCTCGATATCCCTTAATTTTAGTCGATGAATTTCAAGATACTAATCAAGACCAAGACGATATGCTCGCCAGCATTTGGCGTCATCCAGAGCGTTACCAAAAAGGTTGCATGATTATGGTGGGTGACCGTAAGCAGGCAATTTACGGTTTCCGTGGTGGGGATATGCTTACCTTTTTAAATGCCTATAAAGATATTCAGGCAAAGCATGGTCGAGAATATAAATTAATTCATAACCATCGTTCAGTCGCTGACTTGGTTGAAGTGGTTGATGCCTTATTTCAAAGGCAAATCGACTTTGGTGAACAGGTTCAATATGACCCGATTCGGGCAGGGACTCGACCTCACCCAGCTTTAGTCGATCAAAATCAGCCTAACCCGTACCCTTTACGTTGGCTTCTGCTAAAAGACAAGGAAACGGAAGCACAGCAAGTAGCATGGAAGATTCGGGATTTACTCAACCAGTCACATACTGGGCAGTTATATCTTCAAAAAGATACTCAGACCCAAGCTTTAAATGAAGATGATATTGCGGTCTTGTCACGCAATCATGATGGCCTTGATAAAGTTCAGTTTCAATTAGAGCGTTTAGGAATACGCGTTAACCGACCATCAAAACGAAGTGTTTTTGATTGCACCATTGCTCAAGATGTTGGGGCCTTACTCACCGCGATTCTTCATCCTTACGATGAGGCAAAATTGAAACGAGCTTTGATTAGCCGATTGTTTGCTATGGATCTAAAACAACTGTTGCAACTTGAGCAAACAGCTGAAGGTTTAAGCCAGTTTATGACAGGCTTTGATGCTATTCGTGAGCTTTGGTCAGCTCAGGGTTTTTTAGTGGCATGGCAGCAATGTTTAAACCAATTTGGCATTTGGAAAAATCTAGTTGCTGTCCAGAGTAAAGATAATGAGCGGGTTGTGGTGAACTTGCGTCATCTGACCGAAATTTTGAGTCAGCATAGCGAGAAATATCAGGGTGCGCAAAATCTCTATCATTGGTATCTCAAGCAATTACAGTCACCGCTTGAACGTGAGTGGGAGCTAGAGCGTAGATTGTCGAGTGAAGCTGGCGTACAGCTCATGACTATTCACCAGTCGAAAGGACTTGAGTTTAAAATTGTCTTTTTGCTTGGGGCTGATAAGCCATTTCGGGAAAATAACAAAACACTTAACTTCTCGACCCAAGATATCACTACGCCGGAGTCGGCTCAAACCGTAACACAACGAGTTGTCGCGATTGCCGATAAAACGTATTTAAACGAAACCGAACTGAAGCAGCATGAAGAACGGGCTTTGGCGGAACAAAACCGCCTTTGGTACGTGGCTTTAACTCGGGCAAGTCATCGTGTTTATGCGCTTTTACAAGATACAGATGGCAAGTCTGTTTCAGGTTTGGCATTTTGGAAAAACAGAGCTGAACCATTCCAGCACCGTTGTTGTTGCGATGAAATGATTTTGGAGCAACCACCTGCTGCCATGCATTTAAATCAACAAATCAATATTATTGAGATACAGGCACAGAATTTTCCTGACCAGCGCTTTTATTCGAGAGGCAAAACCAGTTTTAGTTATCTGGCACAGCATTTAAGACATAAAGTAGGTACAGATTTACTCGCGAGCCAGAGCCATGAAGCTGTTTTAGCCGAAGATGAACTCGATCAAGTTATTTCTGTTGAAGTGACCGCAGCACAGCCAATTAGCTGGATCAAAAGCAACTTTCCTAGAGGAACACTTGCAGGTAATTTCTTACATGAAATTTTTGAACATATTGATTTTCAATGTTCAGATGAGTGGGTAAGTGAAATACGCCGTCGTTTTAAAAATGACTACAGTAGTTTGTGGCAAGATTTATTAATCAAATATCAAGAAAGCTTTCCCGAAGAACAAGAAGCGGAATATTCGCTTTATCACGCTGTGGCGACATGGTTGCAAGAGATTCTAAACACGCCGTTATATCAAGGTTTTCGCCTAAATCAGTTACAACCAGAGCACTATTTATCAGAGTGTCCTTTTTATTTGGCCCTGTCAGATAGGGTGTTAGCCATGAAACGTATTCAGCAGCTGTTTGCTGAGTATGGAATGGAAATGCCAGAGTTATTAGAGGCTCGTTCCGCACGTTATTTAAATGGTTCGATAGATTTGGTTTATTTTGATGGGCAGCGTTATCACATTGCTGACTATAAAAGTAATTACTTAGGTGAAAACCTTGCGGATTATAGTGGGGCAAGCATTGCCCAAAGTATGTCTCTAGCCAGCTATTGGCTACAAGCAGGCTTGTATTTAGTTGCGTTACATCGTTATTTAAAAGTCAAAATGCAAAATTATGATATTGAGCAACACCTAGGTGGGGCGACTTATCTTTACTTGCGTGGTATGAATGGCGAAGCTGAGCAGGGTTATTATTATTGGCAGCCAAGTACAGAATTTGTTCTACGACTTGATGCTATTTTAGGGTACTTTGCTGAGGATAAAATTGCATAAAAAATGCTGATAAATGATCTAATTTTAGAATTAACAAATACTTGGGGTGTGGATAATCCTGTCTATAACCATGTGGACAAGCGTGTGGAAAACTAGGTGGATAAGTGTGTGGACAATCTAAATAGCCCTGAACAAAGCGATTTAAGCTGGTTGACGACTTGGAGTACCTTTCTAAATCAAGCTCCGTTTACTGCACAGACACAAGCTCCAGAGGCAGCTTGTTTTTTGCAGCAGCTTATTGAAGCGAGCTTGCAAGGTGACAGTTGTATTGCGATTAGCCCAGAAGAAACAGAAACACTTGGTCAACTGGTGATATCCGCAGAACAAGCGATGTCTCAAGTTGCCCCTTGTGTCCACGACGGGCAGGGGTTGGCATTATACCGATATTGGAACCTAGAGCAACGTCTAGCTGAGCAAATTCGTCGATTAAAGCAACAACCAATTCAACCAGTTTCGTGTGAAGAGCATTTAAACTTACTCACTGACCCACATCAGCAAGCTGCTTTGCAAATGGTGACTCAGCAGAGCTTAAGTATCATTACAGGTGGGCCGGGGACAGGTAAGACCTATACGCTCGCTCGTATTATTGCTGTGCTGAGTCAAGCAATTCCTCATATTCGTGTAGCAATGGCAGCTCCGACGGGTAAAGCTGCACAGCGTATGCAAGAAGCCTTACAAAACTCGTTTAATGACCCAAAACTGCTTGAGTCGGGGCTGATGAGTGACGAGCTAAGAAGCCAAAGTACCCAAACCATTCATCGCTTATTGGGTATGGGGCATAGTCAAACTCCACGTTTTAATCAAAAGCAGACTTTGCCTTATGACGTTATTGTGGTGGATGAGGCTTCTATGCTGGATTTAAATCTGGCAACTTTATTATTTGAAGCGGTGCCTGAGTCTTGCCGAATTATTTTGCTAGGCGATGCCAACCAGCTTGCTTCAGTAGATGTTGGAGCGGTACTTGCGGATTTACAGCAAATCGACGCTTTGTCTGAAAACCGTGTTCACCTTCAAACCAGCCGCCGTTTTGCAGAAGGTGCGTTAATTGGGCAAGTGGCACGATTTATTCAAATGCAAACCAGTCAGATCAATCATGAGCAGGTTTTGCAGCAATTTGAAATTGATATTGTTCAGGTTTCAGAGTTACGTTCAATTCCTTTAGAAGTTGATATGCCCGATGTGGTTCAGCTTGAATACTTACCTGAAGAGTCACCTATAGAGCTAGAAGCTTACTATCAAAAGTTGATGGTGGGTTTTCAAGGCTATGTGCAAAGCCTAAAAGCTTATTTACAAGATGATCGCTCAATTGAGCATATTGAAAATATCGTTAAGTCATTCGATGACTACCGTATTTTAACTGCTGTACGTCATGGACCATTTGGCTTACAGCAACTTAATCAATATGCCGAACGTTGGTTACAACAACAGCTGGGTATCGTGACTTTAGGAGGGTGGTATGTTGGTCGTCCGGTTATGATGACTTATAACGATTACCAACTTGGCATTTCAAATGGTGACATTGGTTTATGTTTTGAACACCGTACTCAGCCTCAACAGTTTGAAGTGTATTTTCCTAGTTTAAATAAATGGGTTGCTGCAAACAGACTACCTAAAAGTATTCAAAGTGCGTTTGCCTTAACCATTCACAAATCGCAAGGCTCTGAATTTACGCATACTGCTGTTGTACTTGATCAGGCTGCCAAGAATTTGCTAAGCCAAGAACTTATTTACACTGCGATTACACGAGCGAAAAAGGTAGTGAGTCTTTTGGTTCACCCTGAGGCTTTATTACAATCTTTTACAGTTCGTACGACAAGAAGAAGCGGTTTAGTTGAAAAGGTTAATCGGTTAGTTCGTTAAGTCAAACTTAATATTTTGACCTTTGTAAGAAAAAGCTTACATAGATTCGAGATATTTGCTGCTAGAGAACACCCCCTGTTTTTGAGATTATAAACGCACAACGAGCTTGGCAAGGAATGTCGGGCAAAATCGCACAATAATAATAACTTAAGTCGAGAGACTGCGAACTTACAATGAAGTAGGTGAATAAAGAGGAAACTTACAGCCGCTAAGCCTTGTAGTTTTGGGAGAGACTACAGGGCTTTTTTATATTTTGAGTTTTTATCATGTCAAATAAATTAAATAAATCTTTATGTATTTCACACGATTTCTTGTCCTTATTATCAACAATTTAAAACAATCCTATTAATATATTTATTTGTAATATGATTCTTAAATAGTCATTTTTTCCGTGAATTGTTAAGTTAAATGTTATACAGAACCGTACGTTATTTAGCTGTTACAGACAAACACTAAATATTAGACAGACCTGTACGTTTTTGCTTACATGATGATAAGAAAAATACTACTTTTCTTCATAATTGGATATGAGAGAATACATCCCATAAGGAAATAGAAATAAAAACAACGGAAGTGAGTAAAACTAGAAGAAAGATGTATAAAGCATCTCACATATAACAATAAGAACAGCGATAAACACGATAAATAAGAACTACAGCGCCAAAAACCCAAGCAGAAATGCTTGGGTTTTTTATTTTATAGCTAGATTATTGCTATTTAAACTAGATCTGTTTCATGTGAGTCACTACCGAACAATGAACGACGTTGATCTCTAGGAATTCGAGGACATTGGCTAGAAATTTGATAGAGCAGATTTGCCAAAGCAGGCAGATGAGTACCTACTACGGATTTTCCGGTAGTCAACAGAGAAACGCTAATATCACGCTCTGGATCGGCCCAGCATAAAATATTGGAAAAACCAAGATGACCAAAAGCTTGACCAGTCATTGGACCAAATAAACCTACCGGATTGCTACCGAGCATTGGACCTAATGCATAACGCATCGGGATTAATAAGGTTCGGTCAATATTAACTCCTGTGGTCGGTAGAGTTGCTCTAAAAATTGTTTTCTCACTTAAAACTTGTTTGCCTTGATAACTTCCACCACTTAAGAGCATTTCGAAGAAACGTCCAGCCTGTTCGGCACTCGTATAAATGTTACCGGCAGGACAAATCGTATCCATAAAGCGGCTGTCATTAGTGACATCTACAGCGAGTTGTAAACCGCCGCCTAATACATGATTGAGATAATGGTCTGTCCCTAAGCGAGGATGTAAGCCTGTTGCACAATTGAGTGCGACTTTTGCACGATATTCTGGCTTCAAACCATAGTTAAAATAGGGCATACCCATTGGTTTTTCGATGGTCTCATGTACAAACTGACGAAGATCTTGTCCTGTGACCCGTTCAATAATTTCTCCCAAAATATAACCTGCAGTTACAGCATGATAGGCGAGATGATTACCTGCTGGAGAAACGGGTCTTGCTGCATATAGCCGCTTTAAAATTTCATCTTTATCAAAAAGCAGTTCAGGAGTGACTTCGCCGTCTATATACGGGATGCCGCCACGATGTGCTAATAAATGAAAGATCGTCGCACGGCGCTTCCCATTTACACCATATTCTGGAATGTAATAACTGACAGGGTCGAGTAAGTTGATTTCACCTTTTTCATCTAAAAGATGAATCAACATGGCAGTAATCATTTTTGAGGCTGAAAATAAGCAAACAGGAGTGTCAGGCGTTGCAATGAGTGCATTATTTTGCAGACCTGCTGGAGAGTTCCCCTGAGCATAGCCGATGCTTCGATTTAATAAAATTTTCCCTTGTCTACGTAAACAAAAAGTAATGAGCGGATAGTTCCCGGTTTTATAGAGTGACTCAATACTTTTCCAGATCTTTTGAATCTGATGTTCATTCATTCCGCCCAGTTCGGCAGGCACTTCATCTTTGTGATGAATGACCGATCCAATATCGTCTGGTACCGGACAGGTATTAGTCGAAAATATTTTCACACGTCCCTCGCGCTTCTTTCTTTTTATTGAAGGCCAAGTGTGAAGGGTTCGGACGCTGATGTCAGTGTCTAAAATGACGGGTAACTGAAAACAATTTTGCAATCCATATATAGATACCTTAAAATAGGCGACTTGCTGTAGTGATGCACGGCAGTCAGTTGCGCTCAACTGATTCATATCATTTTATTTTTTAAGCATCTCGGAGAAATCGAATGGCTTTAACTAATGCAGACCGCGCAGAGATCATTGCTAAATTTGCTCGCGCTGAAAACGACACTGGTTCACCAGAAGTACAAGTAGCTTTATTGACTGCTCAAATCAATGATTTACAAGGTCACTTTAAAGCTCACAAACACGACCACCATAGCCGTCGCGGTTTGATCCGTATGGTTAACCAACGTCGTAAATTACTTGACTACTTAAATGGTAAAGACCACGAGCGTTACACTGCTTTGATCGGTGCTTTAGGTCTACGTCGTTAATTCGATTTTGCTTTGTTTTCGGTTTATCGCATGTTGCTATGCTTTGTTCCTGAAAAGAAAGTTTCGTCTAATCACCGTTAGGCGATTTATAGAAGGGGCGCTTGTGCGCTCCTTCTTTGCGTTTAATATTATTTAAAATTTTTGATCTAGTGTGATGGCTTCTAAGCTTTGTCATTTATCTACCAATTGGTGTAGTCTGAATGCCAAACCTTAGGGGTCTCACTAGAATAAAATTAGGAAAATACAATACATGTCAATGTTTAACATCGTTCGTAAAGAATTCCAATTCGGTCAACATCAAGTCGTTTTAGAAACGGGTCGCGTTGCTCGTCAAGCGAATACAGTTTTAATCACAATGGGTGGTGTAACTGTTTTAGTTGCAGTTGTTGCTCAACCTAAAGCAAAAGCGGGTCAAGACTTTTTCCCGTTAACAGTTAACTATCAAGAAAAACAATATGCAGCGGGTCGTATCCCTGGTGGTTACGGTAAGCGTGAAGGTCGTGCGTCTGAAGCTGAAACTTTAATTTCACGTCTTATTGACCGCCCAATTCGTCCGTTGTTCCCAGAAGGTTATTTCAACGAAATTCAAGTAACAGCAACAGTTGTTTCTTCTGACAAAACTATGGATGCTGATATCGCAGCAATGCTTGGTACATCAGCAGCATTGTCTATTGCTGGTACTCCTTTCCGTGGTCCAATTGGTGGCGCACGTGTTGGTTTAATTAACGGTGAATACGTTTTAAACCCGAATTTTGAACAACTTGCTCAATCTGATCTTGACCTTGTGGTTGCTGGTACAGAGTCTGCTGTATTAATGGTTGAGTCTGAAGCGAAAGAGCTTTCAGAAGACCAAATGCTTGGTGCGGTGCTTTTCGGTCATGACGAAATGCAAATCGCGATTCAAGCAATTAAAGAATTTGCTGCCGCTGCTGGTGCAGTTGAATCAACTTGGGTTGCTCCAACTAAAAATGAAGCACTCCTTGAGCAATTAAAAGCAGCTTTTGAAGCTAAAATTTCTGAAGCATATACAATTGCAGTTAAACAAGACCGTTATGCAGCACTTGATGCGCTTTATGCAGAAGCTGTAGCTCAGTTCGTTCCTGAAAATGACGAAACTGGTATTGCTGACGAAGTAAACGAATTATTTGAAGACCTTAAATACCGCACAGTACGTGACAACATCTTGTCAGGTAAGCCACGTATTGATGGTCGTGATACTAAAACTGTTCGTGGTATCGACGTTCAAGTTGGCGTATTAGACCGTGCTCACGGTTCTGCATTATTTACACGTGGTGAAACTCAAGCGTTGGTAACAACAACTTTGGGTAATACTCGTGATGCGTTAATGGTTGATACGCTTTCTGGTACTAAAACTGACAACTTCATGTTGCACTACAACTTCCCTGCATACTCTGTAGGTGAAACAGGTCGTGAGTCTGGTCCTAAACGTCGTGAAATTGGTCATGGTCGTTTAGCACGTCGTGGTGTTCAAGCAGTTCTTCCTACTGCTGACCGCTTCCCGTACGTGATTCGTATTGTATCTGACATTACTGAATCTAACGGTTCATCTTCAATGGCTTCTGTATGTGGTGCATCATTATCACTTATGGATGCAGGTGTTCCACTTAAAGCGCCAGTTGCTGGTATCGCAATGGGCTTAGTGAAAGAAGGCGAGCGTTTCGCTGTACTTTCTGACATCTTGGGTGACGAAGACCACCTTGGCGACATGGACTTTAAAGTAGCAGGTTCTGCAAACGGTATTACTGCACTTCAAATGGACATCAAGATCGAAGGTATTACTGAAGAAATTATGGAAGTTGCGTTAAACCAAGCATTTGCTGGTCGTATGCACATCCTTAATGAAATGAACAAAGTAATTTCACGCGCTCGTCCTGAAATTTCAATGCATGCTCCAACATTTGAAGTAATTACAATTAATCCGGACAAAATCCGTGACGTAATTGGTAAAGGTGGTGCAACTATCCGTCAAATTACTGAAGAAACTAAAGCTGCAATCGATATCGAAGATAACGGTACAGTTCGCGTATTTGGTGAAACTAAAGCTGCTGCTAAAGCTGCGATTGCAAAAATCCAAGCGATTACTGCTGAAGTTGAGCCAGGTAAAATCTATGACGGTAAAGTGATTCGTATCGTAGAATTTGGTGCGTTCGTAAACATTATGCCTGGTACTGATGGTCTTCTTCACATTTCGCAAATCTCGAATGAGCGTATTGCGAACGTAACTGACGTTCTTAAAGAAGGTCAGGAAGTTAAAGTACAAGTTGCTGATGTTGACAACCGTGGTCGTATCAAATTGACTATGAAAGATATTGAGCAAGCATAATTGCTTAACTCACTAATAAAAAAGTCCGCTTGATGCGGGCTTTTTTTATGGCATGATGCAAGTAATACACAAACAGATCGACGTGGTATGCAGGTTTATTATTTTTATCGTCATCAAAAGGATGGCTATGTTTTTTTGAGCCGAGAAAAGCACACTGAACATGTTCTAGAGTTCTTCTGGATTGATAGTGTGAGATCTGACGTTGTTAACCATAATGAAGAATGGCAACAAAAAATTCAGCAGCTTTCAGATGTCGCAATTAATGAATTTCATATGCGAGATATTGCCAATATTGAGCATCCTTGTGCCTTTGATACACTTGAAGAATATGACCTGCTCATTTTCAAAAAGCTCGTGACACCTGATGATGAAATTAAAAATGGGGAAACTCACGAGAGTGTATTTGGCTTAGCCACCACGCCAATTAGTTTTATTTTTACGCCTAAAGTACTCATTAGCGTACGTGAGCAGGGCAACAAGTCGATTGAAAATTATATTCAGCGTCTTGAAAATATTTTATGTAAAACCTTAGAAGAGCAAAACAAAACCCGTAAGTTGCCTAATTCACCTGTAGATTTGTGTTTACGTCTGCTCAATAGCATGGTGGATGGTTATCTGGATATTCGTTCACCTTTAACTAGAAGGGTCGAGCATTGGCAACAACAACTACTACAGGGCAATCGCCGTTTTAAACAATGGCATCAACTGTTTCATGAAAATATGGCCTTTCAACAGGTCGAAAACCTTTGTGAAGAACAAATTGAAACCCTACAAGAGTTTCGAGATGAAATTGTAGAAAACTATCATCATGTGATTGGTGAGCGGACACATAGTTCTCAAGATCTTTTGTTAGTTCGTTTGAATGATTTAATGAGTCATGTCGAACGTATTCAAAAGCATACTTTACGTTTACGTAGCGCTATTCAGTCGGCGATTGATTTGCATTTCTCAGCGATTGCGAACCAGACCAATGAAAATATGCGTATTCTTGCCATTATTACGGCCGTATTTGCACCGCTTACACTCTTAACAGGTATCTATGGAATGAACTTTGAGTTTATTCCAGGGCTTAAGTCGCCAGTGGGATTCTGGATTATGCTCGGTGTTATGTTGCTCAGTACGGTTTTCTTGCTTTACTACTTCTATCGACAGCATTTGGTAGGGCGTGGCGAGAAAAGTGTTATTGATTTATTGGCTCAGCAGCACCGCCAAGAGCGGATGAATTTGTTCTGGTTTTTGGAATATGAGCCGATTAAGCAGACATTGAAGGAAGTGGAGAAGATTACTCGGTTGAAGTAATAGGAATTTTCAAAATCAGTAAAGTTGATTTGTTAGTACTGCCTCAAATTTAGGGATTAACTTGATACTTATTGCATAGGCATATCCTTACTTTTGACTGGGCAAAAGTAACAAAACCCCTTTCTTGGGCTGACGGTACATCCATGTTACCGCAGCCCAAAAGGCGGCATCCATGCCGCCCATCACGTTAGCTCATACCTGTGTGAAATATTATTTAGAAGAAAAATCTTAATGAAAATGCTTCAACTGTTTTCTAAGTTGTTGCACTTCATCAATCAAATCTAACATCACCGCAACTGCTGCCAAACTTGCGTCAAAGTCACGTTGTAAACGATACGCTTTACGAGCACGAACGACATCTTCACCCATGAACTGATGTTTTTCAGGTGTACTTTCAATCACTAAAATGTCGTACTCAATAAGCTCTAGAATCCAGTCCGGGCTTTGACCACAGGCTTGGGCAAATTGTTGTAAGTCAAATGTAGATTGTTCATCAACGACTTCAGCACTAAAGGTGTGGCCGTCACATACAATTTCTCGATAATGGATGGTTGTCATGATCTTGCTCCCTAATGAGATGAACGAGGTTCGAATGAAGCAAAGGCTTCAGCCAATTGCTGATACGCTTCTTTTTCTTTTTCAGAATGTGCAGGCGGGAATACAATATTTAAAATTAAATAAAGATGGCCTGGCGTTTTATTTGGTATCCCTTTGTCTTTTAAACGTAGCTGTTGTCCTTGTTTTGCATTTTTAGGCAAATTGACATGTAACGACCCAGCAGGTGTTTTTACTTCAATACCTTGACCTAATGCTGCCTCCCAAGGTGCTACATCTACAGTTAAATATACATCACTGCCTTCGACATGAACACGATCGGTATCTTTATATTGAATCTCGATATAAAGATCGCCGTTGGCACCACCATTGATACCACTTTGTCCTTGTCCGCTTAGGCGAATTTGTTGGCCTTCCTTCATGCCTTTCGGTATTTTCACCTGTAGGGTTTTACGTTGTACCTCAGGCTCACCATAGACATTCACAGTCGGAATTTGTAAGGTAATCTGTTGTGTTGATCCATGGTAGGCAATATCAAGATCAACCTCTATGCTGGCATGCTGATCTTCACCTCGGTAACTGCGTTGTTGTCTTTGGTATTGTTGTTGCCCACCACCAAAACCAGCACCAAAACGGCCGAACAAATCCTCGAAACCGCTAAAATCAGCTTGTTCACCACCGCCGCCCGTAAAGCCCTGACGATAAAAACGTGCGCCATCAAATCCACCTTGAGCTGCACCTTGACCAAAGTCATTAAATCCCTGTGGGTGATCTAACATTTGGTCATATTCAGCTTTTTTTTCTGCATTGCTTAACGTGTCATAGGCAACGTTAATCGCCTGCATTTTTTCTTCTGCATCTTTTTCTTTGCTGATATCGGGGTGATATTTACGAGCTAATTTCCGATATGCTTTTTTAATTTCATCAGCAGAGGCTTCTCGTGTAACCCCTAATTCTTCATAATAATTTTTAGCCATAATGTTTTATCACGATGGTGTTGTTTATTTCATTATGAAACAATTTTTAAGGCTTTCAATGAGCTAGATTGTATAAGAGTTGTTCTCTTACAGAAATGGAGAGACAAGGTGGAAGAGACATAATTCGATTAGGGTTATGCCTCTCAATCTTTACATAAAAGTCTGATATAAACCGTATAAGGCAATTAATAAAAGCAATAGGCCGCATAAGCCGAGTATTTTAGGATATAAGTGGCTGTTGGAAAGACGGCGGAAAAACACATACACTAAAGACAGGGTTAAAAAATCCAAAACAATCCATGTCAGGGTAAGAACAGTTAGACTGAAATTTAAGTTAGGTGAAATAGAGACAAACTGAGGAAAGAAAGCTGAAAAGAAAATAATATCTTTAGGATTTGAAATACCGACCAAAAAGCCCTTTTTAAAACCACCATTTTGGGCAGAAACGGTTTGTATTGCTTCTGGATGTGGAGCTTGAATCACTTCTTTAAGAATACTAAATCCTAAATAGCCAATATAGAGGCAGCCTAAAACACGAATAATATTTAAATAGCTTTCATTAATACCGAGTACTCCTTTGAGTACGAGTACTGAAATAAAAATTAAAACCAGTGATGCGAGATTTGTACCAAAAATGGTTTCGAGTGCTTTTTTATAGCCGCCTTTAAGCCCAGCGCTTGCCACTAAAATCATGACTGGGCCAGGGGTAGCAATCATAATAATGACACTAAAAATAAAGAGAAAATAATCAAAATAATTCATGAAATATAAGCATCTTGTTTATTAGGCTATAAAGTAAACTCATATTAACTGATTTAAAATAAGATGCTGAAAATTATCATCAAAAACTATAGATAAATAAAAAGGCGGTTTGACCGCCTTTTTATGAGGTGAGTAATTAACTCAAATGTTCGCCAAATAAACCCAGTGCTTCTTCAGCAGTGAACTCGTAACGAGTGTTACAGAACTGGCAATCCATTTGAATTGGGTTCTGAGCTTCCAGTGTTTCATGAACAGCATCAACACCAATTTGAAGTAATGCTTTAGCACAACGTTCTTTAGAACATGTACAGCCAAATTTTAAGTGTTCAACTTCTGGCAAGCGTACTTCTTCTTCGTTATACAGACGATATAAAATCTCATTCGCTGAAAGCTCAGTCAGTTCTTCAGGCTTAAGCGTTTCAGTCAGCATAGTCAAACGTGGCCATAAGTCTTCATCAACCAGTTTTTGCTCTTCTTCATCATGACGAGGTAATAACTGAATGAGTAAACCACCAGAACGTTTAGCTGTACTTGCCAATACAATACGAGTTGGAATTTGAGCAGATAAATCATAATACTGCATCAAACAACCCGCTAGATTTGTCTGGTCAAGAGGGACGATCCCTTGATAACGCTCACCATGCTCAGGCTCGATGTTAATAAATAAAATTGGATTAACTAAAGCACCAAGGACTGTACTGCTGTCAGTTGCTTCAACAAAACGTGGATCTGTTTCGTAGTCTGCTAAAGCACGAACCTCACCTAAGTGATTACATTCAGCCATAGCCCATTTGAAAGAGCCGCTAGCCTGGATTTGCAAGCTGATACGGCCTTTGATTTTTAAAGTACTTGCAAGTAATGCAGTCGCGCTCAACATCTCGCCTAGTAGAATTTTAACCGCAGGCATGTAGTCGCGTTGAGCTAAAATAGTTTGTAATGCTTCTTCTAGATGAACTACTTCACCACGAACAGGAAAGTCCTCTATATAAAAGCGTTGGCGTAAATCAGACATAATATTCTCCAGGGCCCTAAGCAGATTATAACAACTTCGGTTTAATCAAGCTTAGGGAATGCAGCGAAGCTGCAAGCAGGACAACGGCAACTTTTGTACCGATTGTCGCAATCATTTAGGCAATGTGAATAAGTCCTTAATATAGCCATTTTGCGAAATCTCAAGTTATTCTTCGTGATCTCGTGTAATGTCGATACGATTTGGTTGTAAATGACGCTTTAAGTCCACGTCATGTCTTGATGTGGCTTGCTGTGCATCGCTTTCAAATAGATGCTCAAGTTCAGCCAGCGCATTACGATGGGTTTCAAAAACCTTTTGTTCATCGGTATAAATGCTTTGCTGCTGTATGAGTAGTTTCTCATCATAATCTCGAAAGATTTCGATATTATTATAAGCCTGTTCATCAGAAATACCGAGTTCGCGTAAAGCGCGATAAGCCATACCTAATGATGATAAATAGGTTTCACGCCAAATATGTTCAACACCTAAATCTCTTAGCAGGTGTACATGATGGCGGTCACGAGCGCGTGCTAGTAGCTTTATATTTGGATAGTTCAATCTTAAATGTCGTGCAACGTTCATCGAGTCTTCGACATCATCAATTGCCAAAATAAATACTTGGGCTTTTTCAATGCCTGCCGAGCGAAGTAAATCAGGTTGCGTGACATCACCGTAATAGAGTTTACCGCCATATCGACGCACAAAGTCCACTTGATGAAGGTTGTTGTCGATCGCAGTAAAGCCTAAGTGCTGCAAGCGGGCAATACGTGCAATAATTTGTCCAAAGCGACCAAACCCAGCGATGATAATTGGATTATCTTGCTGAGGAATTTCATCATACTCAGGTGGACGTTCTTTATTAAACAAAGGAATGATTTTAGTTGCCATAATCCAGTAAATTACTGGTGTAAGGACCATCGACAACGTCACAATTAGCGTAACAGGCTCTAATAAAGCATCAGTTAAAACTTTTTCACTTTTCGCAAGACTTAAAATGACAAAAGCAAATTCACCACCTTGAGCCAAGCAAGTTCCAAGCAGCAGACTATTGTTCCAACTGTATTTTTTATAGCGGGCAATCGCAGTTAACACGAGGGTTTTTATCACCAACAGACCGACCGCTCCACCAATAATGAGCCAAGGCATTTCAATTAGTAACGACAGTTGCGTGGTCATGCCCACAGTCATAAAGAACAAACCAAGTAATAGTCCTTTAAATGGAGCAATACTTGCTTCAAGTTCATGACGGAATTCCGAGTCGGCTAAAAGTACGCCTGTTAGGAAAGCGCCTAGTGTCGTGCTAATTCCTAAAGTATCCATGAGTAGTACAACAGCAAGGATAATAAATAACCCTACTGCGGTAATCAGTTCAGTTGCACCACTTTTTGCAACGAAACGGAAAAATGGACGCATCACATAACGACTAAATAGGAACAGACCACTGAATGTTGCAATGATGGCAGCAAAATAAGCAATGCCATGATGAGTAGATTCTGTTCCTGCTAACAGTGGAATGACTGCCAATAAAGGAATCGCTGCAATATCTTGGAAAAGCAAAATTGAAAACGATTGCTGACCGTAGGTGGTATTGAGTTGTTGTTTTTCGGTCAGTAACTGTAATACAAACGCAGTAGAAGACAGTGCGAGGGCAAAACCAATGACAAAGCTGGTAGCAAGTTGTTGCTGAAATAGTAGCAATACGGTGAGCATAAGAATTACGCCCGTAATCACCACTTGCAAACTTCCCATCACGAAAATGGAGTCACGCATTTCCCATAAACGTTGTGGACGTAACTCTAAGCCAATGAGGAACATAAGTAAGATGACCCCAAACTCAGCCAATTCCATAATGGCTTCAGGGTCATGGGCAATATTTAAAACACTTGGGCCAAGAAGGATGCCCGTAAATAAATAACCTAAAACTGTTGCAATCCCTAAGCGTTTACCCAAAGGGACTAAAATCAGAGAAGCTCCAAGAAAAATTGTTGCTTGCAGTAGGAATGACATTCATTACCCCGAATGTATTGATCTTTTTAAGTGTAAAGCCAAAAGGGCTTCTTCACACCATGATATTCAAATCATCTAACTAAATTCTTGCGGGTCAACATCAATAGAGAGTCTAAGTTGATGCTGTCTTGGTGCATGAACCAACTGAGCCCACCATTGTCTTAAGTAAAAATGCAGACGAGCACGGTCGGCAGACAAAATCACCATATGGGCGCGGTAACGTCCCGCTTTACGTTCCATTGGTGCTGGAATCGGCCCCCAAATATCAACAATATCACCTGCAATTTGGCGAAGCTGTTCGGTAGCTTCATTTAAAAAATGTAAGGTATAGTCACGATCTTTCGACTCAGCACGAATTAAGACTGCATAACGATAAGGCGGCAGTAATGCAACTTTTCGTTCAGATAATGTTTGTTTCGCGACCGCCCGATAATCTTTTTCGATGAGTGTGGTGAGTAAAGGATGATCTGGCCTTAAAGTCTGTAAATAAACATGACCTTTGTGTTCTCCACGACCTGCACGACCAGCTACTTGTACAATCAACTGCGCAGTACGTTCTGGCGCCCGAATATCGACACTCAGTAAACCTGCATCAATATCTAAAATAGCAACCAAGGTCACATGTGGAAAATGGTGACCTTTTGCCAACATTTGAGTACCAAGCAAAATTGTTGGTTTGTTTTGATGAATACGATCATAGATTTTTTGCCAACTACCGACACGACTGGTGCTGTCACGATCGACTCGAATCACATCATAGTCTGGAAAGAGTTCTTGTAAGTGCTCTTCAACTTTGGCTGTTCCGGCACCTAAAGTTTTTAAACTCTTCTGCTGACACTCAGGGCAGTGGTCTGGCAAGCGATGAACTGTGCCACAGTGGTGACAATGCAAATAAGAATAAGGCTGAGTATGCAACGTAAAATGTGCATCGCAATGGGGACAATTTGCTTGCCATCCACAGCTTTCACAAACCAATACAGGTGCATAACCACGACGGTTTAAAAAGATTAAAACCTGTTCTTTTCTTGCTAGGGTATTTTTAATTTGCTCGATTAAAGGCTGGCTAATACCATGCTGCTTTTTGACAACTTTAAGATCTATCAAATGCATTTTAGGTAAAAGCGCGTGGCCTGCACGCTGGTTCAGTTGCAGTGAAGTTAACTTACCAGTTTCTACTAAGTGATAGCTGTCGATGCTTGGAGTGGCCGAACCTAAAATAACAGGGCAGCTTTGTAAGTGGCCTCGGTACAGTGCGACATCACGAGCATGATAACGGAAACCTTCTTGCTGTTTATAAGACAGGTCATGTTCTTCATCTAAAATAATGAGGCCCAGACGTGGCAGCGGTGTATAAATGGCTGAGCGAGTTCCTAAAATAATAGATGCTTTACCAGTTTGTGCCTGTTGCCATGCTTGTAGGCGTTTCGAGTCATTTAAGCCTGAATGCAATAAAGCAATATCGCAGTTAAAACGAGACTTAAAGCGCGAAATAGTTTGAGGGGTTAAGCCAATTTCAGGAACCAATACTAGGACTTGCTTACCTTGTTTTAACACCTCATGCATGATGTGCAGGTAAACTTCAGTTTTACCACTTCCAGTTAAGCCATCTAGTAAAAATGCTTGGTATTGATGCTGTGCATTAATGACGTGCTGAGTCGCCTTCTTTTGATCATCATTTAGCGTAAGTGGCATTTGAGCCAATTGCACAGGTGCTGGGCTAAAATCATGAGGCTCAAGTGTACAGTCTATGAGTCCTTTCTTTTGTAGCGCTTTAAGCGTAGCCGTTTCTACACCACTTAAATTAAGAATATTTTCTGTAGTTCCAGCAGGATGCAATTTTAAAATCTGATACGCATCTTGTTGCTTAATGGAACGCTTTAACAAGGCTTCTACATTGTCACAAGGAATGATTTTCCATAGATGAAACAATACATCCATCGGTTTGCCCTGACGCAATAATGCGGGTAGGGCAGTTTGCATCACTTCACCAATCGGAAATTGGTAATACAGGGCAGACCATGTCAATAAACTTAAAACTTGTTCATCTAAAATAGGTTCATCATCTAAAAGGTCAGAAATGGCTTTAAGCTGAAAGGTGCCTGTAAATGATTCTTGTGGGTCAACTTTTTCAGTAATGATACCAATCAGGTTTTGCCGTCCAAATGAAATCGCGACGCGTGAACCTACCTGAGCCCGTTCATATTGTGCTTTGGTGAGTGTATAGTCAAAAGTGTCGTACAGATGCACAGGTACGGCAACACGCACACGATAAACAACTGAATCAGGTTTTGGCGTTATGGTCATAGAGGCTCATTTCGTCAATTTTAAAAAACGGCATAGCGTCGTGAAGAGGACTTGGGTATTCTACACAGGCTATAGAATGAATATGAATGATTGCGTAGCATAGATGCAACAGCAGCGACTATTATTTTTGGAAAATTAGAACATTACCATGCCTGCATATCAATTTACTGCTATTGATGCTTCAGGGAAGCAGCAAAAGGGGGTGCTTGAGGGAGACTCAGCACGTCAGATTCGCCAACAATTACGCGATAAAGCATGGACTCCGATTAGCGTTGATCCTGTTGAACAAAAAGACAAGCATCAAAGCCACGGATTATTTCAGAAAAAGTTTAGTGCTTATGATTTGGCACTGATGACCAGACAACTCTCCGTTTTGGTTGCTGCTGCAATTCCTCTAGAAGAAGCTTTACGCGCCGTGAGCAGACAAAGTGAAAAAGCACATGTGCAAAATCTTTTACTCTCTGTTCGTTCAAGAGTATTAGAAGGGCATTCACTCGCGCAAGGCATGCAACAGTCAGGTCGTTTTCCTGACCTTTATATTGCAACTGTTGCCGCAGGCGAGCGTTCAGGTCATTTAGATCTGATTTTAGATCAGTTGTCCGACTACACCGAAAACCGTTTTGCCATGCAAAAGAAAGTTCAAGGTGCCATGATTTACCCCATCATTTTAATGCTCATGTCATTTGGTATTGTGATGGGATTAATGACCTACGTTGTCCCAGAGATTGTAAAAACCTTCGATCAAAGCAAAGATGCCTTACCATGGATTACAGTCGCTTTAATGAAAGCGAGTGATTTTATTCGCCATGCGTGGGTGTTTATTATTCTTTTTGCTGTGATAGGCGTTGTTGCCTTTGTGCGGTTTTTAAAAACAACGGCTGGTCATTATGCTTTTGATCGCTTAACACTCAAACTGCCATTATTCGGTAAACTGTCCCGTGGTATTAATGCTGCACGCTTTGCCAGTACTTTATCTATTTTGACTCGTTCAGGCGTGCCTTTGGTAGACGCTTTAAAAATTGGTGCTGCTGTGACCAATAACTGGGTGATCCGTGACTCAATTGCTCATGCTGCTGAACGTGTCACAGAAGGTGGTAACTTGGGCACGCAATTGGAGCGCAGTGGTTATTTCCCACCAATGATGGTACAAATGATTCGAAGTGGTGAGGCATCAGGTGAGCTTGACCGTATGCTGGAACGTGCGTCGACTATGCAAGACCGTGAGGTGACGACATTTATTTCAACCTTATTGGCATTACTTGAACCGCTTATGCTGGTATTAATGGCAAGCATTGTGCTGGTTATTGTAATCGCGGTTATGCTGCCAATCGTAAATATGAACAATATGATTTAATAACTTTGATATTAGAGATAATGATGAAAGTAAAAAATATTCAAAGCGAAACAGTGATGAAACAACATAGTGAAGCTGCGGTTTCAAATCAGCTTGAGCCAACGTGCCATTCCGAGCATAGCTCTGTATCAGATGTTTGTTCCTCAAGCACAGCTTTCGGACTTGCGGCACGTTCGAGCGGTGCTCGAATGAAACGTGCGTCAGGCTTTACCCTTATTGAAGTTATGGTCGTTATTGTAATTTTAGGCGTGTTGGCTGCTTTAATCGTACCGAACGTTATGGGCCGTAGTGAAAAAGCTAAAATCGATACGACTCAAATTACCTTGAAGGGTGTAGCGGGTGCTTTAGATCAGTACAAGCTTGATAACGGGCATTTCCCAACTATGCAAGAAGGTGGACTAGATGCACTTATTAACCAACCTGCTACAGCAAAAAACTGGATGCCGGGTGGTTATGTGAAAGGTGGTTACCCTAAAGACAGTTGGAAAAATGATATTCAATATGTCATTCCTGGAAAAGACGGCCATCCTTTTGACCTATATTCATTTGGTGCAGATGGTAAAGAAGGTGGTGAGGGTAACGATGCCGATATTTATTACCAGCCTTAATTAAAATATAAGAGAGATTATCGATTCGGATAGTAAGAGAAATTGATAATTCGAATTGATAATCTTTCTTAATCACAAAAATATAATAAGCTGTTGAAAATAAAACAATAAAGTTAATAATTATATTTGAGATTTAAAATAAGAATTATTCCCATATTTAATGGTTACAAGAAAGTTAAAATATGAGGGGAAATAAGCTATATATTTAAATAAAAGCTTTGCATAATAAATAAAAATCACTTTATAAAACTATGGGAGAGATTAAATGAAAGCATTTCTCGTACTTGATGAACTAAATCAGTTTCATTGGGCGATGCTTAAGTCTGTCCTATTGATTTTAGCATTATTACCCATTGCTGAAGTTTCATTAAAACTATGGCTGAGTACAGAAGGTAGCAGTCAAATCATGATTGGCTTCTTTGCATTAAGTATTGTGAGTGCATGGTTAATGGTGAGTTTTTTCACTGCATTAAAAGCGAGTGTATGGCAAGCTAAACAAATATCTTCTAAATATGAACAATTACTTTTTAAAGCTTATCGCTATGTACCCATGGTCTTTTTATCAAGCTTAGTTGCTTATTTATCTTTGCAATTATCAATCGCTTTTTAATGATATTTAAAACCAAATTTTTAGATAAAACGTAGACTCAATATCTACGTTTTCATTTTTTAAACAGGCTCTACTAATAGTGCCGTGATTTTACGAACGACAGGTAATACCAAAAGTAGTGTTGGAAAAGCAATTAACCAAGAAATGATCCATGCTGACATCCAGACATTTATAGAAAACTCTTCTAATCCTAAACTTCGTAAAGTACTGACCATGGACACTACAAAAGTCATAATGATGGATAGAAAAAAAGGTAAAACAATAGCAGTATAGCGACTTGGAAGTTTCTTAAAACTATAGAAAGTTTTTTGGTTTTCCATTTTGTCTCCGTAAACCAACAAACGCCCGTGCCATTCAAAATATAAAAAATATTTTGAACAAATAGCTCCAAGCCTTGTTGGAGGTATGTTGGAACGTTGATTGACGTAAACGTTTACGGCTTTTGAATCAGCGGATTTAATTTAACATGGAATTTTCAAATTAAACATGAATAATTTATTTTTTTATATTGTGTATTTTTGATTTGAAGATTTAAGAATATGAGAAATATAAAGTGGAACAGATCGAGTGGAATGATTTTTTAAAAGTAGAGCTTCGTGTGGGTAAAATTATTCAAGCTGAGGTTTTTGAAAAAGCGCGTAAACCTGCTTATATTTTGCATGTAGATTTTGGTGAAGAATTGGGTGTACGTAAATCGAGTGCTCAGATTACTAAACTTTATCAACCGCAGGACTTGATTGGTAAATTAGTCGTTGCTGTCGTAAATTTCCCTAAAAAACAAATCGGACCTATTCAGTCAGAATGCTTGGTGACAGGGTTTCATAACGCAGATGGGGATGTAGCACTTTGTATCCCAGAGTTTGAAGTTCCTCTGGGTACAAAGCTATTATAATTTAGCGACGTGATTTATAAGACACATCAACTTGACGTGGACGATAGATCCAACCTAAAACCAACAGTAATACTGCAAATCCTAAAATTGGGTAATCACCTAGACGGTTATAGAGAGTTTGGCCTTGCATAGCTGGTAAATCACCTCTCAAGACAAACTCTTTATCAATCGGTGCTTGTTCAGTGATATGACCATTTTGATCAATAAATGCTGTTACACCTGTGTTGGTTGCACGAATAAACCAGCGACCATTTTCTTTCGCGCGCATTTGTACCATTTGTAAATGTTGCCATGGGCCAGCAGTACCCGTAAACCAAGCATCATTAGATACAGTCACCAAGAAGTCGCTATCTTCTGCATTACGTCGTGTCAGGTTCGGATATGCCACTTCATAACAAATTGCAGCAGCAAGCGCATGCCCTTTAATTAAGAGTGGTTTCTGGTTGCTCTCACCACGTGTAAAACCGCTCATGCTAATATCATTTTGCATGGCTGGTAACACCCAAGAGAGTAAACCTGAAAGCGGAATATATTCACCAAACGGCACAAGACGCTGCTTTTTATAAAGGCCGCTTGAATCGCTGCCAGACGCCATAATACTGTTGTAATACAGAGGACTGCCGACTTGATGTGATTTTGCAACATCCCAATAAGGAATGCCAGTTACCCAAGCGGTATGGTTCTTTTTCGCTTGTGCATCCATGGCATCCAAAAACGGTTCAATGTCGGTTTGGAAGAGTGGAATTGAAGACTCAGGCCATACAATGAGGTCACGGCCCCATTCAGATTGAGTTAAACCTGCATAAATTTCTAATGTTCTAACTTGATATTCGGTTAGCCATTTTAAATCTTGTGGAATATTACCTTGAATGAGCGAAACACTTAATGGTTTAGCCGCTTTAGGTTGTACAAACTGAATATATGATGCTCCCCATGCACCCAAAACTAATAGGGCAGCAGGGATAACCCAAAAAATACGCTTACGTAGAATTTCGACTAAAGCACACGCTAGAACAATTGCCACGAAGGAAATTGCATAAATACCAAATAGCGGTGCATAACCATCGAGTAGGCGTTCAGTAAAAGCGTAACCTACAAATAGCCACGGGAAACCCGTAAATACCCAAGTTTTAGCCCACTCAAAAATAATCCAGAGAGGGGCGAAAGTCAGCGGTGTTTCAGGGAAGAAGCGTCGATAAACCCAAGTTTGGAATGCTGTAAATAAGCCCATCACAAGAGCCATAACAGCAATCATACATACGCTTAAAAAGGCATTGGTATCGCCATATACATGGATAGATGTATAGAGCCAGAAAGCCCCTACAAACCATAAACCAAAACCATAACTCCAGCCAATCGCAAATGCTTGTTTGGCTGAGCGTTTATGCAATGTCGCATAGAGTAGGGCAGGAGACAAAATTGCCAGCCACCACCAATAATAAGGTGCCAGTGCAAAGCTGAACACGGCACCTGAAAATAAAGCAATGAGCAATGGAAAAATTAAAGGAAGCTGTTTTTGTTGTTGCGAAGAATCTAACAGCTTTTCAAAGTATGCTCTCATTGACGTACAGCTCGAATCAGATGAATAGTGCGGGCATCTGCTTCAACAATCGTAAATAACCATTTTCCAAGTTCAACTGTCTGACCTTGTAAATCACTGACTAGACCAATTTCTTGAAGCAATAAACCGCCGACAGTTTCTACTTCATCGTCAGAAAAATCAGCATCTAATACAGTGTTGAAGTGTTCAATTGGTGTAAGTGCCTGCACCATCCATGCATTCGCTACACTGTGGTCACTATCTGGAACAATGTACTGCGCATCTTCATCAGCAGTATCATGTTCGTCTTCAATTTCACCCACGATCTCTTCAAGAATATCTTCAAGTGTAACAAGACCAGCCGTAGAGCCATATTCATCAATGACAATCGCGATATGGGTTTGGGTATGTTTGAGCATACGAAGAACTTGATCTGAACGTGCGCTTTCAGGCACAAATAATGGCTGGCGCATAAGCGAGCCAATATCTAATTTGGTATTTGGTTCAGTCAAAAATGGCAATAAATCTTTTGCCAATAAAATACCCACAACATTATCGGGTTGGTCAGCCGAGAAAACTGGAAAACGTGAGTGAGCAGACTCAACCAATACGTGAAGAATATCAAGTAACTGATCATCTTCTTGCATACTGATCATTGCTGTTCGTGGCGTCATGACTTCACGAATTTTTGTAGCAGGAAGGTCAAGAACACCTTCAAGCATGGCAACAGTATCAGGTTCTAAAAAACGACGTGAATTTTGGACTAGTTTTAATAATTCATCTCGGGTTTCGGGCGCTGTACCTAACCACTTTCGTAAGCCTCGCATTCCCCACGACGGACTCGGTTCCTCTTGCATGATCTTTCCTAAAGACTCAATGTATCAAATGAATACATTGATCATACCGAAGAAAAGGCCCTTATGCATCTATAAAACAAAGTAAAAGACAAAACACATATTGTTATGTAAACACCAGTTACAGTTCATAAGTCAGTGATCGGTTTATGCTAAAATGTGAAAATTCTATTTGTTCGAGTTAGTTATGTCAGAACAACCTATTTCACCTACTGTACAACTCAATACACGTGGTTTACGTTGTCCAGAACCTGTCATGATGTTGCATCAAGCCATTCGTAAATCTAAGTCTGGAGATGTGGTTGAGGTCTTTGCAACAGACAATTCGACATCGTGGGATATTCCTAAATTTTGTATGCATTTAGGTCACGAGTTGCTTTTGCAAGAAGAACGCTTAGATGAAAATGGTCATAAAGAATTTCATTACTTGGTGAAAAAGGGCTAATAGAATAAATGAGGCTTCTAATGAATAATGTTGGGAGCCATTAAACATTTAAATTATTTTAAAATGATAATTTTTTACAAATAAGAATCATTATATAATCTATAAAATTAAGTATATAAATGACATATAAAAATGAAAGATTATTTTCTAAAACGAAGCTTATTTATTTTCCTTTGGTTCACATGTCTTGCTGGTTTGTTACGTATAGAAGTTTCTTGGTTAACTGAGACTATGGCTACCATAATTCTAGTCACTTTTATAATTCTCGGTTCAATTATATTAGGTTATAGAAATACATCTTTTGCTCCAGAATCAAAAATTAGCAATAGCCTCATCTTACATACAGGATTCATGGGATTTATGCTAATGATTGATTTATTATTTGGAAAATCAGCTTGGTATATTGATGTAGCGCGGAATTTTGGTTTTCTTAGCTTATTTTTATTAGGCACATTTATTTTCTATAAAAAGAATTTTAATTTAAAAGTATCAAAAATACCGCCTTTTCATTAAGTGGATACTAATAAAAAAGCCCCGATTATTCGGGGCTTTTTTATTACATGTTAGGGTAATTCGGACCACCGCCGCCTTCAGGCGTTACCCAAGTAATGTTTTGAGATGGGTCTTTAATATCACAAGTCTTACAGTGAACACAGTTTGCTGCGTTAATCTGGAAGCGTTTAGAACCATCATCATTTTCCATGATTTCATAAACACCAGCAGGGCAGTAGCGCTGAGCAGGCTCATCCCATTTTGGTAAGTTCACATTCACTGGAATTGAAGGATCAGTAAGCTTCAAGTGAGCTGGCTGGTTTTCTTCATGTACAGTGTTTGAGATAAACACAGAAGACAAACGGTCAAATGTAAGTTTGCCATCCGGTTTTGGATAGTTTGGCTTAAAGCTTGTTGCATCAACAGTTTTCAATGCAGCAAAGTCTTGCTTCAAGTCATGTAAAGTAAATGGAACTTTAAAGACGTTTTGGTCGATAAAGTTAAATGCACCACCAATCCATTGACCAAATTTATGCATTGCTGGACCAAAGTTACGAGAGTTATAAAGCTCTTCTTTTAACCAGCTGTTGTTAAATTTGTCAGTGTATGAAGTCAACTCTTTAACGAATAAATCTTCGCCTTCAGTAACACGTGCAATCGCAAGGTCACCACCTTTTTCTACACCAGCAGCAATCGCTTCAAATACAGCCTCACCACATAACATGCCTGATTTCATGGCAGTGTGTGAGCCTTTGATTTTTGCAAAGTTTAAGAAACCTGCGTCATCACCAATTAAGCAACCGCCCGGGAAAGTCAATTTAGGCAATGAGTTGAAGCCGCCTTTCACTACAGCACGTGCGCCATAAGAAATACGCTTACCACCTTCTAAATATTGTTTAATGAGTGGGTGAGTTTTCCAGCGCTGCATTTCCATGAATGGATACATGTGTGGATTTTCATAAGACAAGTCCACAATCATACCCAAAGTCACTTGGTTGTTTTCAGCGTGGTATAACCACCAACCACCAGAAGAACCAGTTTCAGCCAATGGCCAACCAGCGCCATGCATCACTAAGCCCGGCTTATGTTTTGCTGGGTCAATTTCCCAAAGTTCTTTAATCCCGATACCGTAGTGCTGAGGGTCAGCATTTTTATCAAGGTTATATTTTGCAATGAGGCGTTTACCTAAGTGACCACGGCAACCTTCAGCAAAGAGAGTGTATTTAGCGTGAAGCTCATAACCCGGAGTAAAGTTATGCGTTGGTTCGCCATCTTTACCAATACCCATGTCGCCAGTTTGAATACCTTTTACAGTACCGTCTTCATGGTAAAGCACTTCAGATGCAGCAAAGCCAGGGAAGATAGAAACTTCTAATTCTTCAGCTTTTTGGCCTAACCAACGAACCACGTTACCTAATGAAATAACATAGTTACCGTCATTATGCATGGTTTTAGGAACCATCCAGTGAGGTGCTTCTTTAGACGTAGTTTCTGAAAGCAAGAAGAATGTTTTGTCTTCAGTTACAGGTACGTTCAGAGGCGCGCCTTCTTCTTTCCAGTTCGGGAAAAGTTCATTAATAGCACGTGGTTCAAGTACAGCACCAGATAAGATATGCGCACCTACTTCAGAGCCTTTTTCAACTACACAAACTGAAAGATCGGGTAAGTTATTCTCAATCGCTAATTGACGGATCTTAATCGCAGCAGATAGACCTGCAGGTCCTGCACCTACGATGACAACGTCAAACTCCATCGATTCGCGTTCGATGTGTTCCATGTAGGACTCCTCAATACTTAAAGGTGGCAACCGTAATGTCAGATCATCCGGTGCTGCCGTGAGTTTTAATCCATAGGCGCAAATATGCTATTGTGCCTTTTATCGTTTTGGCTAGTATAGTTTTAAACCATGATCTAGCCAATTGGCTGAGTCGTCATATTTTCTCGTCAGCAAGGCATAAACTATGGTAAATCAAAATAATTCCCCATCGGATATGGGAAAAATACCGTTATCTGATGATAAAAACTTAATGAACATTGCACAATACTTAAAAGATGTACAGCAAAGTCACAAAAGGTCAATTCCACCTTTAGAGCAATGGCATCCAAAGCATTGCGGTAAAATGGATTTAACGGTTAAAGCCAATGGAGAATGGTGGCACGAAGGTCAATTAATCAAGCGCCAAGCCCTATTGGATTTGTTTACCAAAGTCCTATGGAAAGAAGAGGGTAAATTCTACCTGAAAACCCCTGTAGAACAAATTGAAATCGAAGTTGAAGATGAACCTTTATTGGTCAATCAGGTCGATCAGGTCGAAATTTCAGGTGATCAGTTTTTGCAACTCACGACGACCAATCAAGATGTGATTTTGGTTGATGCAGAACACCCGATTTTTATGCGAGAATATGCAGGCGAATTACGCCCTTATGTGCATGTCCGATTTGGTATTAATGCACTTATTCAACGCCAAGCTTTTTATCATCTCGTGAACTATGGAACACTGGTCGAAAATGATAAAGATGAAACCATTTTGCAGTTAAAAAGTGGTAATTTGCACTTGCAATTAGGCACTTGAGGTTTAAGCTTTATAGAGTGAAATTTTCCGACACTCTCTAGTACTGCCATGACAGCCATACAGCCTTTATTTACTGAATTAGAATCTATGCCTAAAGCATCAGCAGATGCCCCAATTGGTATTTTTGATTCGGGAATTGGAGGAATGTCGGTTGCAGCAGAAATTGCCAGATATTTGCCAAACGAACGTATTGTCTATTATGCCGATACAGCCTATGTACCTTACGGCCCTCGTTCTGATGACGAAATTAGAGAGCTTACCGCTCGCGCTGTCGATTGGTTATACCGCCAAGGCTGTAAAATTGCAGTTGTAGCATGCAATACTGCCTCAGCATTTAGTCTTGACCATTTACGTGAACATTATGGCGAGCACTTCCCAATTGTTGGTTTAGTACCGGCATTAAAACCTGCCGTATTACAAACCCGTTCTAAAGTAGTGGCAGTATTGGCAACGCCTGCTACTTTTCGTGGGCAACTTATTAAAGATGTTGTAGAAAAATTTGCTGTTCCAGCGGGTGTTAAAGTCATGACTTTAACCAATCTGGAACTTGTTCCTTGTGTCGAAGCAGGGCAGCAAATGAGTCCTGTTTGTTTGAATGCATTAAAAGAGGTTTTACAGCCTGCAGCCGATCAAGGGGCTGACTATTTAGTGCTCGGTTGTACGCATTATCCGTTCTTAAATGAAGCAATTCATCATCTTTTTGATAACCAATTCACACTGGTTGATTCGGGATTAGCAGTTGCCCGACAAACAGCCCGTATTTTAATAAAAAATGAGTTATTATGTGACCAAATGCGTCAGAATGTTGCACGTATTGAATGTTATGTAAGTGGTAATAATGCCGATGCATTGCAACCTGTTTTACAGAATATGATTCCACAAGAATTGACATGGACGCTGCACAATCTGAGTTGAGCTCTGTTGTAGGCATTCAGAAGAAAGCGTTTTTTATATTTATTTTTTCTTATTTGGGGCGGTTCATAGTCTTGGCTTATTTAGGCCATATTAAGATTATGGGGCGATAAGGGTATTGTTATGCTCGATACACGCTATCAGATTTTTATTTCAACGTCAGGTCGCGAGATGCAACCTGAACGTGTAGTTCTCTCTCAAACTTTAGTCAGTATGGGTTTCTTTGCTTGGGGTTTAGAGTATAGAAGTCCTTTAACTACAACACTTTCCCGTCGACAAATTGATGAATCGGATTACGTTGTCTTACTATTAGGCAGCCAGTACGGTGAACAATCTATTTCTGGCGCTAGCTATTTTGCCCAAGAGTATGAATATGCTTTAAGCCGAGCTAAACCTATTGTGGTATTCATGCATGAGCAACCTGAAAGCCGCGATATGCATTTGCAAGAGACTCATCCACAGCTTAAAGAAAAATTTCTAGCATTTAGAAAGAAACTATTACACGAAGCTCACCACGTATTTTACTTTAAAAGCCCGCGTGATTTAGAGCTAGCTGTCCGTTTAAATATGCCTTTAATGGTTGAACAACATGTGGGACAGGGTTGGGTACCTGCACACCAAGCACATCAGTTGGAAGATGAGGTTAATCGATTAAAAAGTAAAATTTTACAATTAGAGAAACAATTAGCAGATGTACCTACACAACTCAATGAAGTAGGGCCACAAGACATTTTTGCGTTTGAGTATCAAATTCAAGCGTTTCAAGATGGTAACTTTAAAGAGCTGAAACGCCAGAGGCAAATGACGTGGTCTGAGCTATTAAGTATTTTGGCTAAACACTTTGAGACAGCTATGCCAGAAGAAAACTTCGGCACTTGCCTTAATGAATATCTTAATCAAGCAGGGCTAGAAGATGCCCGCGAGGTGTTACCTCGTGCCCATGCAGTAGCTTGTGCACAAATCAATCATAAAGCGCTATTTCGAATTAAAAGGCAAATGCAGTCACAAGGTTGGATTATTCCAACAAAATCTGAGCAGTACCCAAGTTTGTGGAAATTGACTACAAAAGCGCAAAAGCTTTTACTGAGTTATAAATGGAATCATCGAGGTGCTCGATTAAAAGCTTAGAGCAATTCAATTTATATATAACAATGAAAACTGTTACATTAGTGTCATAAGTTGAACTGAAAGGCATTTGCGCATGTCGTTTGAACAAAAACCGAAAGTTACTGTCATTTTAGCGAATTTAGGTACACCGGATGAGGCAACTGTCCCAGCGGTGCGCCGTTTTTTAAAGCAGTTTTTATCTGATTCACGTGTGATTGAAATACCGAAATTGATCTGGTGGATTATTTTAAATTTGTTCGTTTTACCTTTTCGTCCAAAAAGAGTAGCGCATGCCTATGCTTCGGTATGGTCTACCGATTCACCAATGCGTGAAATTGTGTTTGAACAAACTCAACGTGTGCAAGCTTATTTAGAACGTGAAAATAAACAATTTGATTTAACTGTATTGCCAGCAATGACTTATGGTAATCCGGGTATTGATGCAGTTTTAGAAAAACTGGCAGCTCATCCACAAGAGCATGTCATTTTATTACCTTTATTTCCTCAGTATTCTGCGACGTCGACAGCGCCTCTATACGATGCATTTGCCAAATGGATTCCTAGTCAGCGCAATTTGCCGGGTCTGACCATTATTAAAGACTACTACCAGCACCCAATGTTTATTCAGGCACTGGCAGAAAGTGTTTTAGCCTACCAAGAGCAGCATGGTAAGCCTGAAAAACTATTGATGTCATTTCATGGTATTCCACAGCCTTATGCAGACAAAGGCGACCCTTATGCAGACCGTTGTCGCATTACCGCAAAGTTAGTCGCTGAAGCTTTACATTTAAACGATGATGAATGGGCAATTAGTTTCCAGTCCCGTTTTGGAAAACAAGAATGGGTGAAACCTTATACTGACCAGCTTTTACAAGATTGGGCGAAGCAGGGTGTTAAGTCAGTTCAGGTTTTAAGTCCCGCTTTTTCTGCCGATTGTTTAGAAACACTTGAAGAGTTAGCCATCCAAAACGCTGAGTTGTTTCAAGAGGCGGGTGGTGGTAACTATGCTTACATTCCTGCTTTAAATAGTGATCAGGCTCATATTGATTTGCTTGCAGGTTTAGTTCAGGCTAATCTTGATGCCCTTACTCATACCTTAGCCCACCGTTAATTGCGTTTTAGCCAGAGGTTCTTATGCTGCAAGTCAAAATTGTTCCAGTTACTGCTTTTGCTCAAAACTGTTCTTTAGTCTGGGACAGTGAAACAAAAGAAGCAGTTTTGATTGATGCAGGCGGTGACGCTGCTGTTTTGAAGAAAGAAGTAGAAGCTTTAGGTTTAAAAGTAAAGGCACTATGGCTTACTCATGGGCATTTAGATCACGCAGGGGCAGTGGGTGAACTCGCACAAGAATGGAGTGTTCCCGTTGTTGGTCCGCATAAAGAAGATCAGTTCTGGTTAGATATGATTCAGGAAGTTTCAGCACGTTATGGCTTTCCAATTCCACAGCCAGTAAAAGTTGATCAATGGCTTGAAGGCGGCGAAGTGCTCAAACTCGGTGAAGATGAGTTTGAGGTGCGTTTTGCACCAGGACATACACCAGGGCATGTCATGTTCTATAACAAGAATCATGGCTTACTCTGGACTGGCGATGTCCTGTTTAAAGGCTCAATAGGAAGAACAGACTTTCCACGTGGTAACCATGAGCAACTCATTGAATCGATTCAACGTGAATGCTTTAGCTTGCCAGATCAAACCCAATTTATTTCAGGTCATGGTCCAATGAGTACCATTGGCTATGAAAAAAAATTTAACCCGTTTGTCGCAGGTAAAGCGGGTTAATCCTCATAATCATCTTCATGCTGACTACCCTTGTTTTGCTGAGGAGCATCTTGGGTAGGCAGTCTATATTCATCGTTTGCCCAAGCGCCTAAATCAATGAGTTTACAACGTTCAGAACAAAATGGACGAAATTCATTGCCTTCCCAAACACTTGGTTCACCACAACGTGGGCAGGGGAATGTACGTGGCATAAAGCGATATCCTCAAAGTGAAGAGAAATAGATTAGGCAAAAGTCAGGTGACTTGTTAGACTTGTGCCGATTTTTATTTAGTTTGATGTGATTATGCAGATTCGTCAATTTCAAGCACAACGTATGCAAGCGCCTCGTGATTTTACCCCAATTGAAAATACTCCAATTTGTGTAGAAATTGGGGCGGGCAAAGGTAAACATGCTTTGCTATTTAGTGGGCAAAATCCACAGCACACGTTATATGCGATTGAACGAACCCGAGAAAAATTCTTGGCAATGCAAAAGCAGCATGGTTTAGAACCACGAGAAAATCTGGTACCTGTACATGCGGATGCTTTGCCGTGGGTGGTACATGCTTTACACCCTGCACAAGTTGAACATTTTTTTATTCTCTATCCGAACCCTGAACCTCATAATCCGGCACAGCGCTGGTTAAACATGCCATTTTTTGAGTTTTTGTTATCACGTCTGAAAACAGGCGGAACCATTACTTTGGCAAGTAATATTCCTGAATATATTGAAGAAGCTGAACAACAGTTATTAAATGTGTGGAAGCTGCCTTACCAAAAAGAAAAAATTGCACAAACTTCTGCACGTACTCATTTTGAAATTAAATATTTAGAGCGTGGTGAGCTTTGCCAACAGCTCATAATCAGCAAGCCTGAAGGTTATCAAACTCGATTTGATGAATTTACGCCACTGCAAGGGCAAACACATGGCGAGTAAGCGCATTGCCATTATCGGTGCTGGTCCGGCTGGTTTAATGGCAGCTGAGGTACTGAGCCAGTATGATTATGAAATTGATGTGTTTGAGCAAAAACCTTCGGCTGCGCGTAAGTTTTTGATGGCTGGTAAAACAGGTTTGAATATCTCGCATGCTGAACCATTAGCCCAGTTCATTGAACGTTATGACCATGCAGAATGGCTTAAACCGTGGGTTGAGAAATGGGATGCAGTCTGGATTCAGAACTGGATGAAAAGTCTGGGAATTGAATCTTATGTGGGCACTTCAGGTCGCATTTTTCCTGTTGAAATGAAAGCGGCTCCTTTACTTCGTGCTTGGTTAAAACGTTTAGCAGAACAGCAAGTTAAATTCTTTTATCGTCATCGTTGTATTAATTTGCAAGGTACAACAGTGACTTTAGAAAACCAAAATAATCAAAGCAGCAAGACTTTTACCCAACAATACGATGCAGTCGTATTGGCTTGTGGGGCTGTATCTTGGTCTCAATTGGGTAGTGATGGTGCTTGGCAGCAATGGATAGATCAATCCAGTATTAAACCTTTTAAAGCAAGTAATGCAGGGGTATTGCACACTTGGTCAGCTTTTATGGAAAGCTGTTTTGGTGAACCTTTAAAGCGTATCAATGCGTGGGTTGAGCCTAGCCAAGTTACTCATGGCGATATTGTGATTACTCACTATGGTTTAGAAAGTGGTGTCATTTATAAACTTGGACGAGCTTTAAGAGAACAACAAAAACAAGGGAAAAGCTTAAATCTATTTTTAGATTTATTGCCTGATGTAGAGCTTACACAGTTAGTTAAAAAATTACAGGCTAGCAAAAAACAATCGCTTACTAATATTTGGCGTAAAGCAGGTTTAGACACGGCCAAAATTAACTTAATTAGAGAAGTGGTTGATAAAGCGCTATGGAACCAACCAGAGGCTATGGCTCAGCAAATTAAAGCACTTCAAATCAAGTTAAGTGGCTTTAGACCGATTGAAGAAGCAATTAGCTGTGCTGGTGGTGTTAAGCAAGGTGCATTAACTGAAAGCCTAGAGCTTAAACAAACCTCAGGTGTTTTTTGCTGTGGTGAAATGCTGGATTGGGATGCTCCTACAGGCGGCTATTTGCTTACAGCATGTTTTGCTACTGGACGAGCTGCTGGTGAAGGCGTGCATTCATTCTTAGAGAAATAACGGCAAATTCGCTGCTATGTTTGATATGTGAAAAGTGTTATTTTTGAGCGATCAATAATAATAGGATTTAAAAGGACATGTCTCAAGCATCACCAGTTTATCAAGGAAGTTGTTTATGTCAGGGTATTCGCTATGAAATTAAGGGCGATATCGGAGATATTATTCAGTGTCACTGCCAACGATGCCGAAAATCCAATGGAACAGCATTTGCCACCAATGCTCCTGTTAAAAGTACAGATTTTAAAATTACCCAAGGTGAAGATCTCGTCAAAAAATTTGCTGTGAATGGTGTGTATCGCTGGTTTTGTAGCGAATGTGGTTCACCGCTTATTAGCTCGCGTGATGCCCAGCCTGAACTGTATCGTGTAAGAATTGGGTCACTCGATACACCATTAGACCAAAAGCCGACAATGCATATTTTTGCTGCTTCAAAAGCAGAGTGGGAAAGCATTTGTGACGATTTACCGCAATACGATGAACGTCCATGATTTAATAAGTATGTTTTAATCAACTTTTAGATGATTTAATATACTTAAAACGGGGAGATGGCATTCCTCCCTTGAAAAACCGCCATATCGGCTAATGATGCCTACGTTACCCTCATATATTTATATCGCTGGGTACGTAGGTTATTGCGTACTCTGCTTATTTTTGGAGTACGCCATGTCATATTTTCCTTCATTAATTTTTGCTCTTTTAGCATCTCACTAAAGGGGTGGTTCTATGTATTATCCTTTACTTTCAATTGCTTTAGGCTCAGTTCTAGGGGCGTGGTTGCGTTGGTTTTTAGGTTTAAAACTGAATCCAGTTTATCCGCAAATTCCATTGGGTACTGTCACTGTTAATTTAGTCGGTGGCTTTATTATTGGTTTTGCGATGGCTTATTTTGCTCATAGTGATTTGAGTCCGAATTATAAGCTTTTCGTAATCACTGGCTTTTGTGGTGCTTTAACTACATTTTCAACGTTCTCGATTGAGATTGTGACTTTATTGCAAAGTGGTAAGTTGGGAATGGCGATGTTGGCAATTTCTATTCATTTAATTGGGTCGTTAATTTTTACGTGTTTGGGTTTGGCGACTTATTATTGGGTAGCAGGCAACTGATTATTCAAATGTTTAAGGAGCGATATATACTGCACGGCCTCCGTTTTAAGATATTCTCCAAGGCCATTTGTATAGGCATACCTTACTTTTGAGAGATCAAAAGTAAGCAAAAATCTTTTGTTTCGCTGATGCTACATCCATGTAGCACAGCAAAACAGCGGCATCCATGCCGCTTGTCACGATAGTAAATGACGAATTAAAAACATCTGATTTATTTTGGGATTTGATACGCGTTAAAGTCATCAACAGCCTGACTGAAATCAGCTATATATTGTTTTTGCAAAATATTGGATAAGTGCAATCGGGGAACAGGTTCTGTTGATGACAAATGCCTTTGGTTACTTTGGGCAAAACCAAAGTAACAGAATTAGCTACTTTCATTTGAGAATAAACGGTAAGACTCCGTCGTGTATTCACAAATACTTAATTACTTTTCAGTTAAAGCCTGACCTTCAAACTTCACACCATCCCAACCATTTTGCATAAACTGACGAATATTTTGATGATCAGTTCCTTCTGGGGTAGCCAATACAGATGCATAGTGCTCTGCAAATAAACTTAAAGTTTGTGCTTGGTCTAAACCTTGTAACTTGGCAAAAGAGAAAACTTTCGCACTGCCTTGATTTTCAGTCGCAGCGTTATGCTGTGCACCATTTTGAAAAGCTGTTGGAGTATGTTGGTAACGTGCTTCAATATGAGCTAAAACGTCTGAAAATTTTGCTGTGCCTGCTTGTAATTGGGCAAGTAACTCTTGTGCCATAATCTTAAACTTCCTATCAAATGGGGCTTAAGCATAGCATCGAATACATGCTTTGAAAGCTTGGGAGCTATAAAAAAATGATGAGTTGTTGAAAATAATCAGAAGCGTTTTTAGACAAATTTGTGGATAAGTTTTAGTTTATACACAACTGAAAGAAGTTTGAAAAAATGCACATAAAAAAAGAAGCCTAAGTGGAGGAGATAGTCTTAGGCTTCCAATGATTTTAGTGTATTGGTCAAATCTTAACGCAAGATTAACTCTTACGACTGAAGCGACCGAAGCGTTTGTTAAAGCTTGCAACACGGCCTTCATTACTTGCTTGACGTACTTCACCTGTATAGAAAGGGTGCGAAGCACTTGAAATATCAAGGGTCACATAAGGATAGACTTTTCCTTGATATTCTTTGGTTTGTTTAGACTGAAGAGTACTACCGATTAAGAAGTAGACGTCTGCATTAGTGTCATGAAATAACACTTGTTGATAAGCAGGATGAATATCTTTACGCATGAGAGATTGTCCTAAATTATTTTTGATTAAAGAAATGTTATAACATAACATTAAATAAGTCAATGCAACCTCAAAAGGCTACATGGATCAGTTCATGGAATTAGTTAGAAGGTGGAACAAGTTCTTCAAATAAATCATTCAGGTTGTCATGTACTTTTAAGTGAATGAGGTTCCAGTAGTGTCCTGAAATGGTTCTATTGACCATTAAGGTATCTGGTGAAGGCTTAAAGACATCCCAATATTTTAAAGACTTCTTCACAAGTAACATGCCATCATGATGTGATGAGTTCTCTGCAAAGTCATAGCTTGTAGTAAGTGGACGCAATAACACTTCAATCCAGAGTTTATAAAGATCGCTCGGGAATTTACCTTTCTCGGTTAAAGAGTGCAGGGCAAGTAACTCAGTTTCAATAAGATCAATATCTTCATGACGAGCTGCATTCACCAATCGTTTGAAACTATAGACAATTTCATTGGAAAGCGTTTTAACACTGCCATAGTCATAAATAATGACACTGCCATCTTGGCGGAAGGCAAAGTTACCTGGGTGAGGGTCGCAGTGAAAACGTTTTAAAAAGAACATTTCCTGACCCAAAGCACGGATTAAACGACGGCCAATTGTATTGCGAATTTCGATAGGCCAAGAACTCGCAGTTTCAATACTGTCACCTTGTTCAAGACTTAAGGTCAAAATTCGTCTTGAAGAGTAATCTTTATAAACAGTCGGGATAATAATTTTATCATCTAACTTGCTATGAAAAGTTTTAAAGACCTCAAGATTTTGAGCCTCAATTTCATAGTTAAGCTCTGCTGACAGACTATCTTGAATCTCTGCAAAAAGTTGATCTTGCAGTTTTTTATCAATTTTAAGTACACCCATTAAACGAAGGGCTAAACGCACTTGTTTTAAGTCACTTTCACAGGCTTCATCAACACCGGGATATTGAACCTTAACCACAACTTGTTGGCCATTTGGCAAAACTGCTTTGTGGACTTGTCCAATTGATGCAGCGGCAAAAGGCTGTTCATCAAAAGATTTAAAGGCGGCATTGAGTGGCTTCCCAAGCTCACGTTCAACTTGTTGCTGAATCGCTGCAAAAGGCATGGCTGGAGCTTGGCGTTGTAGTTTTGATATCGCTTTAGCAACTTCTGGCGGGAAGATATCTTTATATTGCGATGCAATTTGCCCAACTTTCATGACAGCACCTTTCATTTCGCCTAAGGTGTCTGCAATCTGTAGACCGATATCTTGAAACAATTTAGTTTTTGCAGCTAGTTTCTGTTCTTCATCCGCAGCCAGGTTTCGAATCGAATTAGAAACGGTTTTTGTTGCAATGCTCGCGGTCATTCCTGCAAGTTTCATAAATCGTTTGCCAGGTGAACTTGCACTTTTTGCCATATCTTCGATACCTCGTTGACTACAACATAATATTGTCTAGTTTTGATCATAGGTGACAAAACTTAAAAAGCCTATATGAAATTGTTTAGCGCGTGTAAGAATATTTTCGAAAAACAATATGTTATTTTTAAAGTAAAAAATGTGAAAAGCTTTTTAAAATTCATTTCATAAACAAAGCTTTAATATCTATAAAGTCACTGTTTTTTTAGTGCTAAGGTGAATGGCATGTTAAATAAGAAATAGAGACAATAAAAGTTATGACCAGTCTAAACTCATCCTATGGTCGCTCTCAAGCGGTTCCTTTATCTGTATTTGAACAGACCAAAGACGCACAAATTATCCGTTCTGATGAAGAGGCAATTGAGGTTGCCAAGCAACTTGCTCAAGAGTTTGCTCAAGAAGCATCTGAGCGGGACAGAGAACGCCGTTTACCCTTAAATGAAATTCAACAGTTCTCACAAAGCGGTCTTTGGGCTATTACTGTGCCGAAGCAGTTTGGTGGCGCGCAAGTTAAGTATCGAACTTTAGCGGAAGTGATCAAAACAATTGCGAGTGTTGATCCATCTCTTGCTCAGTTGCCACAAAACCATTTGGCTTTTATTGAGCATTTAAGACTAGATGCGAAACCTGAACAGCAACAATTCTTTTTTAACTTGGTGTTAAGAGGAATTCGTTTTGGCAACGCATTTTCCGAAAAACATAGTAAGACAGTCGCGGACCTCACAACTAAACTTGAAAAGACCGAAGAGGGTTATGAAATTAACGGCAAAAAATTCTTTGCAACGGGTGCTTTGCTCGCACATTGGATTCCAATTGTTGCTGTAAATGAACAGGGGCAACCTTATGCCGCGCTTGTTCCACGGGAAACATCTGGGGTCAATATTATTAATGACTGGTCTGGTTTTGGACAACGTACTACGGCTAGTGGCACGGTAGAACTAAATCAGGTTCCAGTAGGTGAAGAATATATTGTTCCGATTTACCAAGCATTTGAACGTCCAACACCAGCAGGCGCTATTTCTCAGTTTATTCAGGCTGCGGTTGATGCTGGTATCGCGCGTGGTGCAATTGAAGAAACGATTCAATACGTCAAAAATCATAGCCGTGCATGGGTTGATTCAGGTCTGGAAAAAGCCAGTGATGACCCTTACACGATTGCAAACATTGGTGATTTAAAAATTAAATTGCGTGCAGCAGAAGCGGTACTGGACTTGGCTGGAGATGCAATTGATCAGGCCATTGCTGACACCACCGAAGAGCATGTAAACCAAGCCACACTATTGGTTGCCGAGGCAAAAGTACTCACTACAGAAATTGCTATTTTGGCAGCCAATAAACTTTTTGAGTTGTCGGGTACGCGTTCTACTTTATCTGAACTCAACCTTGACCGTCACTGGCGCAATGCCCGTACCCATACCTTGCATGACCCTGTGCGCTGGAAGTATCACATTGTCGGTAACTATTACCTCAATGGAGTCCAGCCACCTCGTCATGCATGGAGCTAAATTCAAGAAAAGACAAGATTAGGAGAATAACAATGACAACAGCTCAAATTGAATTAGAAGAACTGTCTGTAGGCGCTGATTATGAAAAGGTAGCAAACAGATTCCGTCCCATTTTTGAAAAAATTGCACAAGGGGCAATTCAACGGGAAAAAGAACGAATCTTGCCTTTTGAACCGATTCAGTGGCTAAAAGAAGCTAAGTTGGGTGCTGTACGAGTACCCCGTAAATATGGTGGAGATGGGGTTTCATTACCTCAACTTTTCCAGCTTTTAGCAGAGTTAGCAGAAGCTGACTCCAATATTGTACAAGCACTACGAGGGCATTTTGCATTCGTTGAAGACCGTTTGGTTGCTCATAAAGAGCATTCACAGGAGGTTTGGTTTCAGCGCTTTGTACAAGGCGATTTAGTCGGAAATGCATGGACAGAAGTTGGAAATGTACAGATTGGTGATGTCGTTACACGTGTCACAAAAGACGCTTCGGGTAACTTGGTCGTAAATGGTGAAAAGTACTATTCAACAGGAAGTATTTTTGCAGACTGGATTGATTTATTTGCCTACGATGAAGTGAACGACCGTCATGTGATTGCTGCTATTTACCGTCATGAAACAGGTGTAAGTGTGCTGGATGACTGGGATGGTTTTGGTCAAAAGACAACAGGCAGTGGTACTTTAAAAGTACATCAGGTCCATTTGCCAGCTTCAAACCTCATTCCATTTGATCAACGTTTTAAGTATCAAACCGCTTTTTATCAGGTGGTGCATCTCGCAACATTAACAGGTATTGCACGTGCCGCAGTCGAGACGTTTAGTCAAGAAATCCGTGACCGTAAACGTATTTTTAGTCATGGTAATGGTGACTTGGTTCGTCATGATCCGCAAGTTTTACAAGTAGTGGGTAAAGCCTCAGCTCAAGCCTATGCAAGTCTGGCAATCACCTTAAAAACGGCCGAGGCCTTGCAAAAGGCTTATGAAAGTCATTTTGCCGAGTCTGAAGTGAAAGAGCATCAGTTTAATGTAGATGCCGAGCTTGAGTCGGCACAAGGGCAGGTGGTAATTTCCAACCTAGTGCTCGATCTAACAAGTCAGTTATTTAATGCATTAGGTGCATCAGCAAGTAGCCAAGCGAAACAACTTGACCGTTTCTGGCGTAATACGCGTACTGTGTCTTCACATAATCCGCTTATTTACAAAGAAAAAGTGATTGGAGATTGGGAAGTAAACCGTACGGATTTACCTTTTGTCTGGCAAATTGGAGCAAGCCCGCGGGCAAAGTCTGCATAAAATAAAAAAAGCCGATGTTTCATCGGCTTTTTTATTAGGTTTGACTTAATCGTTTGGTATTTAAATAAAGCCGCGAGAGCAGTAAAACACAGGCAATGCTTAAGCCAATAATTAAACCTAGCCATACGCCAGCTACGCCCCAATGGGTATAACGTGCCAAGTAAAGCCCGATTGGAAAAGCAATTACCCAATACGCCATTAAGGTGATCCACATCGGCGCTTGGGTGTCTTGCATACCCCTTAAACAGCCAGCAGCACTGACCTGTAGAGCATCCATTAACTGATAACCCATTGCAAACCAGAGTAAATACATCGCAACAGGTACAACATTTATATCTTGAGTATAAACCGAGACAATTTGTTCACGGCCTAGAGCAATAAATGACATGGTCAATAGAGCAAAAAATACTGCTGTGCTCAAACCAATCTTTTGCACTTGGTACATAGAAGCCCAGTTCTTTTCACCATAATAGGTTCCCACGCGAATGGTTAAGGCAATCGCAAGTGAAAGCGGAATCATAAACAGCACCGAAGTAACTGAAATAGCCACTTGGTGCGCAGCAATAAATACTTCACCCAGTGGACTAAGCACCAATGCCCCTGTACTAAAAATACTTACTTCAAAGAACACCGCTAAACCAATTGGCAGACCAAGCTGTAAGATTCTTTTAACCCAAGTCAGGTTAATTTTATCAAATCTGCTAAAAATAGATGTATTTCTATAAGCTGAAGCTTTATAAATATAGCCAGCTAAAGTAATCAGCATGAGCCATTGTAAAATGGATGTTGCAAAGCCACAGCCTGCGCTACCTAAAGCAGGAATTGGCCCTAAGCCATGCATGAAAATCATGTTTAGAGGGATTAAAACCACTAAGGCCAATAAGCTAATCGCGGTGACAGGGCGTGGGTGGCCTAAAGCTTCTGAATAGCCACGTAGCGCTGCGTACATGGTGACGGCTGGCATACCTAACCCAATGGCATGTAAGAATAAGCTTGCTTTAGGTCGTAAGCTTTCTGGAACACCAAACACGTGTAGGAAAAACGGCATAAGCTGCAAAATGAGCATAGCCATTATACCTAAAATAATGGCAACCCATAATGACTGACGAACAATGACAGGAATTTGTTCTGTATTTCTAGCGCCTTTTGCCTCTGCAACTAGCGGTGTAGTTGCAATCATGATGCCACTGAACAGGAGCATGACTGGGATCCATAAACCGACCCCTACAGCAATTGCTGCTAAGTCGGCTGCAGATAAATGCCCTGCCATAATGGTGTCAATTAATCCGAACCCTGCTTGAGCAAACTGCGTAATTAAAATAGGTAGCATTAAATGGAAGAGTTGTTTTAATTCAGTCCGAAACGACGTGACATTCGACACAAAAGATACTCTTTATAAATATAAAAATGAAACTAGCGCTGTAGGGTGAGTAACACACCAACAAAGATCACCACTCCACCTAGGAACCGTTGCCATGTAACAGGAGTTTTGTCTGTACCTAACCATCCAAAATGGTCAAGCAACATAGAAATAACCAATTGTCCAAAAACGACTAGCCCTGTAAAGGTTAAAAAACCAAGCTTAGGTGCAGTATAAATGCTCATGCTAATTGCATAAACCCCAAGGAATCCTCCGGTCCAAAGAAGCCATGGAATATTAGATATTTCACTTAAAGTGGGTTTTTCAGCACTTTGGAAGAACACCATAATGGCTAAAACAATAGTACCTATGAAAAATGATAATAATGCCGCTTGCAAAGGTGAGTGTAGTTGCTCACGAAGCTGAGCATTAATTGCAGTTTGAAAAGCCATGGCAACACCGATTCCCATAGCTAAGGGTAAGATCAGGAAAAGTTGACTAGAGAATTTCATCATTTTTATCAATATTTAAGTATGTTTAAGAACAGTCTAAAGCAATTAAGGTATGTTTTCATAAGTCCATTGATGCAGTCATGTTAAAATAGAAATATTGTGTAAATTGGACCTTGTTCCTTGGCTGTATTAAATCCTGCTTCTGTTCCGTTATCTTTATATATCCACATGCCTTGGTGCGTGCGTAAATGTCCTTATTGCGACTTTAACTCGCATGCCGTGCCTGATGGTGCGCTTTCGGCAGAACTCGAGCAAACTTATCTAAAAGCGTTGGTAGCCGACTTCGAAACTCAAGTTGAGATGGCCCAAGGGCGTTCAATTCACAGTGTATTTATTGGGGGTGGAACGCCTTCACTCATTTCTGCCAAAGGTTATGCATGGCTATTTAAGCAGCTTAAGTCACGGCTTAACTTTGAAGATGACTGTGAAATTACCTTAGAAGCTAATCCGGGAACACTGGAACATGACCCGTTTGCAGGCTATTTAGAAGCGGGTATTAACCGTTTGTCGATTGGTATACAGACTTTTAATACCGATCACTTGCAAAAGCTTGGACGTATTCATTCAGCAAACAATGCTATGGATGCAATAGAGCAGGCAAGACTAGCAGGTTTTAAGCGAGTTAATGTCGATTTGATGCATGGTCTGCCTGAGCAAACGTTAGAGCAAGCACTTTATGACTTAAAGATGGCTGTAGAGCATGGTGCGACACATATCAGTTGGTATCAACTTACTATTGAGCCAAATACCGTATTTTTCCGAACTCAGCCTGTTTTACCTCAAGATGAGGTATTAGAAGATATTCAAGAGCAAGGTGAAGCCTATTTAAAAGCAAATGGCTTTGTAAACTATGAAGTGTCGGCTTGGCGTAAAGAACAACCTTCAGCCCATAATTTAAATTACTGGGAGTTTGGTGATTATCTTGCGATTGGTGCAGGTGCGCATGGCAAAGTAACACAGCCAGATGGCGTGTACCGTTTCCAAAAGACCCGTTTACCGAAAGATTACTTAGCTAAGGTTCCAGCCGAACATTTGCAAATGAAAAAGATTGAGGCAGATGAGCTACCTTTTGAGTTTATGATGAATGCCTTACGCTTAAATGATGGGGTAAACGCTGACTTATACGAACAGCGTACTGGTTTAAGTTTAGAGAGGCTAAAAGAGGTACTTACTTCACTACGTTCGAGAAAGTTATTGGTAGAGGATAGTGCTCGTTTAGCATGTACTGAGCAAGGGCATATTTTCTTAAACTCGGTACTAGAAGAGTTTTTATAATCCAATAGTCTTAAAGAAAAAGCCGCATGATGAGATGCGGCTTTTTTAATTTTAGCGGGTAGTATAACCGCCATTTGCGAAAATGGTTTGGCCGGTAATCCACCAACCATCGGTCACCAAAAAGCGAACTAGAGGTTCAATATCTTCAATTTTAGTAAGTCCACCTAAAGCTGAAGCAGATTTATGGTAAGCGACTGCTTCGGCAGACTCCTGACCATAAAAGAAAGGTGTATCCATGGGGCCGGGTGCAACAGCAGTCACAGAAATTTGGCGATCTCCAAATTCTTTCGATGCAGCGCGGGTGTAATGCTCAACAGGTGCTTTTAAACCTTCGTAGGTTGAATAGAGACCCGTGTAGGCTGCCAGAAGAGAAGTCACGATTGAACAGATTTTTCCGCCGTCATTTAAATGACGACCTGCCGATTGAATAAAGAAATAGGCAATTTTTGAGTTGATATCGCTCATGCTATCAAACTCTTGTTCTGTGGTTTCTAAAAATGATTTCTTTAAAACCTTTCCAACTGTATTAATGGCAATATCAATTCCACCAAAATGCTGTTTGGTATCTATGAAAAGTTTTTCGATGTTATCGATATGAGTTAGGTCTGCCTGAATTAAAACAGCATCTACACCGAATGCTTTTACATCTGCGAGTGTTTGTTCGGCATCTGCTTGTGTTTCTGAACTATTGTAGTGAATTGCGATTTTCGCACCGTGTTCTGCAAATTTACGGCTAATGAGTCCACCTAAGTTTTTTGCGCCGCCTGTAATCAATACAACTTTATCTTTAAGCGTATGAGTTGCCATGATGGTTATTCCTATGATGACTTGTTCTAATGTGTTTTTAGTCTAGATTGGCGGTAATTTTTGATCAATTATGCTAGTTTGGTTTAACTATTCAGAAAATACGAACAATTAAAATGGATCGGTTGCAGCAATTTTTTATTTTTACAGAAGTCGCTAAACGGCAAAGCTTTAGTGAAGTGGCACATCGACTCGATCTACCTCGCTCAACGGTAACCAGTGCCATTCAACAACTTGAAACTCACTATGGCGTACGCTTATTTCACCGCACCACTCGTAAAGTAAGCTTGACGCAAGATGGACAGCGAATATTGCCAGAGTGTCAAAACTTGTTGTTTGACTATGAACAATTAGAACAACTGATCCAGACGCAAAAACAGCATTATCGCGGCACATTAAAAATTTCAATGCCCAGTCGGATTGTGCATCAAGTGATTATTCCTGAGTTGTCAGATTTTTATCATCGTTATCCAGATATTCATTTGCAGCTCAATAGTTCTGATGACATGACTGACTTAATTGAAAAGGGGATTGACTGTGTTGTTCGGGTAGGTGAGCTAGATAGCAGTAGTTTAATTGCAAGATTGATTGGTCATTTGGTCATGGTGAACTGTGCAAGCCCCCATTACTTAGAACAGTACGGTACGCCTGAACAATTAGAAGATCTATCACAGCACAAACTGATTAACTACGCGGGAGCTGTAGGCGAAAAGCAGGGCGTATTTGTATATTCGGGTGGAACCGTCATGATGGATAGTGCTTTAAGTGTAAATAATACCGAAGCTTATAGTGCTGCGGCTTGTGCGGGCTTGGGGATTATTCAAGTTCCTTACTACGATGTTCAAGATAAAATAGAGCAAGGTATTTTAGTTGAAGTGTTGAGTGCTTATAGTGCAGCATCACTTCCACTTAACATTTTATATCCCAACAGAAGCTATATTCCAAAACGATTAGAAGTTTTTATGAGTTGGGTTGGAGAGGTTTTAAATCGCAAATGCATCGTCATCTTTTAGTCATAAAAAGAAAATAAGATAACAATAAAAAAGCCTCTCAAATTGTGAGAGGCTTTTTAGAATTTGGTGGGTCGTCCGCGACTCGAACGCGGGACCAACGGATTAAAAGTCCGCTGCTCTACCAACTGAGCTAACGACCCAAATAGGTTCAAAACAGATAAGTGGTGGGTCGTCCGCGACTCGAACGCGGGACCAACGGATTAAAAGTCCGCTGCTCTACCAACTGAGCTAACGACCCTGAGCGAGGATTAAGTAAAACAACGTTTTACCCGAGTGCAAGAGAAAATCTATGATTTTCTTAAGCAATCAAACTCGTATTGACTCAGAGAGAAGTAATACTTCTAAACACTGTATCGTTTTGATGTCGCGTATTTTAGCAAGTTATTCAACTAACACAAGAGGAAATTTAAAAACATTTGCATGATTGCCTATAAAAAGCACGATTTCCTCTTGTTTAGCTAAAAAATGAACTAAAAACGGTATTTATATGCCTGAATGTTGTCAAAAATTTCAGTTGTGATGTCACAATAACTGTTTGCACCAGGCAATAAAGCGAGTAAACGTTCAGAAGTTTTGCTCGGATTAAACGCATCTTCTTTCAGTTTATTCTTCTGATATTTAAAAGTACCTGTTGTTTCGACCTTTTTTTGTACACGTAAAAACACAGGTACGGCATAAGCAGGCAAGCACTTCTTAAAGACAGACACCATTTCGGTTAAATCTGCGTCATTTAACTCTTCACCATCTGCCAGCGTGATGGCTGCCATACCAGCACGACCATTGGTATTTGGAATTTCTACACCATAAACGACAGCTTCAGCAATTTTTTCGTATTCGCATACCATGTTTTCCACTTCAGTGGTCGATACGTTTTCACCTTTCCAGCGGAAAGTGTCGCCTAGACGGTCCACAAACTGAGCATGACGGAAACCAATATCTCGAACTAAATCACCTGTGTTGAAATAAGAGTCGCCTTTTTTGAAAACATCTTTCCAAATTACAGATTTGTTCTTTTCAGGGTCTGTATAACCGTCAAATGGAGAGCGGCTAGTAATTTTTCCAACTAGTAGGCCAACCTCACCTGCTTTAACTTTTTGACACCAGCCGTTTTTGTCGCGGATAGGCTCATTTTTCTCTTTATCGAACTGAACAATGGCATATGGTGTAGGAGAGAAGCCAACTGTGTTGTCGAAGTTGAAAATATTGCTAAATCCAACGTTACCTTCGCTCGATGCATAAAGTTCAAGCACTTCTTTAACGCCGAAACGTTGTTTGAACTTGTCCCAGATGTTTGGACGCATGCCGTTACCGATCATTTTGGTGACGCGGTGGTTACGGTCAAGTTCGGTAACTGGAGCATCCATTAGGTAACGGCAAAGTTCGCCAACATAACCAATTGCAGACGCATTAAATTTTTGAACGTCTTTCCAGAATGCGCTAGTCGAATATTTACGTCGAATAGCAAGAGTAGAGCTGCCTGCGATTACACCACACCAGCAAACCACCACACCTGTTGCATGATAAAGCGGTAAGGTAACGTACATAACGTCATCTGGGCCTAAGTTTAAGATATGACCATAAGTGCCATACGCTAATGTCCAGCGACTGTGCTTGAAAATAACAGCCTTTGGCAAACCTGTTGTACCAGAGGTGTAGATATAGAACAGGCCATCATTACCCGTCACAGAACGAGTAGTCGATGGGTTAAATTTTGGAAATTGATCAATTTTTTCAGCTAGATTCGCATAACCTTGAGGTGCTTTACCTGCATTTTGACGTGTTGCTTGATCTGCAAACCAATGAAAACGGTCTTTAGGAACATTTAAATCTTGGCGAATTTCATCAATAGCTGCTCGAACTTCTTCACCCGCAATAACAGCAATTGGCTTTACGAGATTGATGCTATGGGCGAGAACTTTACCGACTTGAGATGTATTCACAAGTGCAATGGTCACCCCAATTTTAGCCAAACCAACAATTGTTGCGATTAGCTCGGAGCGGTTTTCAATCATTACAGCAATGACGTCCCCTTTACGCGCTCCAATAGAAAGATAGTAATGAGAAATCTGGTTTGCCCATTCATTTAAAGCTTCATAAGAATAACTTTGATCTTCAAATAATAATGCCGTGCCTTTTGGATTCCGTTTAACAGCTTTTTCAAAAGCAATACCCAAACCTGTTGGAGTATGTGATGTTCTTAAATAAGCCTGTTTAAGACCATTTAGGATATGGGGTACTTTGGGAATGAAGCTAGGAAGTCTTGTGGCAACATCACCAAGAGTAATGATATCGGTCTGTGTTGTCTGGCTCATATCAATCCTATTTATTTTTCGATCAATCCAAAAAAGGTTGTGTGGGCAAAAAGTCCAATAGTTTTCATGGTTCACCATGCTTTTAAAACTTTTCTTCTAGTGCAATCAACCTAATTGGTTAAAAATAACAAAAAAAACCTAGTCATCGAAATGACTAGGTTTGTTTAAATTAGCTGCAATTGAGCAAATGGCTTACTCAGCTACAGGATTAGCTTTTTTTGGTGGACGGCCACGAGGGCGACGAGGACGACTTGGTTTGTCCTTATCAGCTTTAGAATCTTCTGATTCACTCTCTGTCGGAGCTTCAGTTGACTCAGCAGCTTGTTCTTGAGCTGCTTTAGCTTTTGCCGCTGCTTTTGGCTGTTTCGCAATTGGAGCCTCTACTACAGCTTCAACTGGCGCTTCTTCTACGCTAGATGCCACCTCAGTTACTTGATCAAGCTCAAGCGGTTGTTGCTTTGATTCAACAGGCGCTTGTGTTTCAGCAACAGGAGCAACAACAGTTTCTTCTACTACAGGAGCAGGGGTAGCTACTTCTTCTTGAGTAGAGTGTTGTTGCTTCACTTGCTCAAATGCTTGCTCAGCAGCCAATTTTGCTAAACGGCGACGTTCACGTGGATCATTTGCAACACGTGGAGTCGGCGCTTGCGATGGAGTAAGTGGAAGCACTGGTGCTGGTTCTGCTTCTTCAGCTGGTTTATGGCTTGGAAGTTCTGCATCACGAGTTACCGGTTTTTTCTCTTCTGTTTCTGAAGTTACTTCAACCACCAAAGTACTTGCGTACTGTGCCGTAAACTTCTGCAAAGCACGATTAAACGTTGGTACTAAACCAAATTGTTCAATTAACACAGTGCAGTCTTCGCCATATACGTGACGAATTAAGCTACCAATTGTGTATTGTGCCAAAGTTGGAATTTGCGATGGCGTAACAGTTGGAGTAGCTGCTTTAGCTTGTTTAGCTTCACGTTGCTGACGACGACGCATACGAGGATCGTTGCTAGCACGTTGGATTTGAGGCTGAGTAGCTTCTTTAGTTGGTTGCGCTTCTTTTGTTTCTGCAACAACAGCTTTCTCTTCTACAACTGGTGCAGGAGTTGGCTCTTGAGCAACTTCAACAGGAGCCGCTTCAACATGTTCAACCTTTTGTTCAGGCGTTAGCGCAACAATTTCGCTTTGACCTTGGTCAACGTTGATGATTAAAGCTGTGTTCATGACATCATGTTTAGGTGCGTCAATTACATCTACTTTAACTTGTTTTTCATCAACAACTACTGGTGCCGCTGGCGTATTTTGATTTTCATTTAATACGCTTGGATCGCGATGGCGATTTGGACGGTTTGGACGTTGTTGATTATTACGATCACGGCGTGGAACAACATTCTCAGTTTGTTGTACATCATTATTTTGATGTTGCTGATCTTGGTGTTGTTGACGCTTTTGCTGACGTTTTAATTCACGTTGCTCTTGGCGTGACAATTGAACCACTTCTTCATGAACTTGATGTTGTTGTTCATGAGCTTGCTGATGCTGTTCACGTTGCTCTTTATGTTTACGCTTTTTGTTGTTCTGACGTTGTTGTTGAGATCTATCATCTTTTTCAACATGTTCACGAACTTCTTGTTTCACAGGTGACTGTGAAATATAAGCATTATTTGACTGAACTGGCGCAACTTCTGCAACAGGAGGTACAGCCACTTGACCAAACTGACCACGGCTAACAGCACCAGTATTTACCATTTGCTCAATCGCAGCTGCGGCATTTTGTGCTGAACGAGATTGATCAACAGTTTGCGCTTGTTTTTGAACAAATAAGTTTTCTAACCATGCACAAGGACTTGCCGCTTTTTGAGCTACAGCTTGCTGTGCTACAGGTTGACTTGCTTGGTTTGCTTTTTTCTGAGCTGGAGCATTATTTGAAGTTTGAGCTGTTGCATGTGCATGCCCGTGATCTGCTTCTTCTAAATGCCATTCAGAAGACTCATAACCCAGCTCTTTTTCGCTTGAGCGAGTTGCTTCAGTACGTTCATAACTAGATGGAGCAAAACCGTCTGGGTTATACGCAATTTCGTAATGCGGAGTTTCTAAGTGCGGGTGAGGTAATACAGTCACACGTACACCAGAAGTTTGCTCTAAATACACCAGACTATGGCGTTTTTCATTAAGCAAGAAGGCTGCAATTTCAACTGGAACTTCAACCTGAACTTCACCATGACGTTCACGAAGAGCAATCTCTTCAACTTTACGCATGATTGAAAGAGAAAGCGAACGTAGGTCACGAACCATGCCTGTACCATGACAACGAGGGCATACATAACCTGTTGCTTCTTCAAGCGATGGACGTAAGCGTTGACGGCTCATTTCCATTAAGCCAAAACGAGACAACTGACCGAACTGGATACGGGCACGATCGCTCTGGGTTGCTTCACGAAGTTTTGCTTCAACCATACGTTGGTTGCGTTCTTTAGTCATATCGATGAAGTCGATTACAACTAAACCGCCAATGTCGCGAAGACGAAGCTGGCGAGCAATTTCTTCTGCTGCTTCAAGGTTTGTGTTCAGTGCAGTTTCTTCAACATCATGCCCGCGAGTTGATTTCGCAGAGTTAATATCGATTGAAACTAAAGCTTCAGTCTGGTCAATCACGATTGAACCGCCAGATGGAAGTTTTACTTCACGCTCGTAAGCAGTTTGAATTTGGCTTTCAATACCAAAATGAGCAAACAATGGCTCATTTAAAGTATAAGTTTTTAATTTGTCTAATTGACGAGGCATGACTGCTTTAACAAAGTTATAAGCTTCGTTATAAGCTTGTTCGCTATCAATTAAAATTTCAGCAACGTCATCACGTAAGTAATCACGAATTGCGCGTGTTACAACACCAGCTTCTTGGTGAACAAGCATTGGAGAAGGGCCAGAGCTTGCTGTACTTTGAATTTGTGCCCAAAGGTCAAGTAAGTGCTGTAAATCAAGCTGTAATTCTTCTTGAGTACGGCCAATACCAGCAGTACGTACAATCACGCTCATGCCGCGAGGTACATTTAAAGAGGCTAAAATTTCTTTTAACTCTTCGCGTACTGAACCCGAAATTTGACGGCTGATACCGCCACCTTTAGGGTTATTTGGCATAAGAACTAAATAGCGACCTGCTAAAGAAATAAAAGTAGAAAGGGCTGCACCTTTATTACCACGTTCTTCTTTTTCAACCTGAACTAAAAGCTCTGTGCCTTCAGTAATAAGTTCACGAATGTTTGAAGTCTGACGAGGATCTGCCTGGAAATAGCTATTCGCAATTTCACGCATAGACAAGAAGCCTTGACGACCTGCGCCGTATTCAACAAAAACAGCTTCTAATGAAGGTTCTACGCGGGTGACATGGCCTTTATAGATATTGGATTTTTTCTGTTCTCGGGTACGATTCTCTAAATCAAAATCGTAAAGACGATTACCAGTGATAAGTGCAACGCGAACTTCTTCGGCGTGAGTTGCATTAATCAACATACGTTTCATGGGTGTGACACCTAATAGTGACTCACACAAACAAACCAAACAAACTTAAAGGTTCTGAACGAACATCGAACATGACGGATCATTTCCCAGATCTCAAAATACTTGTGGTCTGAGTCATCTGTTACCGGCTACATTTAGCCTTAGCTTCGATTCTCGTCTGTGATGTAGGCAATACTGCTTCAACCTTTAAATCGGAATTCCTTTTTGCTTCACTGGCGGGTGAGCGGTGCATTGGTTAATGACTTTCACTGTCATTGGCCGCAAAGTGACTTCTTTATTGGAAGTTTGATACGGAATGCTCATCGTATCGGTGCTTTCGGCAGTTCCAATGCATCAACGCTTTAGCCTGAAGGCAACATTAAGGATCGATTTGTCTGATGTGTATCAGTTTACGTTCCATAACCAACTAGAGTTGGTAACATATTTTTTTGAACAAACTGAATTAAACGCAACAGTTTGTCATTTTGCCGATATAATAAGCCTTCGGCGTCGGCATAATTCTTTAGGACCAATCCGAGCTGGTGATGAAAGCATCATTTTGATTGAGGTTTCAATCAGGGAAAATTCCCATTAGATGTTCACTTACGGCGGTATCCGTGCGCTGACTATATCAAACCTTGCAGCATCTGCCTATGGGCTAAGCTTAGATTTCTTGTGAAAAAACTAAGCTAATCGGTCATTTATTAATCAAATTTCGTAAAATTTCAGGTTTAAATATTAGTATGAATTCTACACAGCAATGGCAAAGTGTCACTTGGTTTGAGGTGGATGAGCATCAAGCAGGACAACGAATCGATAATTTCCTGTTTTCACGTTTAAAGGGTGTACCAAAGAGTCGAATTTATCGTTTGATTCGTGAAGGTCAGGTTCGCGTGAATAAAAAACGTATTAAAGCCGAGACCAAAATCGCAATTGGAGATCAAATTCGTGTTGCGCCTATTCGCTATGAACAAAAAGATGAAACAGCTGTTCCTGTAAGTGATGGTGTGGCACAAAGTTTGTTAAGCCGTGTGGTTTACGAAGATGAAGGTCTATTAGTTGTAAATAAACCATCTGGTATTGCTGTACATGGCGGTAGTGGTGTGGCTTATGGTTTGATTGAGGCACTACGTGCGGCGACAGGCAAAAAATATTTAGAGCTCATTCACCGTATTGACCGTGATACTTCTGGTCTGGTCATGATCAGTAAAAAACGTAGCACTTTAAAGTTGCTACAAGATATGTTGCGTGAACACAAAATTCGTAAGACCTATGCAGCTATTGTAAAAGGTCAGGTAAGTCTTGATAAGCAACTCATTGATGCTCCTTTATTCCGCTATGAGTTAGCCAATGGCGAGCGTCGTGTACGTGTATCTAAAGAAGGTAAACCAAGTAAAACTGAATGGGTGGTTGCAGAGCGCTTTAAAAATGCCACGTTGGTTCATGCTTCACCTTTATCAGGTCGCACACATCAAATTCGTGTACATGGTTTAAGTATTGGACACCCTTTGATTGGTGATGATAAATACGGGCATAACACAGCTTATGCAGGCCCTGAAGCACGCCGTTTGTGTTTACATGCGATGCGTTTAGATATTCCGGGTTATCCGACGATCGAAGCGCCTTTACCAGAAGACATGACCCAGTTATTAGATGCTTTGAGAGTAGCAAAATGAGTCTGAAAACCGAATTAGTGATTTTTGACTGGGATGGTACTTTATATAATTCTGTTGGTCAGATTGTTGCAAGTTTACAGCATGCGGCAGAGCAGCATGAGTTAACTCTGACTGATGAAGCTGCAAAAAGTATTATCGGTTTAGGTTTACCGGAAGTGATGCAAACTTTGTTTCCGGAAGCGCCCGAGCTACATGAATCGATTTTAAAAGCATATGGCGATCACTATATTGCGAACTCGACTAGTGATGCATGGTTTGAGGGTGTTTCTGAACTACTCCATGATTTAAAAGCCCAAGGTTTAAAGCTTGCCGTAGCGACAGGTAAAAACCGTCGTGGATTAGACCGTGTGATTGCAAAAACACAAAGTACTCATCTTTTTGATGTGACTCGCGCAGCCAATGAAACTCGATCAAAACCAGATCCACTCATGTTGCAAGAAATATTAACAGTCACTGGGGTGAGTGTTGAGCGTGCAGTCATGATTGGTGATAGTAGCTATGATCTTGAGATGGCGCAGCGTTTAGGGATGCCGCGTATTGGTGTAGGCTATGGTGTGCATTCGATTGAAGTATTACAACAGTTCCAGCCTTTAACGATTGCTAAAGATGTACCTGAGCTACATAACTTTTTAAGAGAGTACGCAAAGTTATCTAATGCAGATGTAGCGTAATTTAGAATGATATAAGAAGGGGGAATTTATTCCCTCTTATTGTATGTCTAATAACAATAAGACGAGAAAAATGAGCCGTTCTATTCGTTTATTAAATCTTTTACAACAACTCCGTGAATTCCGTTATCCAGTTACTGCCCAAGTCTTGGCTGAACGTATGGGAATTAGTGTTCGTAGTATTTACCGTGATATTGATAGTCTACGTGCACAAGGTGTGAGAATCGATGCATCGGCAGGTTTGGGGTTTCAGCTTAAAGAAGACATTGTATTACCACCAATGACACTCAATGAAGATGAAGTTGAAGCTATTTTTTTGGCACTGTATTGGTTAAAGAGTGTGCCTGACCAGTCTTTACAATCATCATCTACATCCATCTTAGCTAAATTAAATTCTGTTTTGCCTGAGCATCGCCAATATTTATTACAGCAAACGACCCTAAGAGCGTTTAACACATGGCTGCCTGTAGATGAAAATCGAGTCGAACAAGTGCGGTTAGCTATTCGGCAGCAAGTCAAAATTTCGATGCATTATCATGATGAACAACAGCGAAGTAGTGTTCGAACCTTGTGGCCTTTTGCCTTGGGATATTTTAATGACAAAATTGTGTTGGCGGCATGGTGTGAACTCAGGCAGGATTTTAGACATTTTAGACTTGATCGTATTCAACACTTAAGTTTAACCCAAGAGTTATATCCATCATTTAAACAACAACTGTTCCAGCAATGGTGGGCGCAAGAATCGCAAACGACTACTGACAAAAACTGACAAAAGACCCTTGTAGACTAGCATCACGATAAACAAGGAGCCATAAAAAATGAGCCTTAAACTTTATACTAACAAAGAATCACGTGGTGTTGTGGTCGACTGGCTTTTAGTCGAATTAGGTGTTGAGTGTGAACGTATTGAAGTTGAATACAAGACTGAAATGAAAACACCGGAATATCTAAAAATTAATCCTTTTGGAAAAGTGCCGGTATTGGTAGATGGCGATGTCGTGATTTATGAGCTAGGTGCAATCTGTGCTTATCTTGCTGATAAATTTTTCGATAAAGGTTTAGCTCCTGCATTAGATGATCCTAAACGTGGTTTGTACTATCGCTGGTTATTTTTGATGGCAGGTCCTTGGGAAGCTGCTGGCGTTGATAAAGCTCTAGGAATAGAAGTAACACCTGAGCAAAAAATGTTTGTTGGTTATGGTGATTACAACGATGCCTACCAAGCTTTAGTACAAGGACTTAGTGAAGCTAATCCGTATGTGTGTGGTGAACAGTTTACGGCAGCAGATGTAAGTGTTGGCGCAATGCTATTATGGCAATTGAAAATGAACGCGATTGAATCTCATCCTGCTATTACGCGTTATGTTGAAACCATCAAACAACGTGAAGGCTTAAAACAAAGCACGATGGGCTCATTGTTGTAAACCTCTGCTGTTCAGAGTCACCCATTTGGGTGACTTTTTTATTTTGTAAATACAAGTTTTAGTTGGTAAGAAAGCCAGCAGCAACGTTAATACAGATCGCTAAGATGGTGGTATTAAATCCAAAAGACAACACAGCGTGAAATAAGTTTAAAAGACGCATGTGTTTGGTGGTAATCGAAACATCGGCAGTTTGGGCAGAAGTCCCAATAATATAACTAAAATATAGAAAATCAGGATAAGTGGGCTGTTTTGTTCCCGGAAAATCTAGACCACCATTTTCTTCATTTCTAGATAAAGCCATATAAAAATCATGGGCATAATGTAGAGCAAAAACGGTATGCATAAAAAGCCATGCAGAAACAATGGTCAGTAAAGCTAAAGCCACATGACCTAACTTTGCAGCATGATCAGAAGGAAGCTGTGAGAGCTGTATTAAAATAGCAACTAGGCACATGGTTAAAGCCAATAGAACAATCAGCATAATGACCCATTTGCTTTCATCTTGTTTTTTAGCTTGCTGCTGCATTTGAGAGTGATCTGCATTTTTCATTAGTTTGAAAACATGCAATAAATATAAGCCAATCGAACCATTCCAGCTGACTAATAAAATAGTAGACCATTTCCATGAGGTGAACCAAGTCAATAGAGTTCCGGCAATAACTCCCACAAATAAAGCAATAAAGAAGTGAGGTCGATTTCGCACGCTACGACCCAAATGCTTTAATAGTGCTACCATTTACTCGACACTCCATATGCTCTAGTAAATATTTTTTTACTGTTTGGTTAATTTAACATTAAGTTTTATATATGCTTTATGCTTATTAATAATATTTTATAAATTAAAGAGAATATATTTATCGAAAATTAAATTACTTCATTAAAGTATAAAATAAATATTAAATGCATTTAATTTATACTTTAATTTAGATTTTCTAACTAATTTATTATTTAAGAGTAAAAGTAGATTTAACTTTGGTGTTTAATCTTGATTTTTATCAAGATGAAATACTTTATTGAGCTGATCAATAAATCTTTTAACACCAACAGATTGTGTATTTTTACGATAACTCACAAATAAATCTAAAGAAGGTAATTCAACATCGAGAGGACGAACCACGGTGTTAGCAACGCCTAGCGGAGCAATATAGGCTGGTAAAATCGTGCATCCTAGTCCTGATCCAGCAGAATTAATGTTAAGTAAAATACTATCTGCCTTTTGTACAATATTGAGGTCAATATTATAAGTTTTAGTAAACTCTAAAATAGTATTGTGCAGGGTGCTAGATTGTTCAGCAGCAGGAATAATGAAATCTATACCATTTAACGCTTTTACGGGGATACGTTCGTATTTGGCGAGCGGATGATTTCTTGGTAATAGAAAAATTAGAGGTTCTGTTAAAACAAATTGGCTTTGAATTTCATTAGTTTCAGTATTGTCACGAGTAAAGGTGATATCGAGTTCACCTCTTTTTAAGGCTTTGAGTTGCTCCGTATTGTTTAAGCTTGATAGTTCAATCGTAAGGTCTGGGTGTTGTAAGCGTAGATTTGGCAGTACATAGGGGAAAATTTTCATTTCTGCAATGGGGACGAAACCAATGCGTAATAGCTGTTGTTTAGCCTTCGAGACTTGGCGTGCCAAAGCGACTGCCTTATCAGCTTGGGCCAATGTTAAACGAGCATGTTCTAAAAATACTTCACCTTCTTCTGTTAATTCGACTTTACGTTTTGTGCGATTTAAAAGTCGTACTCCGACATCTTCTTCTAAATCTTTAATTTGTTGGCTAAGGGAGGGTTGTGCGGTGTAGAGTTTGAGAGCGGCCTTACTAAAATTTAATTCTTCAGCAACAGTGATGAAATATCGAAGATGGCGTAATTCCATAAGACTAATCCAAAAAATGTCTTACTATGATTTAAGTAAAGTATAAAGCATAAAAGTATATAGCGTGAAGATGCTTTAGATATTTATAAAATAAATGAAAATTTATAAATCATTATTAATTTAATATGAAAAATTTTTTAATTATTAATTTATAAAATATATTAATCCAGCTTCACAATCAAATTTATTTTAAATTCTAATCATAAATTTTAATTACTCTTGAAAAATAATATGTAATTTTCTCATATTATGAAAAAGGCTATTATTTGTAGAAGCTTTGATAGAAGGAAATCTTTGTATAGTTGTGTATTAATAGTATTTTGTTAATAAATGTATAGCTTGTATGTTGCTATATTTTTCGATTTTATGCATATCAAAAAAATCAGCAATTTTATAAAAATTGATTAACTGAGATAAAAAAAATTCCTCCTTCCGTTATAGGCGGCTTATTATATAGGATTGTTATGTTATACAGTAGCTTTTAATACACACTGTAATTAATGAATCACAAACTCAACATATCTAGACATTTTTTTGTGGCAGTTTAGATTGATGTGTGTGGGTGGCGATGAAAATAAAAGGGATATTTATATGATAAATAAATGTAAGTTTCATAGCTTAATTTATTTAAATCGCTAAGATAGAAGACAGTATGATTCATCCTCTCGATGCTACAACCATAGAATAAGCCCATGAAAGACAAGCCGACATTAACGTATCAATTGCCGACTCAGTCCTGTTGGACGCATACTTGGATAAAGCCGCCTTTTTGCCATCCTGAATTGGGCCACGAAAAAGATACTCGTTTTTATAATCAGCAGCCTAGGTCACCAGCACGGGGATCGAAAGAGCTATTACGCTGGTTAGTTACCCGTGAATCTTATACATGGAATGTAGATATTCAACATGAATACGAAGCGCGCATTAATACACCAATTGCGTTGCCACAAAATCGCCCTCATGCGGACTTAGATGATTGGCAAGTTTGGTTTGTAGGTCACGCGACTGTACTTATTCAAATTGGACCATATAACTTTATTACTGACCCAGTATGGTGTGATTATGCGAGTCCACTGCATGGTCGTGGTCCACGCCGTGTATGTCCAGCAGGTTTTGCCTTGGAACAGTTGCCAACTATTCATGGAGTTTTACTGAGCCATAATCATTATGATCATATGGATTTAGCAACGCTTGAATGGCTACATAAAAAATTCGCAATGCCGATTTATACAGGGCTAGGTAACGGGTTTTACTTGCCTAAAGAGTTCCATGTCATTGAAATGGACTGGTGGCAGGAAATTCCTTATCACGAGTTAAGAATTGTTTATACACCTGCTCAGCATGGTTCGGGGCGTGGTTTACGTGACCAAAATAAAGCACTTTGGGGCGGGTTTTCGGTTTTAGCAAAAACAGGACATTGTTTTTTTGCTGGTGACACTGGCTATGCAGGGCACTTCAAACAGATACATGCACGTTATGGGGCACCGCGTGTTGCTTTACTTCCAATTGGAGCTTATGAACCTCGTAAACTAATGAGCTATGTTCATATGAATCCTCAGGACGCAGTCCATGCACATTTAGATTTACAAGCCCATCGTTCCGTTGCGATTCACTATCGAACCTTTCAGTTAACAGATGAAAATCGTGAAGATCCAGAGCATGCTTTAGCTCACGCTATTAAAGCTTCCTCAAAACTTGCTAATCCTTTTTATTGTATTCGAGAAGGTCATAAATTAACTGTTTAAAACCTCAATGTTGTATATAAAAAAAGCCAGTTCAATGTGAACTGGCTTTTTTGATTTTGACTTAAATTAAGCTAAGTCAAAACGGTCAAGATTCATGACTTTTGTCCATGCTGCAACAAAGTCTTGAACAAATTTTTCTTTACCATCGGCTTGAGCATAAACTTCTGACAAGGCACGTAAAATTGAGTTTGAACCAAAAACTAAGTCATTACGTGTCGCAGTAAATTTGACTGTACCTGTCTTACGGTCTTTGCCTTCAAATACTTCACTTGTTGAATCAACAGGTGCCCATACATTCGACATGTCGAGTAAGTTTGTAAAGAAATCTGTGCTGAGTACACCCACTTGCTGAGTGAATACACCATGTTGTGAACCATCCCAATTGGTGCCCAATACACGTAAACCACCAATTAATGCAGTTAACTCTGGTGCAGTCAAAGTCAGTTGCTGAGCTTTATCAATCAATAAGATTTCAGCTGGTGTGTTGATACCTTCTTTCTTCCAGTTTCTAAAGCCATCAGCAGCGCCGAGTAGCAATTGGAAAGTTTCGATATCAGTTTGACTTTGTAATGCATCAACACGACCAGGAGCAAATGGAACGCTAATGTTAAAGCCTGCCGCTTGAGCAGCTTGCTCTACACCCAGGTTACCTGCAAGCACAATTAAGTCAGCCAATGACAATTGGGTCGATGCTTTGAGTTCTTCAATTTTAGTTAAAGTTTCAACAGCTTTTTTATTGACTTCCCAACCACGTTGAGGCGCTAAAGCAATGCGTGCACCGTTTGCACCACCGCGTTTGTCTCCACCACGGAATGTTGATGCTGATGCCCAACCAAGAGAAACTAACTCACCAGCAGATAATCCTAACGCAGCAATTTTTGCTTTTGCATCAGCAATGCTTGCAGCAGATGGTATAGCGCTAGCAGCAGGTAATGGGTCTTGCCAAATTAAATCTTCAGCAGGTACTTCAGGACCTAAATAACGTGCTTTTGGCCCCATATCACGGTGAGTTAACTTGAACCATGCGCGAGCAAATGCATTCGCGAATGCTTGAGGGTCGTCATGGAAGCGACGAGAGATCTTTTCAAACTCAGGGTCAAAACGTAAAGTCAAATCTGTAGTTAGCATAGTTGGCTTACGTTTAACTGACGGATCGAATGGATCAGGAATAATCGCTTCAGCATCTGCTGCTACCCATTGAATTGCGCCAGCAGGTGAACGTTCTTGTACCCATTCGTATTTGAATAGGTTTTCAAAGAAGTAATTGCTCCATTGTGTTGGAGTCTGTGACCAAATCACTTCTAAACCTGAAGTGATCGCATCTTTACCAACACCTGTACCAAAGCTATTTGACCAGCCAAAGCCCATTTGTTCAATTGGAGCACCTTCAGGATCAGCCTGAACATGGTCAGCAGGGGCTGCACCATGCGTTTTACCTAAGGTGTGCCCGCCTGCAATCAAAGCAACAATTTCTTCATCATCCATTGCCATGTTGCCGAAAGTCGCACGAATAAATGGAGCAGCCGACCTTGGGTCACCACTGGCTTCTGGACCTTCAGGGTTCACATAAATTAGACCCATTTCGGTTGCAGCAAGATTACTGCCTTCCAAAGCTTCAGAGTTACGGTGAGCTAACCATTCTTTTTCATCGCCCCAGTTCACATCGTTATCTGGTTCCCAAACATCTTCACGACCTGCACCAAAACCAAAGGTGCGGAAGCCAGAAGATTCAAGTGCAATGTTCCCAGCAAGAATAAATAAATCTGCCCACGATATTTTTTGACCATATTTCTGTTTAACTGGCCATAATAAACGACGTGCTTTATCTAAGCTCGCATTGTCAGGCCAACTATTTAATGGCGCAAAACGTTGTTGACCACGACCTGCACCACCACGACCATCACCCATGCGATAGGTACCCGCAGCATGCCATGCTAAACGAATAAATAAGCCTGTGTAATTTCCCCAATCGGCTGGCCACCAGTCTTGGGAGTCGGTTAATACATTTTTGATATCAGCTTTAAGGGCGTAGTAGTCAATTTTTTTAAATTCTTCGCGGTAATTAAAATCTTTACCAAGTGGATTAGAGCGTTCTGAATGTTGGTTAAGCAAGTCAACACGTAATTGATTTGGCCACCAGTGTAAATTAGTCGTGCCACCACCGAGGGCTACTTGTGGTTTTGAGTTATGACCTGAAAAGGGACATTTTGATTCGTTTGACATGATTATATTCTCTCTGGGTAATATTTATTTGAGCTTTAAATGGAACCGAATGCTCATTTTCCTGGACTTCTGGGTTAAAAAACGATGTGTATCAAATAAAGAAATGAGAGAACAAGTGGTGAAGTAAACCGTTTAAATTTTTTTCACTGTTATGTCAGCTCATCATTTTTATTCAATACTACATAAGTTTCCTTTGTTTATTATTCCTTCAATTTACTGCATGAAGACTAAAAAACAAGAGGGAAAATGGTTCGACTTTTGCAAATAATGATGCATAGCATGAGCTCCTTAATCATTGAAACATCGCAATATCTTTCAACTTCGTTCTTTAAATATACTAAAATCTGAATATTTATTTTTCAAATGGATTAAATTGTCTATATTGATAGGTAAAACCGATTTAAAGAGTTAAGCAAAATTGTTGAGTACAGTAAATGAGAGTTTGAAATAACGAGAAAATCTAAAAAATAGTTCAATAAAAAAGGAGAGTTAAAACTCTCCTTTTAAAGTATTTATACGGTTACAAGACGGTTAGATTTAACCATATCGGCTAAACCATGCGTTTTAAAGTAGTACTCAAGCCAGCTTTTTACAATAAGTGGGTTATTCATTTTCATCACATCATCAAGTAACTTTTGGGCATCTGTCATTGGTACATGACAAATTGCTTTACGGACACGCAAGATGTTACTTGAACTCATAGAAAGGGTATTAAAGCCCATTGCCATCAGTAAGATTGCTGATAACGGGTCACCCGCCATCTCACCGCAAATACTTACTGGTTTTTGGTACTTGTGACATTCCTTCACCAGTCTGCTCAAGGCACGCAAAATAGAGGGATGGAAGTGTGAATATACGCTGGCCACATGCGGATTATTACGGTCTACTGCAAGCAAGTATTGAGTTAAGTCATTTGAACCAACCGAGAAGAAATCGACAAGTTCAGCAAACTCATCAATTTGTAGCAGTACGCTTGGTACCTCTACCATAATCCCGATTTTTGGTTTGGTAATCTTAACCTGTTCTTCTTCTTGCACAGCGATCCAATCGCGTTCAAGTAAATAAAGTACTTCTTCGACTTCACTTACTGTCGTTACCATTGGCAAGAGAATATGCAAATTATTTAAGCCAATACTTGCTTTAAGCATTGCACGAATTTGCGCCGAGAAAATCTCTGGATGGTCGAGTGTAAAACGGATACCACGCCATCCTAATGCCGAGTTTTCTTCTTCGATACTGAAGTATGGTAAGTCTTTATCGGCACCAATATCGAGGGTTCGCATCACCACAGGCTTATTGGCAAAGTGACTCAACTGTTGACGATAGATAGCACGTTGTTCTTCTTCACCTGGGAAGCGTTCCCGCAACATAAATGGAATTTCACTTCGGTATAGACCTACACCTTGCGCACCACGTTGTACGCCGCGAACGACATCAATCATGAGACCTGTATTTACATAAAGTTGAACAGATACACCATCTGGAGTAATCGCTTCTTTGGTCTCGTATTGCTTGAGATCTTTTGCGATTTGCTCATCTTCTTTTTGAATTTCTTTATAACGTTGACGTAAACGACGTGGCGGGTTTACAAAAACTCGGCCCTGATAAGCATCCACAATCATTTCTGCATCATCAAGCGTGTTAACAGGTAGTTCAGTGACACCAACCACTGTTGGAATACCTAATGCACGCGCCACAATCACCATATGTGAATTGGCTGCACCTTCTGAGGTTACAATGGCTGCAATATTATCTACTGGTAATTCCACAAGCGCAGCAGTACTAATTTCTTCACCAATTAAAATACTGTCTGGGCTGAGTTCACGGTGGCTAGAATCTTCTTCTTGTAAACACGCTAAAATACGTCGGCCTAAATCTTTAAGGTCGGAAACGCGTTCGCGTAGATAGTCATCTTCCATTTGTGCAAATAGGGCAGTGTGTTTTTCAATGACACGACGTACAGCACCTTGTGCCCAATGACCATCACGAATCAGATCTTTAATTTCTGCGGGTAATGCATTTTCATCTAGCATTCTTAAGAAAACGCTAAATAAAGCGCGTTCTTCGGCCATGAGTGAATCATGCATTTTTTCATCTAAAGAGCGGATCTCTGAACGAACTGATGAAATCGCTTGATCTAAAAGGCGAAGCTCATGGCTAATATCTTCTGCTTCACGGTCAGGGACAGCGCCCAAATCGGCAGGTGGATACAAAATAATGGCACGACCTAAAGCAACACCACCTGCACCTGACGCACCTTGGAAGGTTTTATAGGCAGGCCCATTACTTGGTTTACGAAATACATCGATGTTGCCAACCGCGTGAGCATGCGCAATTACCCCAGAAAGCTGAGCACAGAGCGTAACTAAAAAGGATTCGGCTGCTTCGCTAAAGTCTTGAGGAAGTCTATTTTGGACAACTAAAACGCCCATAACCTTACGACGGTACATGACAGGTACGCCGAGGAATGAGTTATAAATTTCTTCGCCCGTTTCAGGTAAATACAAGAAGCGCTCATGTTTTGGGGCATTGTCAAGGTTAACAATTTCTTCACGTTGCCCAACCAAACCGACCAAGCCTTCACCTATCTGCAATGAGACATGACCAACAGATTCTGGATTTAAGCCTTTTGAGGCCATCAAGACGTAACGCTGGTTGCGTTCATCGAGTAAATAAATAGAGCAAACATCCACTTTCATGGCCTCAGCAACCTGATTGACCATAATGTCTAACGATTCATGCAAACTCACGGACGCATTAATCTCTTGGACAATGCGTCTTAGAGTGTCGAGTTGCATGTTTGACATGGATGTATACTCCAGTATTTTTTAGACTATGAATGTATTTATAACAGCACTTTTAATAAAAATCATTTGCTAGATAAATGATTTTTAGGGTAATTGTTGCAACGGCAACTGTGTACACAACTCCACCATGGCTTTGCGGTAAACATCACGCTTGAAGTTGACCACTTGACCAAGAGGATACCAATAGCTAACCCACTGCCATTCGTCAAATTCGGGCGGGTCAGAGAGGTTTAACTGAATGTTTTTTGCAGGTGCAGTTAACTTCAGTAAAAACCATTTTTGTTTCTGTCCGATACATACAGGGTCAGAGTCTGACCGAATGTACCGATGTGGCAAACGATAACGCAGCCATCCTTTGGTTTGCGCAATAATCTGGACATGTTCGGGCAATAAGCCGATTTCTTCTCTCAGTTCTCGAAAAAGTGCCTGTTCAGGGGTTTCTCCAAACTGGATGCCTCCTTGTGGAAATTGCCAAGCATTGTGACCAATGCGCTTTGCCCATAAAACCTGTCCATCATCGTTTGCCAAAATGATCCCGACATTGGGTCGGAAACCTTCTGAGTCGATCATTTGGCTACCTAAATATTTATCTATATCGTTGACTTTAATCGCGGGGACAAACACTTTTTTATGTCCAGCTCGAAAAGATCAAAGTAAAATGTTTAAATTGCTACGATCTTAACGAATTTCTATCGACTAGCGGAGATAGATTTACATTTTTTTTCTTAAATTTCAGTTTAAACGAGAATTTTCATGAAACTGGCGTTGTTTGATTTAGACCATACCTTGTTAAATACCGATTCAGACCACTCGTGGGGTGAATTTTTAGTCAACGAAGGTTTGGTTGATCCGGTTCATCATCGTCAGATGAATGATAAATTTTATGAAGATTACAAAGCAGGCCAACTCGACCCATATGCTTATAATGAATTCGTTTTTGGTTTCTTAACAAAACATGACAATAGCTACTTAACAGAGCTTCACCAATTGTTCATGCAAAAAGTGATTCGTCCACAAATGCGCCCTAAAGGCTTCGATGCGATTAAGAAACACCAAGACTTAGGTCATACCATTGTGGGTATTACGGCAACAAGTGATTTTATTACCGCGCCAATTTTTCGTGAATTTGGTATTACTGAAATTTTAGCGACCAATGCCGAAGTAGCTGACGGTAAATATACTGGTAAAGTTGCGGGCTTGGCATGTTATCAAAAAGGTAAACTAGCACGTCTTGACGACTGGTTAGCTGGACGTAGCGTCTATGAGTCTTGGGCATATTCAGATTCAATCAATGACCGTTTTTTACTTGAATATGCAACGCATGCGATTGCGGTAAATCCTGATGACCGTCTTGAAAAGTTAGCTCAAGAGCACAACTGGGAAATTCAGGACTGGTCGATTTAAGATGATCGAGTTGGAAGAGCTATGCGGTATTTAAGGTCTTCCAACTCTTAACTATATTTAAAATCATTTTTTAATATTTCTTATAAAACTTAGCTAAAAAACAGATATTGCTATGATTAATAAAATAAATTCTATCTTGGCAAAGATTTCAGAATATAAAAAATTTTAATTTAAAAATGAGGAAATAATGTCAAAAACAGTACAAATTAAATTACCAAAACAGCTTTGGAATGATGAAAGTATTGATTTAACACATCATAGCTATCAGGGGAAATTACTTAATAAAAGCGAAGGCTTCAAATTAGGTAAGGCTCAACGTAAAAAAGTTCCACGTGAACAGCTATCAAAGCTTTCTGAACGACCCAAAGGTACAACTGCCTTAACAATATATGATTGGAGTAACCAAGCACGTTTAGAAAGGCTCAAGCCGATTCGTGCAAAACGGATGAGCGTTTCTCCATTTACATTTTATCGTGGAATGCCTTCTTTAATGCTATTTGACCAAGCGTGGGAGCAGGCAAATTCAGGCTTATTTCAACAGATTTGTGGTGATTGTCATTTAAGTAATTTTGGAGGTTTTGCAAGTCCAGAACGTAACCTGTTATTTGGAATTAATGATTTTGACGAAACTTTAGTTGCCCCGTTTGAATGGGATGTAAAGCGTTTAGCAACCAGTTTTGTAATTGCGGCGCGTGATATTAATCTTGCAGAGAAAGTCGGTTTAAAAGCAATTAAAATAATGCTGAATAGTTATCGTCAGCACTTATTAGAAATTACAGAACTTTCACCACTCCAAGTTTGGTATGAAAAAGTTGATGCCAGTACATTATTAGAAAATACTGAGTGTCGAAAACTAAGAAAGAAACGCGAGAAGCATCTTGATTCAGCACAGAAAAGAACTGCGTACTCTGTTTTGCCGAAGCTTACCCAGCAAGATCAAGATACAGGATTTCGTCATTTTGTGGATGATGCGCCGTTATTATGGCATCCAAGTGTAGATGAGCCATTTGGTAAAGATGTTGATGTATTTTTTCAACAATACCGTGATTCTTTGAAATATGATCGCCAAGTACTTTTTGATCGTTATCAACGTACAGATGTAGCTTTGAAAGTGGTGGGTGTCGGAAGTGTTGGTACACGATCAGCGATTGCATTATTTCAAGATGCAGATCGGGAACCGTTAATTTTACAAATGAAAGAAGCGAATCCATCAATTCTCAGCCCGTTATTTGTAGATAAGGTAAATCACGAAGGTGAGCGTGTAGTGCATGGTCAGCAGCTCATGCAGGCCGCAAGTGATATATTTCTTGGGTTCTCTTCCATATCGACTCAACATTTTCATGTACGTCAGTTACGTGATATGAAAATTTCGGTTGATCTTAGTGACATGGATGATGAGTATTTCTATGAGTATGCCGAAAGTTGTGGTTTAGCTTTGGCTCATGCCCATGCTAAATCTGGAAATGCAGATGTACTTATGGGATATCTTGGCGAAGGTAATACGATAGTAGAAGTATTACAAATGTATGCAGAAGAATATGCAGAACGTAATCTAAATGACTATAACCAATTTATGAATAAAGTTGCAGATGGTAAGATTCAGCTCGCTGGAGATGATGCACTTTAATAATAAGTATGCTGCTACAGATGAAAGGAAATAATTCGAAAGGTTAGAGAAAAAATGTTTAGTAAAATTATGTCTAGTTTGGGTCTTCAAGGTGTGACGGTAGAAACTATTTTACAGAACCCGAGCTTGCAAGCAGGCAGCACATTGCATGGGGAAATTAGCTTTAAAGGTGGATCATCTGAGAAAGAGATTAATGGTCTTTATTTGAAGTTGATGACAATGGCAGAAGTTGAATCTGGTGACCATGAGTTTAATCAACCTTTGGTCTTACAAGAGTGGTTAGTAAATTCTCGTTTTTTATTGCCTGCACATCAAGCTTATTCCTTCCCTTTCAGTATTCAATTACCATTTGAGACACCGATTACCGAAGTTGCTTGTCGAAGAAATGGTGCACGTGTTTGGATTCAAACCCATATGGATGTTGATTGGGGATTAGATGCAACTGATCGTGATTATCTAAAGGTTCTGCCAACTCCAGCCATGCAAATGTTTCTACAGGCTATGCAGCGATGTGGTTTCGTTTTATCGACAGTAGATGTAGAAAAAGGGCAGCTGACTGCGCGAAATTTTAGATCAACCATTGGTTGTTACCAAGAGCTTGAATTTGTCTCTTCACATATGTTTAGCGGATTTAATGAAGTTGAGGTTTCTTTCGTTGCTGAAACTAATCAAACTCACGTTATGCTTGAAGTAGACCGCCATTTTCGATCAGATCAACTTTTAACGATGACGATTCCACACCATATGCTTGATGAAAACCAAATGGTGCAACAAATTCGAAGCCTGTTGCAGCTTTGATAAATTAAGTTATGTGCATCAAATGAGAGTTTTTTATCAACTTGAAATGAGCCTTATATTTAAATCGCTTTTGCTGCATTGAGAGTAAGGGCGATTTAAAGCGGTCGTGATGATGTGTCGAGGATATGATGGATAATCAGAATGAGACCGAAGAAAAGAAGACTCGTAAAGGTAATCTTCTTGAAGAATTAGGTGGACAACTGATTGACGGTTTCATCACACTCATTGGTGAACTCTTCATTTACATTATTTTTTTATTATTTTCAGGTACTTTACTCGGTATTATCTTTGCCGCTATTTTCTTTGGTTGGGGCGCTCTGTTTTTACTACTGCCTTTCGCAGTTTTAATTTATATCCTTTTTAAAAAATATAGTCATTAATACAGTTATTCCTGCATCATTTTAATCAACTCCTGCATAGCTCTAGATTGAGTACGTGCAGGATGCCACACCATGCCTAATTGGCGATTCATTTCTACATCTAAATCAAGTTGCTGCATATCTTGATTCAGTAGAGTTTTTGGTAAAACTGACCAACCTAAACCAATCGACACTAACATGCGAATAGACTCTAGTGGATTATTACTCATGGTGATTTTTGGTTTAAGCCCTTGTTTTTCGAACTCAGCCAAAGTGATTTGAGCCGTATAAGTCTGTGCAGCAGGCAATAAGCTTGGGTATTCGATTAAGTCTTGTAAGGTCAAATTCTTTTTTTGAGCCAATGGATGAAATGGAGCAGCAACAAACACTAACGGATCATTCCAGATTGTAATGTAGTTAAGACGCTCATCGCCTGAAGGGGGAAGCGTTAAAAATGCAAGCTCTAAATCACCAGCAAGGACCTGTTCGTGGGCTTGTTCTGAGTCAACAAAATGCACGTCTAGAGTGACTTGTGGAAACTGTTGAACAAAGTGTTTAAGTGGTGCAGGTAAATGATGTAAACCGATGTGATGACTCGTCCCGATTTTTAAACGGCCTTGTATTTGCGTTTGTTCATGACTCAGTGTGTGGTGAATATCTTTAAGTTCATTTAACCAGTTTTTGACTTTTGGTAATAACGAATGTGCAGCATGAGTGGCTTGAACCCCACGTCCTGCCGACTCAAATAGCTTTACGCCGAAGTATTCTTCGAGGCTATGAATACGTTTGGTGACAGCAGGCTGGGTAATAAAGAGTTGATCTGCAGCCACAGAGATAGACCCTGTTTCCATAACTTTTACAAAAGCTTCAAAGGCTGCAAGATTCATAATACAACTCTACTTGGAATAGAAAAATCGAGAGAGGCTAAAGTCGCCAAGCCAAAATCGTATCATGCTTGCAGCTAAACGTTCTATAAACTTGTGATTTCGCGTATTAATCTTAACCTAAGCAGTTGTCTCTTTTTCGTCTAAAGCTGATATACGGCGGTCTTTTGCTGCCCATACTTTTTCATGAAAGAAAAATGCAAATGCTTGTACGGTTGGTTCTAACATACTTAAGGTTAAAGCCATCCAAATGTTACCTGTTACAAAGTACGCGACTAGCATTGCTACCGTAATATGCATAATGTAGTAACTTAAGGTTTTCTTTAATGTACGTTGGTTGTTTACAACGAATTTTTGAATATTAGCCATCATTATTCTCTCTACCTATATTTGATATTTTTAGTATAGAGATGAGAGTATAAGATTAAAAATGGATTATGCAAATGATAATCATTAACAAAACCGATTTAAATATTTTTGAGCAATATAAATAAACACGGGAATGATTCCTAAAAGTTTTCTAATTTATAAAAATGATAAATTAGATTTATGTAAAACTCTGGCTATAATCGAAGAAAGATTAGAATTACCCAGTCCAATGGAGCAAGACGACATGGCAGGCAAAACTTTATATGACAAATTGTGGGATGACCACGTAGTTACAGAGCGTGATGATGGTTCGTGCTTACTTTATATTGACCGTCATTTATTGCATGAAGTAACAAGTCCACAAGCATTTGAAGGTTTGCAACTTGCGGGTCGTCAACCGTGGCGTTTAAGCGCAAACGTGGCTACACCAGACCACAACGTTCCAACCTCTAAAAAAGAGCGAGATCAGGGCATCGCTGGTATTGAAGATGATACGTCTCGTATTCAGGTTCAAACCTTAGATGATAACTGTAAGACTTTTAATATCGTTGAATTTGGCATTAATGATATTCGCCAAGGTATTGTGCATGTTGTTGGTCCTGAACAGGGCTTAACTTTGCCGGGCATGACTGTGGTGTGCGGTGACTCGCATACAGCGACTCACGGTGCCTTTGGTTGTTTGGCGCATGGTATTGGGACATCTGAAGTTGAACACGTTTTAGCGACACAATGTTTGATTCAGAAAAAATCAAAAAACATGTTGGTTCGTGTTGATGGCGTTTTAGGTAAGGGTGTAACACCAAAAGATGTTGTGTTAGCCATTATCGGTAAAATCGGTACTGCAGGCGGTACGGGTTACGCAATTGAGTTCGGTGGTCAAGTTTTCCGTGATATGTCGATTGAAGGACGTATGACGGTATGTAACATGGCGATTGAAGCGGGTGCTCGTGTTGGTATGGTCGCAGTTGATGATAAGACTATTGAATATGTAAAAGACCGTAGCTACGCACCAAAAGGTGAGCAGTGGGAAAAAGCGGTTGCTTACTGGAATACTTTGCATTCAGACGATGATGCTGTTTTTGATGCAGTTGTTGAATTAAATGGTGCAGAGATTGAACCACAAGTGTCTTGGGGTACTTCACCTGAGATGGTGATTCCAGTGTCGAAAGCTGTACCAACCTTAGAACAAGCCAAAGATGACGTACAACGTAGTGACTGGACGCGTGCGTATCAATATATGGGTTTAAGTGCAGGTCAAGCATTGGGTGATATTCAACTTGATCGTGTGTTTATTGGTTCTTGCACTAACTCACGTATTGAAGATATTCGTGCTGCTGCTGAAGTGGTTAAAGGCCGTAAAGTGGCTTCTAGCATTAAGCAAGCGATGATTGTTCCGGGTTCTGGTTTAGTTAAACAACAGGCAGAAAAAGAAGGTTTGGATAAAATTTTCTTGGAAGCTGGTTTCGAGTGGCGTGAACCGGGTTGTTCAATGTGTTTAGCAATGAACGCAGACAAGTTACAACCGGGTGAACACTGTGCGTCGACATCAAATCGTAACTTTGAAGGTCGTCAAGGTAATGGTGGTCGTACTCATTTGGTGAGTCCGGCAATGGCAGCGGCTGCTGCAATCGCGGGTCATTTTGTTGACGTTCGTTCATTTTAATTCGGTCTGGAGCAAACCATGAAAGCTTATACAGTTGAACAAGGTATCGTTGCACCATTAGATCGTGCCAATGTTGATACAGATTTAATTATTCCAAAACAGTTTTTAAAATCGATTAAACGTACTGGTTTTGGCGACAACTTATTCGATGAACTTCGCTATTTAGATGAAGGCTACCCAGGTCAAGATAACTCAGTACGCCCAAAGAACCCTGACTTTGTTTTGAATCAGCCACGTTATCAAGGGGCAACTGTTTTAATTGCTCGTACTAACTTTGGTTGTGGTTCAAGTCGTGAACATGCACCTTGGGCATTAAACGAATATGGTTTCCGTACTGTTATTGCTCCAAGTTTTGCGGATATTTTCTTTAATAACTGTTTTAAAAACGGCATGTTGCCAGTCATTTTGCCTGAGAACATTGTTGATCAGTTATTTAAAGAATGTGCTGCGAATGAAGGTTATCAATTAACTATTGATTTAGCTGCGCAAGAAGTTCGTACACCAAATGGTGAAGCATTTAAATTCGAGGTAGATCCATTTCGTAAGCATTGCTTGTTAAATGGCTTGGATGATATTGGTTTAACTCTTCAAAATGCGGATGCAATTCGCGCTTATGAAGAAAAAACTAAACAGGTTCGTCCTTGGGTATTCCAAGAGATAAATTAACCTTTTGGTACATTTTAAACATAGTCATGGCGTCGTGTTCAAACTCTTGCTAACATGCTAAAGCATAAAAACACCTTAAAATTATGCACTAGATGAGGATTGGGCTTGAACAATGAAGAGGAACGTTACTCATAGCTTTTTGTTGGGCCTGTGCGCAATAACACTTAGTGCTTGTCAGAGCACTTACAATGTGGTCGATACTGTTCGTATTAAGCAGGCCAAACACGAAAATTTGGGGCAGAATGCAGCAATATATTGTTCGGGTGCAAAAAGTTGCGAATTCGAACGACTAAATGATATTACTGTCGTTGATGCACAGACACGCAGAATTAGTAATCAGGCAATTCATCAAGGAATTGTGAGATTAAATGGTTCGCTGTTGAGTCAAAGCAATAGTTTGTATCTGTCTGTGCCTGCTAAGCAATATGAAGTGGTCATTCGTTTTTATCCGATTTCTCCAGATCGGGCAGAAACGATACATGTTATCCACCAATTTAAAGCTAATCATCGCTATATGTTTAAAATGTACCGAGACAAATCTAACCGTTCGGGCAGTTTGCTCAATGTTTCTGTACCAGATCCATTATGTGTTGACTTAGAGCAGGATGGGCGTGTCATTCGCCGTTTTTGTCGACCATTTGATGTAACCACAGGACTCGGTGAATTTCTCGAACAGAAAAAACTAACACCACGACAGTCATAATGCTGTCTTGTCTTTGAAAATGGAAAACTTCATGTCTAAACAGATTTTAATTTTGGCTGGCGATGGTATTGGTCCTGAAATTGTTGGGGCAGCAGAAAAAGTATTAAATAAAGTAAATGAAAAATTTAATTTGTCGTTGGCTTGGGAACATGGCCTATTGGGTGGTGCAGCGATTGATGCTCATGGTGAACCGTACCCAGCTGTAACAAGCGAGCAAGCAAAGAAAGCTGATGCCATTTTATTAGGTGCCGTTGGCGGACCAAAATGGGACACCATTGAACGCTCTATTCGTCCTGAACGTGGTCTTTTAAAAATTCGTAGTGAACTTAACTTGTTTGCTAACTTGCGCCCAGCGATTTTATACCCACAATTAGCCGATGCTTCTAGCTTAAAGCCTGAGATTGTTGCTGGTTTAGATATTTTAATTGTTCGTGAACTTACTGGTGGTATCTACTTTGGTCAGCCACGTGGTATTCGTGAACTAGAAAATGGTGAAAAACAAGGCTATAACACTGACGTTTATTCTGAAAGTGAAATTAAACGCATTGCCAAAGTGGCTTTTGAACTTGCAGGATTACGTGGTGGTAAAGTTTGTTCTGTAGATAAAGCAAACGTTTTAGAAGTGACGGAGCTTTGGAAGCAAACGGTTACTGACTTACAGCAAGCAAACTATCCAAATATTCAGCTTTCACATATGTATGTGGACAATGCTGCAATGCAACTTGTACGTGCGCCTAAACAGTTTGACGTCATCGTTACAGGCAACTTGTTTGGCGATATCTTGTCTGATGAAGCAGCAATGCTTACAGGCTCAATTGGTATGTTGCCATCAGCATCTTTAGATGAAAGTGGTAAAGGTATGTATGAACCTTGTCATGGTTCAGCACCTGATATCGCGGGTCAAAATGTAGCAAACCCATTAGCAACCATTCTTTCAGTTGCAATGATGCTTCGTTATACATTCCGTGAAGAAGCTGCTGCTAAAGCAATTGAGGATGCAGTAGGGCAAGTACTTGATCAAGGTTTCCGTACAGCCGATATTATGTCTGAAGGCATGACGAAAGTAGGTACAGCCGAGATGGGCGAAGCAGTTGTTGCTGCTCTTGCTTAATTGCTATTTTGCTAAAAAAAACGCGGCTTTAAGCCGCGTTTTTTTATTGTTGAAAGGTTTTAACATGCTTTGCCCTGATATTGGATTGATTCAGCGATATCATTTTTAAGCTGAAAAATAACTTTGCAACTAAAATTAATATCGTAAGAATTGCTCCCTAAAGCCCCCGATTGAATAGGGACGGGATTACCACCCATTTCAAGATTACTCACCATAGGAATGGGAATACTTAATGGCCGTAAAATTGTGTAGATGAGTTGATTTGATTTTTTTTCGGGAACATGAGCAATTTGAAAACCAAGGCCACGTAAGTTTAATTCTTGCTGAATAGTGGTAGATGACTTACCCAGAAAGCCTTTTAAATATTCCTGTAAGCCGACAGATTGGTGTGGATCAGTTGCACAACTGTTCAAATAAATAAGCATCATTGAGAATAGGCTTATTCGACATAGGGTGTGTATATTCATTTTTCTCTCTATCAAATTATATTTATTATTAGATAACGGTAGGTTGGATTGCTGAGCTTGTAAAGAAAAAAAGGAAGTTTATGATAAATGGAGGATGAGTTTATCTAGCAATTCGTACTCACATCTGAAAGGCTTTATAATTATTTCGTAAAAAATTTAAGGAAAACAAGATGAAAAAAATACTTTTAGCGCTTTTATGCAGCTTCGGAATAACAGCGGTATATGCCGATAATTGTGACACTACTCGTAATACCTATGATGATATTTACTGTACAAATAAAATCTATGCGAGTGCTGATGCTGATCTAAATAAAAACTATCAGGCATTAAGAGCAAAATTGAATACAGCGCAACGAAGTACGCTTAAGAAGTCTCAGCTTGCTTGGATACGTCAACGTGATGCTGAATGTACAGATCCAAATAGAAATAGTGTAGACGTGCAGTGTCGTTTACAGACAACGCAGGAAAGAAACCATTGGCTACAAGAAAGATTACGTGAATGCCAAACAGTTGGTTGTAAAACCAGTCGATTAAGTGAATAAATAACGCAATAAAAAAGCCACTTCATGATGTGGCTTTTTTGCATTCACTAATTAGCGAGCACGGTACGTAATACGACCTTTAGTTAAGTCATATGGAGTCATTTCGACTTTCACACTGTCGCCAGTAAGAATACGGATATAGTGTTTACGCATTTTACCAGAAATGTGTGCAATAACTTCGTGACCGTTTTCAAGACGTACACGGAACATCGTATTAGGAAGCGTTTCGGTGACAACGCCTTCGAACTCAATGAGTTCCTCTTTATTGGCCATAGCCTACCTGATGATCAAATTGGAAAGGCGCAAATTATAGTCAATTTATTTAAAAAAAACAAGATAGACATCTTCTTGTTAAAGCATCTGGTTAAACTATGACTAGTAAAAAAAGATGTAATTTTTTTCACAAAACAACTCTAATTCTGTTGTCAGTTTGGTCAATCAACGCTAATCTAAAATCATAGTTATTAGGGACTGTTCATGAAAAAAGAGTCAACAGCTCCTAAGTATCAATGAAGTATCTACATGGAAGGGCACTGCGTGGGTCAGCTAACAGATGCATCAGTTGTATTACGTTTTGGCTATCAAGCAATTCGTCGTGCAGGATTGCCAACGGAAGAAATATTAACTAAAGCGGGAGTCGCTTTAAATCAGGTCGATACCAATGCACGTACTCCGTTAAGTGCACAGTATGCCTTTTGGACTGCAGCTCAGGAAGTCAGTAAAGATCCAGACATCGGTTTGCATTTAGGTGAACATTTGCCTTTATACCGTGGTCAGGTCATTGAACACTTATTTATTAGTAGTGAAACCTTTGGTGAAGGGCTTAAACGAGCTTTGGCTTACCAACGTCTCATTAGTGATGCATTTGATGCAAAACTGGTCGTCGAAGATGGACGTTGTTATTTGACCAATGGTGAACAAATTGGTGCTGATAATCTGGTTAATCGTCATTTTTCAGAATGTGCGATTTCAGGTGTGCTTCGATTCTTCAAATTTATTACCGAAGGGCAATTTCATCCGATCTTCATCGATTTTAATTTCAGTGAAGGTGCTTCTGAAGATGAATATTTCCGCGTTTATGGCTGCCCAGTAAGTTTAGGTCAGAAAGAAACAAGGCTATATTTTGATCCTGCCATTTTAGATTTCCAGCTTTGGCAGGCAGAACCTGAGCTATTGCAATTGCATGAGCAGCTCGCAATTGAAAAGTTACAAGAACTGGCTCGTTATGATTTAGTGGGTGAAGTTCGCCGTGCGATTGGTTCGACACTGGAAAGTGGAGAAACCACGCTAGAAACTGTAGCAGCACAATTAAATATTACACCGCGCCGTTTGCGGACACAGTTAAGCGAAGCGAATACCAGTTTCCAGCAAATACTTTCTGACTATCGCTGTCGTTTGGCTAAAAAACTTTTGGCAAATACCAGTGAGAGCGTAGAGCGTATTGTGTATTTAACGGGTTTCTCTGAACCAAGTACATTCTATCGTGCGTTTAAACGCTGGACCAATGAAACACCCGTTGAATACCGTAAGCGTAAACAGCATCGTTAAATACTAAAATTGGTTAAGCCTACTCAGGTAGGTTTAACCAATGTGGGCCAAGTGGTGGCTGTGGCAAGTCAAATTGCTCAGGATAATAACATTGAATAAAGTAGAGGCCGTCAGGTGGAGCAGTGACTCCTGCCGCTTTACGATCTTGTGCCGCAAACATCGCATCGATATGGTCTATTTCATACATACCTTGACCAATTTCGAGTAAGCATCCGACAATATTGCGTACCATATGGTGTAAAAAACCATCTGCTTGAATATCTAACACCAAGTAGCGACCATGTTCAAATAGACGGCAATGCGTTACATGTCGTACAGGCTTATTGGACTGGCATGCTGCTGCGCGAAAGGTTTCAAAGTTATGCGTACCTTCAAATTTACTGGCAGCTTTAATCATCTTTTGCACATCTAGCTGTTGGTAAATGTGCGTGACCTGTTTATATAAGAGGGCTGGGCGACAAGGAGCGTTATAAATAACATAGCGGTAACGTCGAGCCGTCGCCTTAAAGCGTGCATGAAAATTTTCATCCATCACTTTAATCCATTGAATGGAAATATCTTTAGGTAACTGGCTATTTGCTCCTCTTAACCATCCCGTTTCTGGTCGAATGGCATTCGTATCGAAATGTGCCACCATATTGGTTGCATGTACACCTGCATCTGTTCTACCCGCACCATGAAGTGCAATAGGTTCATCTGCAATTTTGCTGAGTACACGCTCAATCGTTTCCTGAACGCTGGCAACGCCTGGCTGTTGTGTTTGCCAACCTCGATATTGAACTCCGCTAAACTCAATACCGATCGCATAACGTTGCATAGCTTTACCTCTATTTAATGCAAATTTTCATTCCAATGGCTGAGCCACTGTTCTGGGGTTGGGTATTTTAAATAGATTTGAAGTGCTTTTGCATAAAGATCTGCATGACTATGTGCATCATTAATGACAATTTTTGCAGTTTTGGCCCAAGCACTAATTGCATAACGTTGGTCAATGCCGCCAAAGGTCACTTGTGTCGCCAAGATTGGAACACAACCATGAGCATACAGTTCATCTAAGGTTGCCAATAGTTCAGGGTTTACTGCAATATTGCCTGTACCAAAGCCTTGTAACACCAAAAAGTGTGGTGGGGCAGGAAGTAAGTGACGTAACTGTTGTACCAAGTGCTGTGTTGCAATCGGTTGCATCATCCAGTTTAAAATCTGGAATGAAGCAGCCTTTTCAATTTGAGCATCTTGTACGATCAATTCATTTTGTTGAGGTGTAAACTCAACTTCACTACTTAAACCTGAAAATGCATCGAGTTCAGTCGTATGAGTTTTTAATGCAGTTTGTGCATGGAATACTTGATGATGAAATGCAAGATAAGCACCTACAGGTAAGCTAATCACTTGTTCTAATGCAAGATATAAGTTCTCAATTGCATCAGTAAATTCACGAGTATTATCACCTTGAATATTGAGTAACGGGTATTGGCTACCAGTAATTACAATATGACAGCTTTGGCCTAAAAAGCGAGCTAGGGTCGCAGCCGCATAACTGAGCGTATCTGTACCGTGAATAACAACGAAATGTTGATAGCCTTCAAGTTGTAGTTGTTGTATCCGTTGAATGAGACGTAACCAATCAGGAGCCGTACAGGCACTGCTATCGACAATATTGGGTGCAGCGAAGCAGTCAACCGTTAAGTGTGGTGGAATCACTTTTTCAAGTTGAGGTAAGAATTGGTCGTAAGGCATAGGCGCTAAAGGTTCACCAATACAACCAAAAGTACCACCCATATAAAATAAGGCTATTTTTTTCATATTTTTGCAGGCATAAAAAAGCAGTCATCTCTGACTGCTTATGGTAAATCGAACAGTTCTAAGAAGCTATGCGATTAAGTAGGTTTTTCGCATGTTGTTGTTGTTCTGTGTTGAATTTTTGCTCATCACTCTCTAATAAATTGCGTGCTGCTTGGTTCGCTCCAAATTTGATGTATTGCTCAGCCAATTTCAAATCGAGTTCATTTTCATTTACTTGTTTTAATTCTGGAAAAGCTTCTAGAAGTGGATCTTCTATTTGAGCTTGCGTAACTACTTCATTGACTACATCTATAGAATTTTGAGTTTCAAGCTCTGGTGCTGTAACTAATGCAGGCTCATCTAACGAAAACTCAAGAGGTGCGATAGAAGCTGCTTCTAATGGCGCTTGTTCTACGAGTTTAATTTCATCTAATGATGGAGCTTGTTCAGCAGGTTTTGTCTCTGAACTTGAAGGATTTAAGTCAAGATTAAAATCTAATGCATTGATACTACTGTCTTGATCTGCTTTTACCTCTACTGCTTGAGTTTTTTCTTCAGTTTCATGCTGAGGTGCCAAGTCAAAAGAAAACTCTAAATCAGCTAACTCATTTGTTTCTTGAGATGAAGATACTTCGGATACTTGCTGAGATGTTGATACTTCTGGTTCATCTACAGGTTGGCTGGTATTTTCTGTAGTTGCAGTTTTTTCAAATGAAAAGTTAAACTCTAAAGGTTCAACTTCAACAGCAGGTTCTTGTTTTACAGGAGCATAGTCTTTCTGCAAGTCATCAAAAGAAGTCTCAGAAGAGCTTGTTGTTAATTGGTCAAACTGAGCAGTTGTGTCCGATATAGCTTGTGGTTCTTCATGTGCTTTAGCTTGAGGAAAATCAATAGCATCAGGTTGTCTTGATGACTCATATTCTTTTTGTCTTGCCTCTGCTTTAATCGCTATTTCATTTAATGCCAAGCTGCGAATGTGGCTAATAAGTTGTTGAATCGCAAATTCATCTTTTTGAGCAATATGAACTTCAAGAAGTAATAAATATAATTCGTGCTGGGTGTTGTCTTTTTTTAGTGCCTGATTGACTTGAGCTTCAGCTGCTGAAAACTGTTTTTCTTGAATGAGTTGTAGAATATTTTGACGAACAGTCTCAGGTACAGGACTACTTTGTGGAAGAGCAGGAGCGACCTCTTCAACTACATTGGCTTTACTTTTTTCGCGCGAGCTTTTACTCGATTTACCACTCGCTTTTTTGCCCGATTTTTTACTTATACTTTTTGGGGAGGTGGTCTCTTGTTTTTGGCCATTCTCACGCTTTTTTAAAACAACGGCGACCACGAGTAATATGATAAACGGAATCACATATAACATTACTTTCCCCTTAAAAAATAAAATTTTGCAATATAAAGCGAGCTAACTCTGGTTTTAACTTAATGTTTTTGCTTGTGAGTTTGTTGCTGTGCTTTTAACTGCTGTTGTAACTCTGCCAAACGCGCATTCAGAAGTTGAATACGTTGGTCTTTTAAACTTAAAGTTTGATTTAGTTTGGTTACATTCCTTTGTAATGTAACGGTTTTTTTGCGAGTTGTCATAACTTTTACTGCTAACTCAGTATTGTTTTGACCTTGTTGTGTGCTCTTTTTTGCACTTCCATGAGTAGAATTTGGACTGTTCTCTGCCACAATGCTCATTTCTGCTTGTTGTAAGCGATATTTAGCTCTACCAGAAGATGCTTTTGCTAAGTTAGTTTCACTCGATTTAGATTTTGTATGTGAAGCCTTAGCTGTATTTGCTGTTGTTAAGTTTAGTGAAATTCCCTGACGCAAACGGTTTACATCACCTTGAATAAAAGCATGTCGGTTTTGAGCTTGGATATCTCGCATGACTTTAGCCACAGGTTGTTTGGTCTGTGCTGCAATACGATTGGCAATAGTCCATAAAGATTCATTACGCTGCACGACATATTTACCTGCAGGGGCTGGACCTTTATAAGTGCTGATTTTTTGCTTTTTCGGTGTATTTTTGCTTAATGCATTTTTTTGTTGAGCAGGCTTAGGTTGAGCCGCTTTTTTGACTGTAGTTGTTTGATTGTCACTGCTCGGTTTAAGAGAAGCGGCAGGCTGTTTTTCTACAGCTGATGGTTCATTACTCATTGCTGCGATAGTCTGCTGTGGCGCTTGAGTCGCAGGTTTTTCGGTAAAAGGCGTTGCTGGAGCCGAGTTATTCAAAGCAGGAGCAGTTCCAGTGCTAATGTTTAGATTGTGCTCATTAGCTGTAGTTTCGGCTACAGGTGTTGCTGTCTCAGCAGGTGTATACCGAGTACTTTCAGGTAGGTTTAACGCAATGTCTTTTTCATTTACGATAAATTGTGGTGAAAGTGGAGTTTCGTTAGCAGCCACCTTTTTGATAGGCGATGGTTTTAAAACGGTTTTAATATGTTGAAGGCGAGTTGCATTACCCTCACTGACTTTTACGACAATATTCAGTTCGGGATCAATAATAGGACGAGATGAGGTAATCACAATAACGCCAGAACCTTGGCCATTTTGACGTGTATAAAAATTTAGATTACCAGGAGGTTGGTGAGTGACTCCCAAACCATTGAGATCTTCTTGAGTGGCTAAACTGACTTGCAAGGGAGTGTTAGGATCCGCTTGCTGAAAATTCATTTCTGCATAAAGTAATTCCCCAGGTGCAGATTGAATTTGAATAGGATCTAATGTAATCGCATAAACAGAAGGCGAAGACATAATGGTGAAAATGGCAATTTTTAATTTGTTATATGCAGTCATCTCAATCCATGACCTGATCAGTCGTAAAGTCGTTCAAAATTATACAATAATGAAATGTAAATAAATTGTTAATTTTTCACAAACCAGTTACGAAAAAGCCGATCAAATGTGATCGGCTTTTTATTTTGACTGAATAATTCAGGTCAAATTATGAGCTTTTGTATTCAACTAAAATACGTAACATACGACGTAAAGGTTCAGCAGCACCCCAAAGTAGCTGATCGCCTACTGTGAATGCACCGAGATACTCTTTACCCATATTGAGTTTACGTAAACGGCCTACAGGTACAGTTAAGGTACCAGTCACAGCTACAGGTGTAAGATCAGTCATCGATGCTTCACGTGTATTTGGTACAACTTTAGCCCACTGGTTTGAGTTACGAATCATATCTTCGATCTCATCAAGCGGAACATCTTTTTTCAGTTTGATCGTTAATGCTTGAGAGTGGCAACGCATTGCACCGATACGAACACAGTGACCATCAATAGGAACGATTTGAGAGTTACCTAAAATCTTGTTGGTTTCAACTTGACCTTTCCACTCTTCTTTAGATTGACCGCTTTCAAGCTGTTTATCAATGTAAGGAATTAATGAGCCCGCAAGTGGCACACCAAAGTTTGCAGAAGGGAAGCCTTCACCACGTTGTAACTCAGCAACTTGACGGTCAATATCAAGAATTGCAGATTTAGGATCATCTAACAAAGTCTTGGTATTGTTGTATAAGTAACCCATACCTGTTAACAACTCACGCATGTTTTGTGCGCCAGCACCTGATGCTGCTTGATAAGTCATAGCAGTCATCCACTCAACCAAATTGTTTTGGAAAAGTGCGCCCACACCCATCAACATAAGTGATACGGTACAGTTACCACCAACGAAAGTTTTAGTACCTTTCGCTAAACCGTCTTTAATCACGTTAAGGTTAACCGGATCAAGAACGATGATTGCATCATCAGACATACGTAAAGTAGATGCTGCATCAATCCAGTAGCCATCCCAACCAGTTGCTTTTAACTGTGGGAAAACTTCAGATGTGTAGTCGCCACCTTGGCAGGTAATAATGACATCCATTTGCTTCAGACTGGTAATGTCTGTAGCTTCCATAAGTGCTGGAGCAGTCTTACCACCAAATGAAGGAGCTTCACCACCTGCATTACTGGTAGAGAAATAGAATGGCTCAATATGAGCAAAATCATTCTCTTCAACCATACGTTGCATAAGGACGGAACCGACCATCCCGCGCCAACCGACCAGACCTACTTTCATGTCATTTTGCCTCGGTGCGTTAAAATTGTTAGGGGGAGTTGAGTGTATCAAAAGTGCTCACAACTGCAAGCGTTACAGAATCAAAACAGCAATTTTATTGAGTAGAATATCTTGTTTATGTTACATACAAAATTGATAAAGATGACAAAAACATTAAAAAACAAATCATCTTAAAAGAGAAATTTCAATGATTTATATCGAAGTTGTGTCTGTAGTGGTGATTTGGTTGACTTTCTGGTCACTGATCCCTCGTGATGAGTGGTGGTTCCGAGGCGCTGATTTTCCACGGTTACAAATTTTGTTTGTTGGGCTAATTGCTTTAATAGGCATGTTGTTTTGGCCAACTGAATGGAATCTATGGCGTGAGATTTTACTTGCGGTACTTATCGCAGCAATTGCTTATCAACTTAAAATGGTTTTACCTTATACATTGTTTTGGAAAAAGCAGGTTAAAAAAGTTAAACCAAAGCAATTAGATCCTCAAAAACAAATTTCACTGATTGTATCCAATGTGCTTACACCCAATGATAAATATCATTTATTACTTGAGCATGTGCGGACATTAAAACCTGATTTATTATTAACGTTAGAAACTGACAAGACTTGGGAAAATGCATTAAAAGAAATTGAGGAAGATTATCCATACCGTGTGCCAGTCCCTCTAGATAACTTATATGGCATGCATTTATATAGTCGACTCCCTCTTAAAAATACAGAGGTTAAATTCATTCTAAGTAATGAAATTCCTTCTATTCATACCACTGTAATCTTGCCTTCTGGAATGCCTGTTCAGCTCTACTGTTTGCACCCTAAACCACCTAGTCCAACTGAAGCAAAAGATTCAACACTACGAGATGCAGAACTTTTAATTGTTGGAGATCAGATTAAAGATCTAGATGAAAGTTGTATCGTGATGGGAGATTTAAATGATGTCGCATGGTCACGCACAACTCGTCTATTTCAACGTATTAGTGGGTTGCTCGATCCGCGTGTTGGACGACATTTTATTAATACCTTTCATGCTGACTATCCTTTATTACGCTGGTCACTTGATCATATCTTTCATAGCACAGATTTTGGTTTGATAAAGATGCAACGTTTATCTCATATTGGATCGGACCATTTTCCTGTTTATGTGGTTTTACAAACTGGTCGAATATTTGAGCAGATTCAAGAAGAAGTTGAAGAAACTGAAGAAGATGCAAGAGAAGCCAAAGCTGCAATACAAGAAGGTATTGCTAAGGCTGAAAAAGAAGAAAAAGTCGTGACTGATGAAATTACAGAACCTTATAAAGGGAAAAGTATATAAAAGCGAATTGTAAGCAATATCGTACAAAGATTTGAGTCGAGGTCCAATAGGCAGAAGAGTTGAAAACCCGTATTCTACATTCATCGGCACACGGAAGCGGGAATGGATTATCCCAAGTAAGGATGCACTAAGCTGATATGGAACGACATCATGGATAAGATGTTAGATCGGAAGCGATAAAAAGAATTATATACCCTGAAAGCACAACCTCATTTACCCGAGTTTTGCAGGACGCAGAACTCGGGTTGATATTTTATATAAGTACCATTTAATTAATTATAAATTAAAGAAATATTTTAAGGTTCTCTTAATTTAAAAATCTATTTAATTATAGGTAGTAGTCCATAAATTTTTTATATATCCGAGCCCTTTTTCAATGAAAATAGATACAAAAATTTTTTTAAATAAGTTTTTGTTTTTATAGATTATTGAAGAATAAATATAGGCTTTGATCTATTTAGGTATAAATTGGACTTGTTTAATTGGCAAATCTCAATAGAATGTGCCGATCGTTGACATGTTGGATCGTCAACAGGCATTGTTGTTTACTTCGCCGGATCGGCGGGTTGTGATTTGCTTGTGCATTTAAATTTCTGTTTGGAAATTAGTGTACATATTGAGGTTTCACTATAAAAATAGTGTTCTTCTCCCTCTCATATTTGATACTTTGCGGTGCATAAGGATTGTCTTATGAAGAATTTTAAATTTAGCCTTGCGTGGCAAATTTTAATTGCTTTAATCCTAGGGATAGTTGTCGGGGCTGTTTTACATAATCAGCCTGAAATCAAAGATAGCATTGTAAATAACGTTCTTACTCCATTAGGTAAGATCTTTATTAGCCTGATTAAAATGATTGTTATTCCAATCGTTTTCTCTACATTGATTTTAGGTATTGCTGGTGTAGGCAGTACAAAAAGTCTAGGGCGTCTTGGTTTTAAAACCATTCTCTATTTCGAAATTATTACTACTATTGCTATTTTGGTTGGCTTAGTTGCAGCGAATATCTTCCATCCAGGTTCAGGCATTGATATGTCTCAGCTGGTTCAAACAGATATTTCTCAATATAAGCATACAACTGAAGAAGTTCAGTCACAGTCTCATGGCATCATGCAGACAATATTATCGCTTATCCCAACGAACATTATTAGTTCAATGGCGCATGGCGAAATGTTACCAGTGATTTTCTTTGCTGTACTTTTTGGTATTGGTCTATCTTCATTACCAGCTACAACTAAAGACCCATTGTTAAATGTATTTCATGCTGTATCGGAAACAATGTTCCGTGTAACGCACATCATCATGAAATATGCGCCAGTGGGTGTGTTTGGTTTGATCGCTGTAACTGTTGCAAACTTCGGTTTCGCTTCACTTATTCCATTAGGTAAATTGGTTGTATTGGTTTACGGTGCAATCTTGTTCTTTGGTTTAGTGGTACTTGGTTTAACTGCAAAAATGTTCAGTATCAATATCTTTACCTTGCTTAAGATCTTGAAAGATGAATTAATTTTGGCATATTCGACTGCAAGTTCAGAAACAGTTTTACCGCGTATTATGCAAAAAATGGAAGCTTATGGCGCGCCAAAAGCAATTTCTAGTTTTGTAATTCCAACAGGTTATTCATTTAACCTTGATGGTTCTACGCTCTACCAAAGTATCGCTGCAATCTTTATTGCGCAGCTTTACGGTATTGAAATGTCAATCAGCCAACAAGTTATTTTGGTTGTAACATTAATGATTACTTCTAAAGGTATCGCGGGTGTTCCTGGCGTATCGTTCGTGGTGTTATTAGCGACATTAGGTAGTGTTGGTATTCCTGTAGAAGGCTTAGCATTTATTGCTGGTGTTGACCGTATTATGGATATGGCACGTACTGCGTTGAACGTTGTAGGTAACGCGCTTGCGGTACTTGTAATCAGTAAATGGGAAAAACAATACGACTATGAAAAAGCTGCTGCTTATGAAGCAACATTTAAATAAGACTGCTTTCTTTTAGTTATAAAAAAACCCGCGATCATCGCGGGTTTTTTATTATGTTATTTCAATACACTTTGATATAGCTCAAGCGTCTGGTCGCACATATCTTTTAAACTGAACATGGTCACAGAAGCGACTGTTTGAGGTTGTTCAATATGATGCTTTACTGTTTCTACTAAGGCTTTTTCATTTTCAGCTTCAACAAGACCTTGTGGATATACATTAGATAAAATCTCGGCAACACCTCCACGGTTCCAGCCAATCACCGGCGTACCGACTGACAGCGCTTCTAATGCTGTTCTACCGAATGTTTCTGCTTGATTGGATAGAGAGAGCACGATGTCGCTAAAAGCGAGCCATTCGCGTATATCTGAGCGATGTCCTACAAAGGTGATCTTATCAGCGAGTCCTTTATGTTGAATGGTGCTTTGCAGCTCACTTAAATAAGCCTGTTTTTTAGCATCAGCACCACCCACAACCACAGCATGTAGCTGAGGATATTGCGTCTGAAGTTGTTGCATTAACTCAATTAAGCTCTCATGTCCCTTTAAGCGGGTAATACGACCAGGCAAGCATAGTAAAAATTTATTTTCGAGTTCAGGAAAGTCATTAAAAACCTTATTAAACCACTGTGCTGAAGGTTGATAGTTATGCGGAAAAGCAGCAGGATCAATCCCTCGATAAATCCGCACAATATCTTGTGGTGGACAGTTTTTATAATGGTCAGTGATGTATTTAACTACGCTGTCAGAAACGGCAATCACTTTCTCGGCCTGAGTCATAATTGCACTATAACGATTAACTGAATAGAAACCATGTACTGTGCTAATGAGGTGAGGGCGCTTATGTGCTGGTATTCCTTTTAAGGCAAAATGGGTAAGCCAAGCTGGCACACGTGAGCGTACATGGACAATATCGGGCTGATGCTCTTCAATAAGTCGACGTAAAGGGCGGATTTGCCACAAGCTCGATAAAGATTTTTTATGAATCGGTAGGGTCAAGTGTTTAGAACCTTCAGCTTCAAGTTGGGACACTAATCGTCCGCCGTTTGATACAACCAAAGATTGATGGCCTTGTGCAACTAGTGCACGTGCAATTTCCAGTGTGCCGCGTTCTACGCCACCGCTATTGAGTTCTGGGAGAAGTTGCATCACTTTCATTGTTTATTGCCTTTAGGTTGTAGCAAAGTAGTGTTTTACCGTTTATTCATTTAATAGGTGGAGTTTACTCCTTACTTTTGTTTTGGCAAAAGTAACAAAACCATTTGTTGGACTAACGACACATCCTGAGCGATTCCCAAAGCACTGCTTTAGGAATCAGCGCAAGGTAGTCCAACGGGCGACATCCTTGTCGCCTTCGCACGATAGTACATGCTGGTGTTTATTTAGATGTTTATTACTATAGTGCGGCCGTTACTGAAGATTATTTAATAGATCTCTTCATATCCCTCAGGACGTGTTTTAAATCGGCGATGGAACCACATGTATTGAGTTGGTGCGATGCGAAGCTGATTCTCAATAATCTTATTTATGCGGGTTGCATCATCGACTTCATCTTCGCTTGGCATATTGTCGACCTCAGGTTCAATCAAGATATGATATTTTGGGTTGTGTACATCGCCATGACGATAAAAATATAAAGGGACAGCAACCGCTTTGGAGATTTTTAATAAACGACGGTGGGCCGTGACTGTAGCAGCTGGCACTCCAAAAAACGGTGCCATAACGCCTTGCTTGAGTCCGAAATCTTGGTCGGGACTATACCAAATGGCATCACCATCTTTAAGGTGGCGAATTAAGCCCCGCATATCATCATGATCGATTTGAGCTTTGTAAATCGTTGCTCGACAGCGATAAATCAGCATGTCGAGAAGAGGATTATTTTGAGGACGATACACAACATCTGGCTCAAAATATTGAGCACACACATAACCACCAGCATCAAGCAAAGTACTGTGAGTTCCCAGTAATAAAACGCCTTTGCCCTGAGCTTGAGCATTTGTGATGTGTTCTAAACCTTCAATTGTGACGCGGTTTTTAAACCAGTAAGGTTTATACCAAGCGTTTAAGGTCTCAAAAATACCAAGCATCATATCTACAAAAACTTGTTTTGCTTGTTGCTGTACTTTTTCAGGAGACCATTCAGGGAAGCAAACTTCTAAATTACGAATAGTGGTTTTGCGACGAGATTTTAAATATTTCCAAGCGATATTTGCTAACCCGTGAGCCAAACGCCATTGAATCGCCCACGGTAAAATAGCCAAAAGCATGAGGAAAGTAATCGCAATCCATACACCCCAATATTTAGGTAATAAAAAGGACCACTGAAACTCACCGGGCGTATAAGGCTGCTTTTGGCTCATAACGATATAAAAAATCTAAAAGTTAAAACTGCCAAAAGTGTATCACGAACTGAATTTATCGTCGTAATACACAGGAGTAAATTGAAGGTGTAGAGCTGTAAAGGCAAATAAAGTAGTTTATCTGCGGTGTTCTAAAAGAATACGAACAGCGAGTCCGGCTAACACAGTTCCCATAATCCAGCGTTGAATACTTGCCCAAAGCGGTTTTTGCTGTAGAAAGAGCGCAATGCTACCTGCAGAAAACACAATCAGTGCATTGACTGAAACACTTACAAAAATTTGTATGGTTCCGAGTTGAATGGACTGCGCTAAAATACTGCCTTGTTGTGGGTGAATAAACTGTGGCAATAAAGACAAATACATAATTGCAATTTTTGGATTCAGTAAATTTGTCAAAAAGCCCATTAAAAATAATTTTAATGGTGAATCGATAGATAAGTCTTTTACACTGAAAATAGGCGCAGCATTTTGACGTAAGGCTTTCCATGCAAGCCAGAGTAAATATATGGCACCGACAATACGAATCGTGTCATAGGCATATGGAACTGCGACCACAAGTGCCGTAATCCCGAAAGAAGCGCAGAGCATATAAAATACAAAACCAACCGCAACGCCACCTAGGGAAATAAAACCTGCGATTTTGCCCTGACTAATGGAACGAGAGATAAGATAAATCATGTTTGGACCTGGGGTGAGTACCATCGCCAAGCAAATGAGTCCGAATGCCAAAATTTGAGAGAGATCTAGCACGGAAATATCCTTAAATATTATTATACTGGTAGGTATATCATAATTATTTTGTATACAGCGAAACTTTATTGATTGTCTTTTTGAATCAAAAAATAAGAATAATTCAGTATGATATGAATATCCTGAATTCATAGAAATTTATGAGAAATCTCCATATCGATGCCACAAAAGGCATCTTAATTTTTCTAGTTGTATTGGGTCATTACCTTGAAAGGTTAATTGGCTGGAATGAACCTCTAAATCAAGCGATTTTAGGGAGCATTTACTTTGTTCATATGCCAGCTTTTATTTTTATATCAGGCATGTTTTTTAAAGAAGAGAAAATCTTAGAAAAGGTAATTTACTTTTTATCGTTATATTTACCATTTCAAATTTTATTTCAATTGCTTGATGTTTTCTATAATAGAAGTTTATGGAATTGGTCGTTTCATTTGGTATGGTTTGCTAAGCCTTATTGGGTGCTATGGTATTTATTTAGCATGGTGGCTTGGACGGTTCTCGCTTTTTTCCTAAAAAAGACGGCTTATCCAGTTTTGTTTTCAATCGTTTTAGCTTTATTTATTGGATGCTCACCCATCAATAATTACAGCTACTCGATTGGTCGAATTTTCGTATTTCTACCTTTTTTTATGGCTGGGGCTGTTTATGGCAAAACCATTTTTCAGTATCTTCCGCAGTTGCCTTATGCAAAATTATTTGCTGTTATCACATTATTAATCATTACTGCTGTAGCCGCTATAAGTCATTATAGTTATTACTGGTTATTTGGCAGTTTGTCATATTTTCAATTACATGTAGATGTATGGCAGGGAATGCTGATTCGCAGTGTAATTATGTTGCTATCGGCTATGGGTGTTTTGAGTTTATTTGTACTCACTCAAAATTTTAAACGACCTTGGATCGGTTTAGGCCAAAAAACGCTGCCAGTTTATATATTGCATGGTTTTGTAATTATTGTTTTGACTCATCAATTAAGTTTTAAATATTCGGTAGAGATCAATATTTTCATTAGTCTTGTTTTGGCTATCCTCACTTGTATGGTTTTGCAGTCACAGATATTTGAACGTTTAATTCGCTTCATCTCTTTATTTGTTTATAAGCCTTGTATGACATTAGTAGAAATTCTAAATCCAAAAAAAGGGCTTTAATTAAAGCCCTTTTTTATTGATTAACTGCCTTTACTCATTTGCTCAAGTTCATCCCAACGCTCTAATTTTTCAAGCAGTAATTCTTCAATTTCTGCGAGGCGTTGGCTTGCTTGGGTCGCAGCATCGGCATCAGATACAAACCACGAACCATCTGCAAGTTTGTCAGAAAGCTCGGCTTGTTCAACTTCCAGTTTCTCGATTTCAGCAGGAAGTTGCTCAAGTTCACGTTGGTCTTTATAGCTCAATTTCACCTTTTTAACGTTACTTTGAGCAGCAGCTTTTTCAGCTTCAGCTTTTGCCTGAGCTTTTTTAACGTCAGATTTCTGATCTACTACTTTGTCATCTGGACGTTGTAGTAAGTAGTCTTGGTAGCCACCGATGTATTCTGCAATATTACCTTTGCCATCAAATACCCAAGTCGATGTTACGACGTTGTCCATAAATGCGCGGTCATGCGAAATGAGTAATAACGTACCTTTGTAATCAGACAGCATCTCTTCAAGTAGCTCAAGAGTCACCATATCCAAATCATTGGTTGGTTCGTCCATCACAATCAGGTTCGATGGTTTAAGCAGTAATTTAGCAAGTAAAATACGGTTACGCTCACCACCAGAAAGGGCTTTGACTGGCGTGCGTGCACGTTCAGGTGAGAACAAGAAATCTTGTAAATAGCTGTAGATATGACGACGGTTGCCATTCACATCAACAAAGTCAGAACCTTCGGAAACGTTTGCCATGACTGTTTTTTCAAGGTCTAAGGCATTACGCAACTGATCAAAATAGGCAACTTCTAATTGTGTACCTGTTTTAACTGAACCGCCATGTTCAATTTCACCTAAAATGGCTTTAATTAAAGTCGTTTTACCAACGCCGTTATCGCCTACTAGGCCAATACGGTCACCACGCATGACAAGGGTAGAGAAGTCTTTGATGAGTGGTTTACCATCATAAGATACACTCAAGTGCTCAATATCAAATACTAATTTACCTGAGCGATTTGCTTCTTGAGTCGCCATGCTCACTTTGCCTTGTTGTGAACGGCGAGCTTTCGATTCTTCACGTAAAGCTTTCAAAGCACGAACGCGGCCTTCATTACGCGTACGGCGTGCCTTAATGCCTTGGCGAATCCAAGCCTCTTCTTCAGCTAACTTTTTATCAAATAAAGCATTTTGCTTCTCTTCTGCTTCCATTTGCTGAGCTTTAAGCTCTAAATAACGTGAATAGTTACCTTCGTAACCACGTAGGATGCCGCGGTCAAGTTCAACAATTCGAGTTGCAATGCTATCTACAAAAGAACGGTCATGCGAAATAAATAGAAGTGTTAAATTATTTTGATCGAGTAGGAATTTTTCTAACCATTCAATACTTTCAACATCTAAATGGTTGGTTGGTTCGTCTAGAAGTAATACGTCTGGCTGCGTTAAAAGAGCACGAGCGAGTAAAACACGACGTTTACGTCCACCAGATAAGTCTGCCAAATCTGCGTTTGGGTCGAGACCCATTTTACTTAATAGAGCATTCACCTTGTTTTCAAGTGCCCAGCCGTCTAGTTGGTCTAGCTTATGCTGAAGGTTACCCATACGGTCGCAAGCTTCCATATCTCCCAGCATACAAGCATCGGTTGCTTCATGGTAAGCTCTAAGTACTTCGGCAGCTTCTCCTGCGCCATCTGCCACAATGTCAGCAACTTTGCCAGAATCCATTGGAACGTCTTGGGCTAACATAGAAACCGTTAGACCATTTTGAATAGAAACTTCACCAGAATCGGGTAATAAGCTTCCCTTGATGAGTTTAAGTAAAGTAGACTTACCTTCACCATTACGCCCAATTAAACAGACTCGTTCGCCACGTTCTAGATTAAAGTTCGCGCCATCGAGCAGGGCAGGTCCGCCAAAAGCAAGTTGGACATCCCTTAGGGTAATATAGGCCATAATGTTTTCCAGAATCTCAAATGAGGATTTAAATGACTAAACCACCATATCATGATGATCAAGCGTCATTTTCCGCACCCATTGAAGATTTGCAAGTGCGAATTACATTTTTGGATGATTTAGTTGAACAATTAAATCAACAACTCGCTATTCAAACTCAGGAAATAGCTGATTTGAAAAAACAAATGCAATTACTTTACCTACGTGTGGAATCTTCAGATTTATCAGAAGGTATTGCGCCTTTTGACCCATTAACCAATAAACCTCCTCACTATTAATAAAAAGGCAAGTTCAATACTTGCCTTTTTAACTAGAGGATATTTTTAATTTTAGTTAAAAACCGTGTAAAACAATTTTGCCTTTTGTCTTGCCACTCTCAATTTGTTGATGAATCTGTTTTAAATTTTCAGCATTAATAGGGCTTAAAACTTCAGTCACAGTTGTTTTAATTTTCCCTTCCTCAACTAGTTTGCTGACTTCATTTAATAGTTCACTTTGTTTTTGCATATCTGCAGTTTGAAACATTGAACGTGTGAACATAAATTCCCAATGCACAGACACAGACTTCGATTTAAACGGTTTAATATCTAACTGCTCAGGGTCATCAATGAGTCCAAAGTGCCCTTGTGGTGCAATCAACTCTACAATATCTGCCAAATGCTGATCTGTTTGAGTGGTCGAGAACACATATGAAGGTGCATTTAAGCCTAATTGCTTGATTTGTGGTGCCAAAGACTCTCGATGATCTAATACATAGTCAGCACCGAGTTGTTTTACCCATTCTTTCGTTTCAGGGCGTGAAGCTGTCGCAATAATCGTAAGGTTAGTTAACTGTTTAAGAAGCTGAATGGTAATAGAGCCTACACCACCAGCCCCGCCAATCACCAAAATAGTCGTATTAGCTGGTGCAGTCTTTGGAACTTGCAAACGATCAAATAGCATTTCCCAAGCCGTGATTGCTGTTAAAGGCAGAGCTGCAGCCTCAGTTGCTTCTAAAGTTTTTGGTTTATGACCAACAATACGTTCATCAACCAATTGCAACTCACTATTACTGCCTTGGCGATTTAACGCGCCTGCATACCAAACAATATCACCCACTTTAAATTGAGTGACTTTATCTCCAATTGATTCAACGACACCTACAGCGTCCCAGCCAAGCACTTTCCAACCAGATTCGGCACTTACATTTTTACGTATTTTGGTATCAACTGGATTGACCGAAATTGCCTGTACGCGAACAAGCAGATCATGGCCCTCTGCAACGGGAGTGTCGAGTTCAATATCTACGAGTGCCTCTGGCGATGTAATAGGCCCTGCTTTTTGATATGCCACACCTTTCATAATTGTGATTCCTCTTGTTGAGAGTTTGATCATAACGTAAGCTTAAAAATAGTGACTACAGACAAATAACGCTCATAGTGTCAAAAAGGATACTGTAAAATGGCAAAAGCTCGACATTCAAGTTTTGACTGCTCACCGGGTTGTTCAGTTGAAGCCGCAATCAGTTTGATTGATGGTAAGTGGAAATGTGTCATTCTTTGGCATTTACTAAATGAAGGAACCCTGCGATTCAATGAAATTCGTAAACGAGTTCCAAGCATTACGCAAAGAATGCTCACCAATCAGCTTCGTGAGTTAGAACAAGATGGCATTATTCATCGCGAGGTTTATCCTCAAGTTCCTCCTAAAGTGGAATATAGCCTGACAGATTTAGGACAAGGTCTTGAGCAGATTTTACTTGCTTTAAAAACATGGGGAGATGCCCATCTAGATCGGTTCGGTAAGTTATCCACTCTTGAAACTGAAAAGTCTGCCTAAATATTGTGCATAGATTGCTAAGAATATCTACGAGAAAATATTGTAGTTTTTAACCTCACAGGTTAATGGGACATTATTTTTATGATGTAACTTGCGTTTTCTGGTCAGCTTATGCAACTCTAATAAAAGAGATTAATAGGTTTTGCTATGGACAATATGGGAATTTGGGTTACCGTTATCATTGTTCTTTTCGTGCTAGGCTCCATTTTTGGTTTAAGAGTGAGTCCGCGTGAAAAGGCACTCGGTATTATGCGAGACAAAGCCCGTAAAATGGGACTACATCCACGCATAATTGCCGCACCTGAATGGACACATGTCCCGATGGCAACTGAAAAGCGTGCCAGCATGGTTGCTTATTATAGTGTATTAATCCCCGATGCTCGTTTAACGCTCATGCGTGCTCGTGTTATAGACGGAAAATTAAAAGTAGTGCAGGGCGATGAGAAATTTAATGATTCTCCCATTGCATTAAAAGGGATTTATGCTATTGATATGCAGGCAAACTGTGTAGGCCTTTATTGGGATGAGGAATCGGACCTAAAAGCCACGCAATTAGATGAGATGAAGGCTTATCTGTTGGCCTTGGCTGAAGCCTGATTTTTAAATTTATTGGTATAGGAATAACATTTTATATGGCGAATACCTCGCGCTCTGCATCTCAAAGCACAGCATCTACTGCCTCTGCTGCACATAAACGTGCCTTAGTGATTGTGGAGTCGCCTGCCAAAGCGAAAACCATCAACAAATATTTAGGTTCGCAGTACATTGTTAAGTCTTCTGTGGGTCACGTACGTGACTTGCCAACAGGCGGCAGTAAATCAACAGAGAAAAAGCCGGCTGCCCGGACAAAACTCACTGAAGCTGAAAAAGAACAAAAAGCCCAATCTGCGCTGATTAATCGTATGGGTGTCGATCCGGAACATGACTGGAAAGCACACTACGAGGTTCTACCTGGCAAAGAAAATGTTGTTGCTGAACTCAAGAAACTTGCTAAAGATGCAGATGCAATCTACCTCGCAACGGACTTGGATAGAGAAGGGGAAGCAATCGCTTGGCACCTACGCGAAGTGATTGGTGGTGACGATAGTCGTTATCACCGTGTGGTATTTAACGAAATTACTAAAAATGCCATTCAAGAAGCATTTAAACAACCAACGCGCCTAGACTTAAACCGTGTGAATGCACAGCAAGCACGTCGTTTCTTAGACCGCGTAGTCGGTTTCATGGTTTCGCCATTACTTTGGGAAAAGATTGCCCGTGGTTTATCGGCAGGTCGCGTACAGTCAGTTGCTGTAAAGCTTGTTGTGGAACGTGAACGTGAAATTCGTGCTTTTATTCCAGAAGAATACTGGCAAGTTTTTGCAGATACCCAAGCCAAAAAAGATGACATCCGTCTTGAAGCAGTTAGACAAGCAGGTAAAACGCTTAAACTGAAAAATAAAGCTGAAACTGATGCTTTATTAGAAGTTTTAAAAGGCGCTGAATATAAAGTTGCACAGCGTGAAGATAAGCCGACTAAGGTCAATCCAAGTGCACCATACATCACTTCGACTTTACAACAAGCTGCAAGTACACGCTTAGGTTTCTCTGTGAAGAAAACCATGATGCTTGCGCAGCGTTTGTATGAAGCTGGTTTTATTACTTATATGCGTACGGACTCTACGTTTTTGAGTGATGACGCTGTAAATATGGTACGTGCTCATATTGAAAGCCAGTTTGGTGAAAAATACTTACCAGCAAAGCCAAACCGCTATGGTAACAAAGCGGGTGCTCAAGAAGCCCACGAAGCAATTCGCCCTTCAAATGTTTCACTTACAGGTGATCAACTTGCGGGTGTAGAGCGTGATGCTCAGCGCTTATATGACTTGATTTGGCGTCAGTTTGTTGCTTGTCAAATGACACCAGCAGAATATTTGTCTTCAACTTTAACGGTTGAGGCAGGCAATGTTGAGTTAAAAGCAAAAGGTCGTACGCTTGTATTTGATGGTTTTACGCGAGTTCGTGGTGCCAACAAGTCTGATGACGATATTATTTTGCCAGCTATTAAAGTCGGTGAAATCTTAAAATTAGAGAAGTTAGACCCAAGTCAGCACTTTACTAAGCCGCCTGCACGTTTTACTGAAGCATCTTTAGTAAAAGAACTTGAAAAACGTAGTATTGGTCGTCCATCGACTTATGCAGCGATTATTTCTACCATTCAAGAACGTGGTTATGTCAAATTAGAAAATCGTCGTCTTTTTGCAGAGAAGATGGGCGAGATCGTGACAGATCGTCTTGATGAAAGTTTTAATAACCTGATGAACTATGCGTTTACAGCAGACCTTGAAGGACAGCTCGATAAAGTTGCTACAGGTGAGCGTAACTGGAAAGAGTTACTCGATACTTTCTATGGTGATTTTAAAAAGCGTTTGACCAATGCTCAAGGCGAGCAAGGCATGCGCCGTAACCAGCCAGTTGAAGTGCCAGCAGTACATTGCCCTGAATGTTCGCGTCCGATGCAGATTCGTACAGGTACAACTGGCGTATTTTTAGGCTGTTCTGGTTATAACTTGCCGCCCAAAGAACGCTGTAAAGGGACTTTGAACTTAACACCAGTTGAGTCTTTAGCTGCGTTATCTGATGATGATGGAGCTGAAACGGCTGACTTGATGTCAAAACATCGTTGTCCTAAATGTGGTACAGCAATGGATAGCTATGTAATTGATGGTGGTCGCAAGCTTCATGTCTGTGGTAACAATCCAGATTGTGATGGTTATGAGCTTGAAGAAGGCGAGTTCAAGATTAAGGGTTATGATGGCCCAACTATTCCATGTGATAAATGTGACGGCGAAATGCAGCTTAAAACTGGTCGCTTTGGCCCATATTTCGCTTGTACCAGTTGTGACAATACCCGTAAAGTCTTGAAGAGTGGTCAACCTGCACCTCCGCGTGTAGAACCAATCAAGATGGAGCATTTGCGCTCAACGAAGCATGATGACTATTTCGTGTTACGTGATGGTGCTGCTGGTCTATTCTTGGCTGCAAGTAAGTTTCCGAAAATTCGTGAAACACGTGCACCAAAAGTTGCTGAGCTTCGCAGTGTTGCTGACCAACTTGATCCAAAATACCAGTTTATTTTACAAGCTCCAGATGTAGATCCTGAAGGTAATCCGACTATTGTGAAGTTTAGTCGTAAGAACCAATCACAATATGTAGGATCTGAAACACCAGAAGGTAAACAAACCAAATGGAGCCTGATTTATCAAGACGGTAAATGGATTGAGGGGTAGGTCGAGAGCCCTCTTTAAAATAAGACTTTTATAAAATAGGGCGAATGATGATTCGCCCTAATCTTTTTCATATTATTTTTTTTGATATGTGGTTGGGGAAAATGGAAATAAAACCAAAAAAATTGGCAGTTTTAATAGATGCTGATAATTCATCAGTAAACTCAATCCAATTTGTTTTAGAAGAGATTGCCAAGTATGGTATTGCAAGTGTCAAACGTGTGTATGGCGATTGGAGTAGTGAAACTCTTAAAAATTGGCGTGAAGTTTTATTACCCCATGCCATTACGCCAGTACAGCAATTTGCCTATACGAAAGGTAAAGACGCTACCGATATGATATTAATCATTGATGCAATGGATTTACTCTATAGTAATGCTTTAGAAGGTTTTTGTATCGTTTCAAGTGATAGTGACTTTACTCCACTTGCTTCTAGAATTCGTGAAAGTGGTTTAACTGTTTATGGTTTTGGTCGAAGCAAAACACCTGAAGCATTTGTACAGGCTTGTGATAAATTTATATATGTTGAAAACCTTGAAATTGAAGAAAAAGAAGAAGTAAAGCAAGAAACTGGATCAAAAAAGAAAGAGATTATGACTGATGCTGTTAAAGCTGATACAAATGAAAAGCAGGAGGTTTTGAAGCAGCTACAATTAGATCGAGCTACGTTGAATTTGATATATAAAGCTGTAAAAGATAATTCTGATGATAATGGTTGGGCAAATCTTTCCACAGTAGGCTCGTATTTGACAGCAATAAAACCAGATTTTGATTCTCGTAATTATGGGCGTGCAAAGCTTTCGGGATTAATAAAAATGTTGAATTTATTTGATACGAAGATAGAGGGGAGTCAAATGTATTTAAAGAAAACTAAGAATAAAGTGAATTAGATAAAACATAAAGATCCTAAATGTTATGGGGAAAAAGAATGTGGAAAAACATTCGGATTTTATGCCTATTGATTATTTTATTAATCGTTGCGGTTCAGGCATGGCGAGATCAGAATCAAGACTGGAATCAGCCTATTGTTGTGGTATTGCACCCAGTAAATGCAGATGGTTTACAAACCACGCAAGCTTATATTCATCAGTTACAAAACGCTGATTTCCAAACGCTCAAAAGCTATTTAAGTGAATGGTCACAGCATTATCGTGGACAGTCCAGCAACTTTGAGATTCGTTTAGGGCAACAACTACAGCATCGTCCACCTGTGGTTCCGCAAAATGCCAATATTTTGAATGTAATCTGGTGGAGCTTGAAGTTTCGTTTTTATGCATGGCGACAACAACAGCCTGAAGATAGCGGAGCGTCACTTAAACTTTATTTAAATTATTATGATCCAACTTATCAAAAGGTTTTAGTGCATTCGACTGCTTTAGAAAAAGGTCGTATAGCTAGCGTCAATTTGTTTGCTGCACGTGAGCAGGCATCAGAAAATCAGGTCGTTCTTGTTCATGAGCTATTGCATGGCTTTGGTGCAAAAGATAAATATGATTTAAAAACAGGCCAGCCGATTTATCCATTGGGTTATGCACAACCCGAAAAAGTACCTCTTTACCCACAAAAGCAAGCAGAAATCATGGGGGGTAAAACTCCATTGTCTGAGCAGACCAATAAAATGCCAAGAGATTTACAAGAAACTGTAATAGGTTTACCGACAGCTCAAGAAATTGGTTGGTTGAAATAAAATTGTGGATAAATACTGTTTTATCCACATCAATTGTTAATAAACGATGCAGATCTTATACAGACAATAAATGTGAAGTAAATCACTATAATGACAATATATAAACTTCCTAATACCTGATAATAAGAGTAGCCATGATGAAAACTGTAGGTAATGATTTAGTTCGTAATCAGCTACATGCTGATCGTAAATGGTATCTAATATTAGGCTTTGTGCTCATTATTTTCGGTTTAGTCTTATTTAGTTCACTACCATTTGCAACATTTTCGGTTGTTTTCCTATTTGGTATTTTGATGATGATAGGCGGTGTTCTACATTTGATTGCTGCCTTAAGTGTATTTAAGGGTGGTAGCCGATGGCTATGGGCACTTTTTGGGGTGCTGTATTTAATGGCTGGCTATTACGCATTTTCTACACCTGTGACTACAGCTGTAGTTTTAACTAGTCTGTTATCGATTGCACTGATTATTGCTGGGGTCATCCGCACCATAAACGCATTTTTATTAAGACCAATTGCTGGGTGGGGATGGACATTATTTTCAGGTTTATTAACCCTAGCTACAGGTATTTTAATTTTAGTTTCTAAGGACTCACCGTTTTGGGTATTGGGAATGTTTTTGGCAGTAGATATTTTATTTCAGGGCATTAACTTTTTAGGACTCGCTTCTGCAATTAAGCATTTACCTTCTAGCTCAAAAACAGTTTCTTAAATTAAATAGCGAATAAAGGGCACTTAAGGTGTCCTTTTTTGTTTTTAGTGAGCTAAGGTCCATCTCGTGGCATGGGTCTGTTAAACTAGGTCTTGGTGTTTTAGCGATGTGTGTTATGAGTCTTGCAAAGTTAATTAATGAATTAAATGCTCAGCAAAAAAAGGCAGCAACGACTACGGCTCAAAACTGTCTGGTTTTGGCTGGAGCAGGCTGTGGCAAGACTAAAACCATTGTTGCTCGCGCAGCTTATTTAATTGATCAGGGGTTACCTGCAAATCAAATCCAGATTTTAACGTTCACGCGCCGTGCTGCGAGTGAAATTGTAGCAAGGGTTGAACAGCATGTTGGAGTACAAGCCAAAGGTCTTCGTGCATCAACCTTTCATACCTTTTGCATGTACTTGCTGCGTCGTAATCCACAAGCATTTGGTTTAACCCAATTTAGTATTATTGATCGTGATGATCAGTTACTCATGTTTCGCTTATTGAGAGGTAAAGACAAAGATAACGTTTTACCTAAAGCAGCAGAGCTGTGTGATTTGTATTCTTATGCCCGAAATACGCAATCTAAGCTTTCAGAGGCATTACTCAAGCAATTACCTGAAGCATATGAGTACAAGGCACAAATTGCGGAGCTAATGAAAACCTATGAGCAACGTAAAAGAGAGCGCAATTTTTTAGACTATGACGATATTTTGTCGATTGTCGCTGTTCATTTGCAAAACTCGGAAGCACTCACAGATTGGGTTGCAGGTTTTTGCCAAGCTTTGTTGGTCGATGAAATGCAAGATACTAACCCTTTACAGTGGGCACTTTTGCAGCCACTCATTGGCAAGGTGAAATTGTTTTGTGTGGGTGACGATGCTCAGTCCATTTACGGTTTCCGTGGGGCCGACTTTGAAAACATACATTCTTTTAAAGAGCGGATTCCTGACGCGGTTATTCATACCTTAGATTTAAATTACCGCTCGACTCAAGAAATATTGGATTTATCAAACTGGTTATTAGCTCATAGCCCAATCGATTATGAAAAACAATTACAGGCACATCGTGGCAAAGGGCAAAAGCCACAGCTCCACTTGTTTGGTAATGAATTTGAAGAAGCCAATTGGATTGCACAAGACTTAATAGAGCGACATCAGCAGGGCGCAAATTGGTACGACCATATGGTGTTAGTTCGTTCTGGCTACAGTGCTCGCTATTTGGAAGGTGCATTTATTGCCGCTGAGATACCTTATCGTTTTATTGGTGGAGTAAAGTTACTGGAATCCGCACATGTAAAGGATGTACTCAGTCTATTGCGTATTGTGACTAACCCGCAGGATGACTTGGCTTGGATGCGCTTTTTAACCTTATGGGATGGCATTGGTGATGTTGGTGCTAGTAAGTTAGCACAAGAGTTAATGGGCATTAGTGAGGTTGAAGAACGTTGTCAGCGTTTGGAGCGTCATGGAAAAGTCCCTTTACAGGCTATTTTGATTTTGAAGCAGCTTGATGTGTTACAGCAGCATGTTGAAGCAAGTATTGGTTTGGCACTTGATGCCCTAAGTGAACAGTTAGAGCAAAACTATAAAACGAAAGACTGGTCACGTCGCGCTAAAGATTTTGATTTGGTTAAACAACTTGCGCGTAAGCATGCATCGCTGGGTGAATTTCTTGAAGAATATGTGCTTGAGCCGATTTCAGTTTCTGAAATTGAAAAAGCGGGTGATGATGATTTAGTGACTTTAATTACAATTCATTCGGCTAAAGGTGCAGAGCAAAAGGTATGTTATGTACCGCATGTTTCGCCAAATCAGTTTCCATATGCACGCGCACAGGGGGATTTTGATGATGTCGAAGAAGAACGCCGTGTGTTATACGTTGCATTAACACGTGCGGAAAATGAATTGATTCTGACGAAGCAAAACCTCAATACATGGTCACAAGACACATATGATGAACAAGGTCGTAAAATCGAAAGTTATTTCTTAAATGATCTACCCGCACATTTAGTTCAAGCAAAAATTCATCGTCAAGTTCCACAGCCATTTGCCAAAAAACAATGGAACACTTCACGAACAGTAAACTTAGGTTTTGGTATCGATCTCGACTAAACTACTGTATAAGACACTGTGAATACTCAAATGTATATTGGCCCTTATTTTGAAGGCCAGTCAAGGTTAGAAGATGAAAATATTAGTTCGTAATTTAGATCGTTTAGTGACTGAAGCCGAAGTTTTAGAGCTGTTTAAGGCTTATGGTAAAGTTGATTCTTGTGTTGTTGTAACCGATAAAGAGACAGGTAAATCAAAAGGTTTTGGCTTTGTCGAAATGCCGAATCCACGTGAAGCAATCAAAGCCATTAAAGGCTTAAATACACTTAAAGTAAAAGGTTACGGAATTCGCGTTAAAGCCGCTGAAGAGTAATGTTTTTATGCAACAATTTTTAGCTCTTTCTGTGGTTGCTCCAAATGGAACCCGTATAGCCCAAGGTGTAAAGACTCTAGAAGTTCGTTCATGGGTGCCTACAGAGTTGCCTCTTAAAGATCTATTAATTGTTGAGAACCCGAATTTTTTAATCAATGATGGTGATGAAGAAGAGGGAATAGCTGTCGCTTTGGTCGATGTCGATTCTATTCATGCTTGGCAAAATGATGAGATTGAACCTGCCTGTGCTACTGGTTGGAGTGAAGGATATTTCGCTTGGGTTCTGAGTAATGTGCGTCCAATGAAGCAGCAGCTGAAAGTGCAGGCTAAACGAAAAATTTATCAAGTCGCTTTGGATTTTCCATAAATAACGTTGATTTTATCAATGGAGTCGTTAAGCTAAGAATAGCCATATTGATGGCAATCTTTAGAACAGGAAAGTTTAGTTATGTCACGTGTTGCTCGTTATCATGCCGATCGTACCAATCAAAAACTCTATTTTGCGCGCTTAGCGTGTCAACAAGCAGAGCAAACTGATCATGTACAGCAGGTACAAGCTTATCGTGAAACAGCTGTCTTTCACTTGCATGGTGCAATGCTGGCTTTTTTGCAAGAACTGGTACGTTACTACCGTTTAAATGACTCGCAGCCGACATTAAAATCGATTGAAGAACTTATGGCGGCAAAAGGTCAGGTTTCTCCTGAGGTTTCTGTTTTGCAGCAATTAGCCAAAGATGGCTTTGTTGCAGAGTTAAAGCGCGCTTACCGTATGTGTCAGTACGCACCAGAACCAACTGAACCAACGCCGGAAGAAGAAACATCTTCTAATTTGATCATTAAAGTGACTCAGGGACCTCAGTCATGGTTGCCCGATGTGAAAATTTTGCGTGAATGGCATAGAGAATTAAGTCATTTAATTGATGGTTTTCGTAACGAAATGGTCGAGTTCTAAAATTAAACTGTTTAAGCGCTTGAAATTTAATCCTAGTGCGCCTATATAAATAAGACGAGAGATGCAAAGTGCAAGGGTGCTTTGCCACCATGTTGAAACATGGAGGAAGTATATGTCTATACAGCAATTGAAAGAGTTATTTGGCAATCAAGAAGCAGTGTTGGAGTTAGTCCAACTCGAAGGTGGTGAGCTTGCCTTGCGTAATGCTGGTTCTGAAAAGGAGCCCTTGGTTAAAATTCAGTTTAGTGATGAACTAAAAGAGATTTTAGGCGAGCAAACGCCTGTAGTTGCACAGCATATGATTCAGGCTGCTTTATTTGGACTGCTCGAAAAGCAGGTCAATGAATGGCAGGCTGAGGTTGTAGATGAGCAGCCTAAATTCCTAAGTTAAAAAAAGCGTACTCTAGAGTACGCTTTTTTGTATAAGTTAATGATGTGTTGACTGATGCGCCAGTTCGATTTGATTTAAAATATGGTGGCTCATATTCTTTGCCATTTCTTCTTTTGCATAGAATACTTCGCCAATATTTTCATCTCGAATAACTGCTGCTTCTTCTTTACTTTCTGCACAAATTAAAACCTGAATTTGAGGGTTTAATTGTTTAGCAATATCCACAATTCGATGAATATCTAAAATATCCATAGGGGAAATCACCAATAGTCGTGCATGCATGATATGCGCCTGAATGAGAACGCCAGGTTCAGTTGCGACACCACTTACGGCAGCAATATTTGCTTGACGTAGCTTTTCTACAATTTCACGATTTTCTTCTGCAATCACGACTTTAATATTCTGATTAATTAAATTTTCAGTAATACGTCGTCCAACACCACCATAGCCTACAATCACCACTTGATCGCGTAGATAAGCTTGGTCAACTTCATCTGGCAACATCGCGAGTGGGTCACCACTGCGCTCAAGAAGTCGTGCTAAATGAGAGCGTTCACGAATCCAGCGTTGTACAGGTTCAACTGCCGAGAAAACAAAAGAGTTAAGCGTAATAGAGAACAAAGCGCCTGCTAAAATCAGGTTTTGAGCTTCTAGCGTTAATAGACCTAAAGACACACCAAGTGTTGCCAAAATAAATGAGAACTCACCAATTTGTGCAAGGCTGGCCCCGACGGTCAAAGCAGTATTAATTGGATAACGGAAGAATAAAACCAAGGCCATTGCAGCAAGAGTTTTACCCACCATAATAATCGCGATAACTGCCAAAATATGCAGTGGACGCTCGATAAGGATATGTGGGTCAAACAACATTCCTACCGAAACGAAGAATAAAATCGAGAAAATTTCACGTAGAGGAAGGGTTTCTTCTTCTGCACGGTGGCTAAAATCTGATTCTTTTACCACCATACCTGCAAAGAAGGCTCCTAAGGCCATTGAAACCCCAAAGATGGCATAAGAGCCATAAGCGATCGAAACAGCAGCTGCTACGACAGTCAGGGTAAATAGCTCTCTTGAACCTAAGCGCGCAACAAACTGCATAATGATAGGAACAACACGCTTACCCACAATAAGCATAAACGCAATAAAGCCAATCACTTTTAATAGAGTGATTCCCAGTGTTAGCCAGATATTTCCTTCTGCGCCTGCTGGTGCTTTTCCACCAAGTAAAACCGCTGTAGCTGGAAGAAGTACTAAAACAAGTACCATTACCAAATCTTCAACTAACAGCCAACCTACCGCAATTTTGCCGTTTACAGAGTCTAAAAGACCACGGTCTCCTAAAGCTTTTAATAATACAACGGTACTCGCACACGATAAGCTTAAGCCAAAAACCAGTGCAGAGCCAAAGCTCCAGCCCCATAGCATTGAAACGCCAACACCAAGTAAGGTAGCAACGGCTATCTGTAAAATTGCACCTGGTAAGGCAATACGTCGAACTTGTAAAAGATCATTTAATGAAAAATGCATCCCAACGCCAAACATCAGAAACATTACACCAAGCTCAGCAAGTTGGTTTGCTAGATGAATGTCTGCTTCTATACCGGGAGTGTTGGGACTAATAATAATTCCGGCAATTAAATAGCCGATAAGAGGGGGAAGTCGTAGTCGGGCGGCAATATAGCCAAAAAAGAGGGCAACGCCGAAACCAACAGCAAGTAAAATAATTAAATCTACGTCATGCGGCACTAAAAACTCCTTTTACGTGAGTTAGGCTAAAGACAAGCATAAAAAATGCCAAGGCGGAATATGTAGAAAGTTTAACAAAAAGGTGGGTATAAAAAAAATGCAAAAAAAAACGACTTCTTTAAGAAGTCGTTTTTTTCGACGCTAAAATTATTTGATTTTAGCTTCTTTGAAAATCACGTGTTGACGGATTTTTGGATCAAATTTTTTGATTTCCATTTTTTCCGGCATAGTACGTTTGTTTTTAGTCGTGGTATAGAAATAACCTGTACCAGCTGAAGAAACGAGACGAATCTTATCACGCATTGCTCAGACTCCTTAGATCTTTTGACCTTGAGCACGAAGGTCTGCAACAACCTTTTCGATACCCAATTTGTCAATAATACGCATACCTTTAGTGGTTAAACGAAGACGTACAAAACGTTTTTCGCTTTCTAACCAGAAACGGTGGTGGTGCAGGTTCGGCTCGAACCGGCGCTTGGTTTTGTTGTTGGCGTGTGAGACGTTGTTACCAACGACTGGACGCTTGCCGGTAACTTGGCAAACCTTAGACATGGTGTAACTCCATTGATTTAGCCAACAGCAAATCTGTGGCCAGTCATACTAAATGTAAACGGATGAATTCATTCAAGGGGCGTTTTATACCAAAAATACGATTAAAAGACAAGCGAAATTGGTAAAAACGAGGCATGATCTAGTGTAACAGATCATGCCTTGATCAGTTAACGCAACAAGGTTTTCGAAATGAAGCGATGAATTGGTTTATTGAACGGTGGAAGAATGTATTTCAGGCTATAAAGTTTTGGATTCGACATTACCGAACGTTCATGTGAAAGCCCGAAAAAGCCTTCTGGGCCGTGATATTTGCCCATACCTGATGCCCCAATTCCGCCAAATGGCAAGTCATCTTGAGCAACATGGGTAATGACCATGTTAATTCCGAAATGTCCTGAATGAGTATGTTGAGAGATATAATCGGCGCGTGCCTGATCATAGTCAAAATAATACATTGCTAAAGGACGCGGACGACTATTAATAAACTCAATGACTTCTTCTATTTGGTCATATTCTAAAATTGGTAGAACAGGACCAAAAATTTCATTTTGCATAATATCCATTGCAGTCGTTACACCAGTTACTAGGGTCGGTGGAATTTTGCGGACATCATCTAAAATTTCATTTTGCGGATTAATTTCAACAATACGGGCACCCTGATCACGGGCATTTTCGAGATATCCTTGAATACGGTTGTACTGTTTATCATTAATAATAGAAGTATAGTCTTGGTTGTTGCGGAAATGAGGGTACATTCCTGCGACAATCAATTTAAAGTTTTCAATGAACTCGGCAGTTTTGCCTCGTGGTAAGAAAATATGGTCTGGTGCAACACAAGTTTGACCAGCGTTCCACAATTTACCTACAGCAATACGTTGTGCGACATCTTTCATCTCTACGGAAGCATGGACAAGAGCAGGGGATTTACCGCCTAACTCAAGAATAACCGGCACAAGGTTTTGAGCTGCGGCTGCCATGACGGTTTTACCAACCGAAGTCGAGCCTGTGAAAATCATTTTATCGAAAGGCAAATGGCTAAACGCATCGGAAATTACACCGCCACCATTTACAACAGCGACCAACTCTTGTGGGAATGCTTCCGCTAATGCACTTTCAAGAACTTGTCCAAAGTTTGGAGAAGCACTCGAAATTTTAATCATGGCATGGTTACCCGCTGCAAGGGCACAAATGAGTGGACCAACTGATAAAAGTAATGGATAGTTCCACGGGGTAATAATACCAATTACACCCATTGGCTGATATTGTACCCAACCTTTTGCTGGCTGATGTAATACACTGATATGGCGTTTTGATGGTTTCATCCAACCGGTTAAGTGCTTACTGTAATACTTGATTTGTTCAAGACAAGTAAGCAATTCACCAATTTTGGTTTCCATAATGGCACGATTACCATAATCAAGGTTAATTGCTTCGGCAATCTGATCTTGATATTTTACCAAAACTCTTTTAAGACGAGCTAAACGATCAATACGCTCTTTAGCAGTGGGTACCGGATGACGTAAGTAGGCAATCTTTTGCTGCTCAAGCAAATCATGTAAATGCTTAACATCATAAGGAACCTGAGTCTCTGGATTTGTTTTTGTTTGACTGTTCATCGGTACTTACCAAATATACTGATATACTTAGTTTTTAGAGTAAATACTCTAAAGAGTCAAGTTGGTTTCTGTATTCACGTCTTAACCATATGAATTAACGAAGGTTATTGAAATGTCTCTACCTAAAGCTCTGAAGACAAAAGACCGGATTTTACAAATCAGTTTGCAGCTTTTTAATGAGCGTGGCGAACGGTCTGTCACAACCAATCATATTGCTGCAGAGTTGGGGATTAGTCCTGGAAACTTGTATTACCATTTTCGAAATAAGCATGAAATCATTAAGGAATTAATGTATCAGTATCAGGTAGAGACTTTAGAAATGCTCTCTTTACCTGAAGACAGACCTTTAACCACTACTGATAAAATTAACTACTTTCAAGTGTTAAGTGGTCAACTCTGGAATTATCGTTTTATTCATCGTGATGTTTATCACTTAGTTGAAAGCAATGAAGACTTTAAAAAGATCTATCCGAGATTTGCAGGCCAAGTCATGCAACAAGGGCAAAAAATTTATCAAGCCTTTGTCGACGCAGGTCTTATGAAAATGACGGCTTCTGAAATTGAAGCACTCATTATTAACCTTTGGATTGTTTTAACGAACTGGACTAATTTTTTATATATGTCTGGACATATTAGTGACAACAATCATCTTGAAGAGAAATGGGTTTGGCAGGCATTACGTCAGATGGTTTTCTTAGAGGGCCCTTATTTAATGGGTGAAAGCCGTGCCACTTATGAACAACTGCTCGAATCACTTGGGCCTTCTGATCTTTTCGCAAGCTTGTCATCCTTAAAAGATGAATAGTTGTGCTTGTTTATTTAGAGCGCTAGAATACTCGGCTTATCAAAAATTTGTCTCAATTAAGTGATATTAACAAAATGAATATGACCACTGCCAATACAGCCCGTTTACTGATTACTTGTGAAGACAAGCCTGGGATCGTACAGGCTGTATCGAGCTTTTTGTACCATCAAGGTGCAAACATTACCGCGCTTGATCAGTATGCGACGGAAGCTCAAGGCGGGCGTTATTTCATGCGTGTTGAATTTGAACTTGATCATTTACAGTCGCGTAAAGATGCATTAATTCAAACATTTGCTGTCAACGTTGCTGAGCGTTATGGCATGCAATGGCGTCTTGCATTCGTAAACGAAATTAAAAAAGTTGGTATTTTAGTTTCTAAAGTTGACCATGCTTTACTTGAGTTATTGTGGCGTCATGCACGTGGGTCGTTACCTTGTGAAATTACGCATGTGATTTCTAACCATGAAGACTTGCGTGAGTCTGTTGAAAACTTCGGTATTCCATTTACTGTAATCAAAGTAACTAAAGACAATAAAGCTGAAGCTTATGCTCAAATTGATGAAATGATGCAAGGTAACGACTTATTAGTTCTTGCACGTTACATGCAGATTTTAAGCGAAGATTTTGTTGCAAAATGGGAAATGAAAATCATCAATATCCATCATTCATTCTTACCTGCTTTTGTTGGTGCAAACCCATATAAGCAAGCCTATGAAAAAGGTGTGAAGTTGATTGGTGCGACAGCTCACTATGTGACTGCTGACCTAGACCAAGGCCCGATTATTGAGCAAGACGTTGAACGTGTAAGCCACGATTATAATGTTGAGCAGTTGCGTGAGCTTGGTGAAGATGTAGAGCGTAATGTATTAGCTCGTGCTGTTAAATGGCACTTAGAAGACCGTATCATTGTAGATGGTAATAAGACGGTTGTTTTCTAATTAGCTCATATTTTTAAAAGCATGCTCTTAGGCATGCTTTTTTTATAGCTAAAATAAATTTAAAATGTTATAACGTAACATAAATTTGATGTTCGATTGCTTAGCCTTAATATTTAATTGTTTAATCAACGCTTATGTTGAGCACAGTTTGATAAATAAGAAATGAACTCAAAGTTTTTAGCGTGCTGTTTATACAAGAGAAAAGTAAGGTGATATCACTTTATGAGGTTAGATAGCACAATACTGGGTAGTGTTTTTCGCGAAAAAAGTAGTTGCAAATGAAAACACTTCTCATTTATTATTGTGGCACTTTATTGTTCTATCCGATGTTTGAAATCGTTTCTCTTAATTAAAGGTCGAGATCATCATCCATTAGGTAATTAGATTCTTATGAGTCAATCTTCCGCAGCCTTAAACTCTCCTAATCCGATGAAAAAGAAAGTCATCACGGCCCTAATTGCGGTTGCAATTGGTCATATCGGGGTCTTATGGGCAGTTAGCCACATTAAGCCTGCTGAACTAAAGCCAATTGATAAGAAACCTTTACAAGTCCGCTTTGTAAAAATTCAAGAGCAACCGAAACCACTACCTCCTAAACCAAAGGAGCCGCCTAAAAAGCCGGAACCTAAGAAAGAGGTAAAAGAAGTTAAAGTTGTTGAGAAACCTGTGACTCCACCTAAACCAGTGGAAAAAATACAGCAGGTGAAAAAGGCTGAAACTCCTAAACAAACAGTAAAGACAGAACCAAAAGTTGAACCCAAAATAGCTGCTCCAGCGACAACTGTTACTGAAAAAGTCGTTGAGAAACCAAAACCAGTGGTACAAGAAGCGCCTAAAGCTCAACCTGCACCAGATCCGTCACCAAAACGCGTTTCAATTGGTGGTTCAGGTGTACAGTGGAGCCGCTCACCACGTTTGACTGTTTCACCAAAAGATTTACAAGGTGAAGCACGCTCAGTTGTTGTACAAATTGAAGCTGACGAAAAAGGCAAAATCATCAACGTGCGTGTGACCCGAAGCAGCGGTATTTCAAGTCTAGATGACAAAGTAGTTCGCGCTGTTCGCGGTGCAAAATTTAAACCTTATATGGAAAATGGTGTTGCTTATCCAATTAAAGCAGAGCAACCCTTTGATTTAACCCCTTAAACGAATTTGAGTCCCAACGGCTAACCTTAATCAGGAGTTCGAATATGAACTTTTCAATCTATTGGCAACATGCAGATGCAGTGAGTAAAACCCTGTATTTCATTTTATTGGCAATGTCGATTGCTACTTGGACAGTTTTCATCTTACGTTTGATGGGGACTCGCCAACTAAAACAACAAGCTTATGCTCAACTTTCTAAGGCTATTACTTCGCTAAAAGCAAAGTTACAACCTTTAAGTTTTGAACAGCGTAAAGCAGTTGCAGAGCAAGCATTATTGCGCCAAATTTCTGCTGAAAAAGTCAATGCTGAAAAAGGTATTTCTGTTTTAGGAACAATTGCTTCAATTGCACCATTCGTTGGTTTGTTTGGTACAGTATGGGGTATTTTCCACGCGTTGGTTGCTGTAGGTAAGAGCGGACAAGCAGGATTGGCTCAAGTAGCTACACCAGTAGGTGAAGCGCTTATTATGACTGGTCTTGGTCTTGCAGTTGCGATTCCTGCAGTATTGGCTTATAACATTTGTGTACGTGCTAATCGTGGTCTTGCTCATGATTTACAAGATCAAGCACACAGTTTGTTAATTGATACCATGTTGCAGCAAGACTCAACTGTAAAGTCTGATGTTAAAACTGCAGAACAAAGTTATGTTGGAGGTCAAGCTTAATGGCTTTTCAATTGGGTGAAGACCACGATAGTGGCATAAATGAGATGAACCTCATTCCGCTAATCGACATTATGTTGGTGTTAATGATCATCTTTTTGGTCACAGCAACAGTTGCCAACCCATCGATTCCATTAACACTGCCTAAAACAACTGCTGAAATTATTGATCCACCACCAAAAGCGATTACGATTAGTATTAATGCAAATGGTGAAGTGGCTTGGGATACTCAAGTAATTAGCCTTGATGAGCTTCAAAAACGTTTCCAAGAAGCAGGTCAAGGTGAGGTTAAACCTACGGTTCAACTTCGTGCTGATAAAGAGTCGAAATACGATACTGTGGCTCAGGTAATGTCTCGCGCCAGTGAAGCCGGACTGAGCGATATTGCCTTTGTAAGTGAAAACTAAAATTTAGTTGACTCAATAAAAAAGCAACCAATTTGGTTGCTTTTTTATTATTCTGATTTATTGATCTTTCATCAGATGCTGGAATTTACTATATAGCTTTAATAGCTTAGGTGGAATCGCAAAGTTGCAATAACCTTGTGAAGGGTTCTTTGCATAGTAATTCTGATGATATTCTTCAGCCGGATAGAACGTCGGCACAGGAGACAATTCAGTCACAATATCAAGATCGTCATCTTTTAGCGTTTGAATCGTGTGTTCCGCTGCCTGCTTTTGCTCTTCGTTATAATAGTAAATAACAGAGCGGTACTGAGTACCAATATCATTACCTTGGCGGTTTAAAGTCGTTGGATCATGCGTTGCAAAGAATACATCGAGTAACTGTGAATATGTTACTTGCTTTTCATCAAAATCAACCAAGATAACCTCAGCATGCTGAGTATCGCCTTGACATACTTGCTCGTAGGTAGGGTTGATCGTATGTCCACCTGCGTAACCACTAGTTACTTTTTCTACACCACGGATCTGTAAAAATACGGCTTCGACACACCAAAAGCAGCCGCCGCCAAATAATGCCTGTTGCATTGTGTTTCCCTCTATTTCCTGCCTATTACAATAGGGTCTATCTATTTAGATTACAAAGTAAAGCATGTATAAAAAAGTAAAGAAAAGTGCATTACTTATTTCATTTTGCTTTAGGTAAACCTTGTCGAACGATTTGAGAGAAGTGTTCACTACTCTGATCTGAAAGTTGTTCAAAATGTTCAGTGCGTGGATTGATATGTGCGATTTGATACCACTGCTTTAAACTAATATTTTGATTAAGGGCTTTAAGATCATATAAATAATTAGGTAAATAACCTGAGGCTATTAAACGATAATCTTTAGGAAGTTGATATGGATTAATCGCTTGAACCATATCGAAAATCAAGGTTGTACAATTACTTGTGAGCGTATTATACCATTTTGGTTGAGCACGTAGCTCATCTGACTTTTTAAGATATTCTAAAAAAAGCGCTTTCTGTTCAGAACGTGGCATATTAATTGGGAAATTATAAACTTGCTCTTTACGAATGTTACTGCGTGTGTAGACAATATCTTTTTCATCGGACGCAATTAAGCTCAGTTCGTATTTTCTAAAAAAACCACCCACTGCCGAAAACTCTTCGTTCTTTTCTTTTCGAATTTCGATTGAAAAAACCAAAGGTTGTTGATTTTTAAACTCAAAACTGACCAGAGTATGGGCAATTTGTGGCCCCATCCAGTAAGAGGTAATAATATTTATGCCATTTAACTTGTTCAGGTTAAAAGTACGGGTTTCCCAGCGGACATCATAAGTGCCATCAGGGTGCCAGTTGAAGTTACGGACATTGTGCAAGGTAATTACATCGCCATGTTTTTCGTAACTTAGTATATTGGCAACTTCAGGATTCCAGTCACGGTCTTGACGTGCTGTAATCGAGAAGTACCAAACCAAAGAACAAGCAAAAGCTAACAGATAGATCAAAATGTCTGTACGACGGCTAATGATATGGCCATTAAAATATAAGCCAGCCATACTTAAAGCAAAGGCAATCCATATGCCAATAATAATGCGGCTGCCTAACCAGCCAAAAGGTTGTTGCACCCAAAGTGCTAAACACACCCAAATGCTGGAAAGCACAATAAACAACGTGAATAGACCATGTAAAGCGCCGAAGAGGAGGGCGATAATAAATTCACGTGTTCCGATATTGTGCATAAGCGGCCATAAAATTATTTTTTATAAGTTGCAAATTCGAATGAAGTTCCTGTTTTTTCATCTACTTGCTGCTCGCTCGCAACTTTATGAAATTCACTCGGTATAGTTGGATAATGTGCATCACCTTGGACATCTAAGTCAACATGAGTGAGTTCAAGACGGTCTGCAATTGACAAGGTTTGCTTAAATATTTCACCACCACCAATGATGAAAAGCGCCTGCTTTTCGGTGTTTTTGGCATCTTCTAAAGCTGCATTTAAAGCATCTTCAATTGAATACGCAATTTTTACACCATCAAAGTGCCAGTTAATGTCACGGGTAATTACCCAGTTCACACGGTTCGGTAGAGCACGGCCCATAGACTCAAGGGTTTTACGGCCCATGATGACCACACCACCCTGAGTGATTTCTTTAAAGTGTTTTAAATCGGCAGAGATATGCCATGGCAACGCATTGCCTTTACCAATACAGTGATTTTTGTCCATTGCGACAACGTGAACAACTTCTACATTTTGCCATGCCATAATCTTATTCTCTAAACCGTAATCTAATGAAATTTAAGCCGTCGTTATACTGCAACCGGTGCTTTAATTGCCGGATGTGACTCGTAACCTACAATCTCGATATCTTCAAATTTGAAATCGAAAAGGTCTTTAACTTCCGGATTAAGTTTTAATTGGCAAAGTGGTAATGGTTCACGCGTTAATTGTAGTCGTGCTTGTTCAAAATGGTTGGCATAAAGATGCGTATCGCCACCAGTCCAAACAAAATCACCTACACCTAAGCCGCACACTTGAGCAATCATATGAGTGAGTAGAGCATAACTAGCAATATTAAATGGCACGCCCAAGAATACGTCAGCACTTCGTTGATAAAGCTGGCATGACAATTTGTTGTCTTGTACGAAAAATTGGAAGAGTGTGTGGCAAGGTGGCAATGCAACTTGTCCAGCTTCATTCGGGTTCCAACCAGAAACGATTAAACGGCGTGAATTTGGGTTAGTTTTGATTTCGTTAATTAACCATTTAATTTGGTCAAAACCATCTTGGTTATAAGTACCATCAGCATTTTTAGTTGCGCCGAAATTACGCCATTGGTGGCCATAAACTGGGCCTAGTTCATGTTCTGGACGGCCAAAACGAGCCGTTTGTTCTGCTGTTGCCCATTCGTCCCAAATTGAAACTTTATTGTCTTTTAAATATTGGACGTTGGTGTCGCCTTTTAAAAACCAAAGTAACTCAATCACAATAGAACGGAAGTGAACTTTTTTTGTAGTGAGTAAAGGAAAACCTTTAGAGAGATCAAAACGCATTTGATGACCAAATACAGAACGGGTTCCTGTGCCTGTACGGTCGCCTTTGTCACCGCCATTATCAAGGATATGTTGTAGTAGGTCTAAATATGCACGCATAACACTCTCGAGTTCGGATTAATTCCATTAAATAAAGGGGGGAGATAGCTCAATGATAAATAATTACGCAATAGAGCTGCTTCATCATGAACCATTGAAGATGATACCTGTTGTAGCTCAAGATGAAAATCTAAAAATAGTTCTATGGCATTTCAAGAGGCGTAATTATTCAAAACGCTTGGCACGATTCTGATAAATCGAAACAAGAAAAAATCCAACCAGTACAAAGCCTAAAGCTTGTATCGTTAAGATCCAATTGTGCTGAGGCGATAATAGCCATACCACAATAGCAACAATAATAAGAGGATAAATTCTAAGCAGAAACTGGAAGTTAGATTTATATGAACTACGATCTGGAATTTTTGTTTGTAAATATTGCCCGAAATGAAGTCCGAAACCTAACACAAGGCTAAGAATAGTATAACTCGGCGATAAAGGCTGGACTTGATTGGCTACATAAATTGCAGCACAAACCGCAATAATGAAGATAAGTTTGATGTGACGCGGTGCGTTGTACCAATAAGCCAACATAAAGAATGAGCCTATTTGTTAAATAACGATTGTGGTGAAAAAATAAAAGCAGCAAGCGCCATAAATGCGATGCCTTGAACGCCCCAGATCAGTAAGTTAGGCATGGCTTTCACAAAAATAAGTGCAAACAAGAGTGCAATAGGAACCCATGTAAATAGACGGTAAAGTAAACCGGTTGGATTACTTTGAGCAAAATGCAATTTAAAGTAACGGCAGATTAAAAAAATAACCCCAGTTCCCGTAAACATTAAAATAGTATCTAACGGTAATGGTTGATATTGATATAACCCAATACAGATTAAGAGGGTAATAATTAAGATCATTAATTTTTTAAAAGACGGGACTTGCTTGTTAAACCAGAATTCCAGCATGGTGTATCTTCTTTCTTGGGAGATAAAAACTGTAGCATAAAAAAGAGGAGTCGAAACTCCTCAGATTTAGATGTTAACTGTTCTTTTGTGGGCCCCAGTCATAAATTTTCTTTTGATAGGCATACCACATCATCCAAAGGCCAATGAGTAGCATTGGAACGGTAAGGATCTGACCTTTAGTCATCCAGCCAAATAAAATGAAACCTTGGTCGGCATCTGGTTGACGGAAGAATTCCATTACAAAACGTGCAACGCCGTAACCCATCAAGAATAGTGATGAAACGGCCATACGAGGGCGAGGTTTTGAACTAAACCACCATAAGATAATGAATAGAATTAGACCTTCACAAAGCGCTTGATAAATTTGAGAAGGATGGCGAACCAAGTGTAATGGATCGGTTGGGAAGATCATTCCAAATGGATAGTTCGGATCTGTAACCGCACGGCCATATAACTCTCCACCAATAAAGTTACCGAAGCGTCCGAACATTAAGCCTGTCGGTACACAAGGGGCAATAAAGTCGAGTGTTTGGAACCATGTTTTTTGATATTTTTTACACCAGAATAGCATTGCAATCATGACGCCTAAGAAGCCGCCGTGGAAGCTCATACCACCAGTCCAGACTTGGAATAGCCAAATTGGGTTTTCAAGGAATTTATCAAACTCATAGAAAAGCACATAGCCGATACGTCCGCCGAGTACAACACCTAAAGCGCCGTAAAACACCAGATCGGAAACCATGTCCGATGTCCAGCCATCACGCTGTTTGGCACGGTAGGAAGCAAGTCCCCAAGCACATAAAAATGCCAATAAATACATGAGTCCATACCAATGGACTTGAAGAGGTCCTAGATGTATTGCGACCGGATCGATATTAGGATAGGTCAGCATTGCTGCTCCTTGATCTTACGTTTTGACAGATTGTAGCGGAATGATGTGAAAAATGTTGTACATTCAATGTGTAAACATAGGGAACAAGAATCAATGTGTATTGTGGCTTTAGCATGGCATGTTCTGGATGATATGCCCTTGTGTCTTATTTCAAACCGTGATGAGTTTTATCATCGACCAACCGCATTATTGCATCAATGGGAACATACACCCATCATTGCAGGGCAAGACTTACAGTCAGGTGGTACTTGGATGGGGGTTACACCGCAGGGCCGATGGGCTGTGTTAACTAATTTCCGTGATGGACGTGATAAACAACAATACGAGACTTCTCGTGGTCATTTAGTTCAGGCTTTTTTAGAGTCTGAGTTATTACCGATTCGTTTTGCTCAGCAATTAGAACAACAGCAACAGAACTTTGCTGGTTTTAACTTGTTTATGGGAACGGCTGATCAAGCGGTTTATATGAGTAACCGCGGAGAAGCACCTCAAGTATTAGCCAATGGTGTGTATGTAGTTTCGAATGGTTTGATGTCCGATCACTGGGAGAAAACCAGACATTTAAGAACTCGTTTTACGCAAGAGTTCTTGCCTATGCATCAGCACAAAACAGAAGAGCTAAGCTTGCAACATGCAGCGTGGGATATTTTAGAAGATGAGCGTAAAGTCACCACAGCATTGTTGCCAAATACGGGTATTCAACCAGAAATGGAAGAGTTGCTATCATCGACTTTTATCCAAAGCCCAGTATATGGAACCCGGTGTTCGAATTTTTTAAGAATGACCAATAATGAATGGATTTGGTTGGAAAAGACCCAGCAAGGGGAACATGGCGGCCAAATTGTACAGCAGCAGGTACCTCTTTTTAGAAATAAATGAACTTTAAATACAATAAAAGAAACCTGCATAAAGCAGGCTTCTTTTGAGTTGTGGTAAGAATTATTTCTTCACAACAGATGGTGCTAGAGGATCAGCCGTAATATAACCTACCGCAGCAGCAAAACGGTCTTTGTAGTTTGCACGAACAAGAGGATCAAGCGTTGCTTTTACTTTATCGTGTAATGGAGATTCCCAGTCACCAGGGTGCTGGAAGTTACTCATAATGTAAGTCCAGCCATTTACCGCATCTACCGCGTGAAGACCTGTCGATTCAGCACCAGCAGGTGTTGATAGAATACGGCTTAATTGTTTGGTATCTACGTTATATGCCCATAAGAAGTTATTTACGTGCATACCACTGTCTTCACCAATGAAGAGCGTACGTAAGTTTTCAGAGAACTTAAGGTTATCTGGGTTGGCAATTTTATCTGCGTTTGCAGTGTTACCTAGAGCGTCAGCAGTAGTTAGGTCCTCACCCACTAAAGCTGCTGGTGGTTCCATGTGCGTTGATACCCATTCACTGTTAATGAGCTGGCCTTTGTTATCGACTTGGCTACCCTTTAACGTATGTGCATAAACTGCACCAGCTTTTGGACCTTGCACTTGAATATCAGTAGTTTTATCAACCATAGAAGTCTGGATGTAAGACATTGCAGAATATGCAATTTTGTCTTTAATGTTGACAGTTGTACCTTCCATCTTGGTGAAACCCATACTTGCACCAACTAAAGCTGCGTAACGATGCGTTTCTAGGAAAGCTGCTTCACGTTCTTTACCTGGTACAAGTTTGATCCAGTTATCTTTGCCGCTAAAACGGATTTTGGTATAGCTTGCATCTTTTGGATCAGATGTTTTTACATCCATCAGGTCGGTAATCTTGTATTGATCAGCCCAACTCTTTACTTCAGCACTTGTCGCATGACCAAGGTTAATCCAAGAAATATCACCAGCACCAGCACCTACACCTGAGGTTTGCTTCCATTTAGCCACATAGAGTGTACCCGCAGATAAGTCTTTTTCTTTGTCGGCAACAAACATGAATAAACCACCATTGGTTGCATCATCACCCATCAATGCAGTGCGGTTATCTGGCATAACTTGAATAAGTTCGTGTGAAATACGGCCTAAACAGTAATGTTTTTTGATTGAACCCGTACCATCTGTATTTACAGTTACTTCTGGTAAATGACCGTAGTGGTAAGGGTTGCCTTTAGTACTATCACCAAATAAGTTTTTGCTAAATACTGGTAAGTAGCTTCCAGCAACGTTGTTTGCGTCTGGTTCGTATTCTTCACTAGAAAGGTGAGTTCCCCATGGAGATAAGCTTGCACCACAAGTAATCCATAGACCGTTTACTTTAGAAGTATCGACATTGTGGTATTTAATAAGCGTTAAATGACCAGTTTTAGGGTCTTGGTCTAAAGTTAAAATCGCAATTGGAGATGGTAATACGCCATACATAGATATAGGCGGCAAACTTTGGTCACGAGTCGTATATTCAAATTGAACAACGTGAAATACAGGGTTACCCGTAACACCTAAAGCTTGTTTGTCTGCATCGGTAAAATCACGCCCTGTTGCTTGTTTAAAGCTAATTAAAGAGCTTCCATCTGGACAATCAGAGAAGAACTGACGTTCTTGACCAGGTTTTGATTTATCGATAATCGGCTGGTTATTAATATCAACATAACCACCCGCTAGAATTTTTCCACCTTTACCATCTGCAACAAGATCGCCAGTTGTAAAGAAAGGCTTATACGCTAATGTATAGTCAGTTTTTGAGCCATCTTCCCAACTGATTGAAAGGGTTGAACCGACAGTTGTGGTTGCCATTGCTGCTGGGTTAGCTAAAGAAGGTGCAGCCATTGAGGTAAAGGTTGCATTTTTAAAGTTTACTGTTGGCGGTGGAGTAACAACATTTGAATCATTATTGCTGTCATTACAGCCTGCTAACGTTGCTGCCGTAGCCATCGCACCTAATGGAAGAAAAGGGATCCCCGTAAACCATTTTAAAATATCGCGACGTGTTGGGTGGTTAGAAGCAGTTGTCATAATAAATCCGTAACTTTTGTGTGTATATTTGTTGAGTTGATTCTATGGATTGGAAATGACACTTTTCTTACATTTTTAAGTCACTTTGAAGACAGTTTACAGCTTGATGATTTAAACAAATGTTCAAAAATAAAAAGCCCAAATTTTAATATCTGGGCTTTTAAAGAAAAGTTGTAAATCATTCAGCAGTCTGTCTTTTTCTCTTTTCAAGAATTCTTCCAAAGAGTAAGCCTATTTCAAAAAGTAACCACATTGGAATCGCTAACATCACCATTGAAATCGCATCTGGTGGGGTAATAAACATGGCAACAAAAAAGCATCCCACAATAATAAAACGTCTCTTTTCAGCAAGACTTTGAGTATTTACTACGCCAATTAAAATTAGTAATAAGGTGGCGATAGGAATTTCAAAAGTGACACCAAACACTAAAAATAGCTTTAAACAGAAACTTAAATAACTATTAATGTCGGTCATTGGTGCTACCGTTTCAGGTGAAACGCTAATAAAGAAATGTAGTATTGCAGGCAAGGTAATGTAATAAGCAAAAGCTACCCCTGCATAAAATAGGACAATACTGCCAACCAGTAATGGAAGCGCTAAATGGCGTTCTTTTTGATAAAGTGCTGGACGAACAAAAGACCATATTTCATAAAGAATAAATGGCATGGCTAACACAAGTGCGACAAATAAATTTAATTTAAAAGGTGCCATAAAGGTTGCTGTTACATCTGTTGCAATCATTGACGATGATGCAGGAAGTTGTAACCTTAAAGGCTCAGATAGTAATTGGTAAGTATTATTTCGAAAGGGTAGTAAACAAAAAAATAAGAATAATGTTACCGCTACAATCCTGAATAAATGGCGTCTCAAAACGACCAAATGATTCATGATTGGCATTTGGTCTAGGTTTTCTTGACTATTTACAGTGGTTGAAGGCAGTTGGTTCATACGGCAATCTTCAATTCAACAGGAGATGTTTCGGCTATATCAGTTTGAGGAACTAAAGGCGTAATTTTTGCAACATACGGCACTTTGTAATGGTCTGATATAGGAATACATTTCCGAATAGGCTTTTGTGTTGTTTTCGGTTTTTCAGTAACTTCTAAATGCTCAGAAGTCTGCTGTTTTTGTATTTCTTCAAGCTGTTGTTGTACTTTCCGTTCCAATGCTTCGATGCGATTAAGTTCCTCTTGCATTTCTTTGCGGAACTCAGAAAGACGCAACTCCTGATCAATCTCATTTTGCAAATTGGTAATATATCGTTTTAGTCGAACATACCAGCGACCAGCAAAGCGTGCAGCTTCTGGAAGCTTATCTGGACCTAAAACTAAAATTGCAATAATTGCAAAACAGAGTAGCTCTGTCATTCCTACATCAAGCATGGGGGAAACCTTTAGCTTTTCACTGAAGTGCTTTCAGATGTTTTAACTTGTGCATCGATCGTACGAGGAGTATTTAAAGATGTAGCATCATCCTCTTCACGAACTGATTTTTTGAAGTCTTTTACTGCACCGCCTACATCTTTACCGATATTTTTTAATTTAGATGTACCGAACAATAAAATAACGACGATTGCGAAAATAACCACATGCCAAATAGATAAACCGGCCATAATTTTATACCTCTTTTTAGTTCGCTTTATCTCAACAGGTTGCTATGACAAGAATGTGACACTTATATTTCATTTTTAAGACAGTATCTAAAGTAAATTAGACAAGATAAGATTTTTAAAAGTATTTCTTACAAAGTTATTTGCTGTTCAGTTCATTTAATTTTAAGGAAAATTTAGGTGAAATCGGTCATACATTTCAAAATTAAAAGGTGTAGCATAACAAACTGTTTTTGATGTGTAGGTGGGGGAAAGTGTGGGATTACTATTGCCAATATTGGCATTTATCACTGGACTATTACTTGCCCAAACTTCTATCTCCGAAACTATAAAACCTATTCTTTCTGCTTGGCTTGCACGACTCCTGATTCCGATTGTGATTATTTACAACATCGTATTTTATCAATCTGGAAGCTTGAGTTTAATGCTTTTTAGTTTTGGCTCAGCGTTTATTATTTTCTTTGCTTATTTGGCTTTATTTAAAGACCGTTTATTGGCGCTTTGCGTCAGTTATACCAATATTGGATGGCTAGGTTTTCCTTTTGCCATGGCTTTATTTGGCCCTAAAGCAACTGCACCAATAGTCGCCTTATATATTGGAATGTCACTGTTTGGTAATGCTTGGGGTGTGACTGCCGTAACAACGGAACCACAGAGTAAGCTCAATATATTAAAAAAGGTTTTAACCTCTCCACCTTGTATTTCAATATTCTGCGCTGTTGTACTCAGACTTTTAGGTGCTCAACATATTGAACACCCTGCCATACACTGGATTTATGATATTGCTAAATTTGCAATGACTTTTGCTGGTATGTGTGTGCTTGGAATGTGGCTACGCCGTACCAGAGTTTATACAAAAGATTTAATCTACAGTACGAAAGCTCAAGCATTTAAGGTGGCGTGTGGATTTGTACTTTGTGGATTAACTTATAGATTTTTACCCATTCCAAATATAAGCCAGCAAATAGGAGTGATGTTTTTAATGTTCTGCCTGCCGCCAGCAGCTAATATTGTAGCGCTAGAAACACATTATCAAGGGACGGGGAGATCGGCGGCTTATATCGCTTCGGGGACGATTGTGAGTTGTGTGTGTATTGCGATTTATGCAGTGTTTTTACATGTAGTATTATAATTAATTTTAAATTTTCTTCCCCACATTTGCTTATGCGAAGGCGGCATGGATGCCGCCAGTTAGACTGTGGCACAAGGAAGTGCCATCAGTCTAACAAAAGATTTTTGCTTACTTTTCATCTTTGAAAAGTAAGGGTTGCCTATACAAAATCTAATATGTTTTAACGTTGCATATTGTGGCTATATAATCAGCTTACTTCTGTAAGCTCTCTCTAAATAACTGCATCGCTTGTCCACGATGACTAATCTTATTCTTGTCTTCTTTAGACAACTCAGCGCTAGAAACTTGTAGCTCAGGCAACCAGAACAGTGGATCATAACCAAAACCATTTTCACCACGTGCAGCTTCTAAAATTTCGCCGTGCCAGATACCTTGGAAAATTTGTGGTAATGGATCTTCCGCATGTGTGACTAAAGCAAGTACGCACACAAACATGCCTTCAATCACTTCACCATTTTTACGGTATGGTAAAAGATCATTTAATAATTTGGCATTATTCGCTGCATCGTCACCGTGTTCTCCAGCATAGCGTGCTGAATAAATACCAGGTGCACCACCTAAAACTGGAACACAAATACCAGAGTCATCAGCCATAGCAGGTTTACCTGAAATTTTAGAGGCATGACGTGCTTTAATAATCGCATTTTCAATAAAGCTTAAGCCGTCTTCAATGGCATCAGGAATATTAAGGCGACCTTGAGGAATAATTTCTACAGGTAACTTAAGTTGTTCAAAAAGTTTTTCAAACTCTGCGACTTTACCTTTGTTATTGCTGGCAAGAACTAAACTGCCCTGATCAAACCAATGTGGGGTAGACATAATAAAACCAAACTTTATAGCTAATATCGAACATGAGTTATGTTACGTGTTTTTTAAGAGGGGATATAGAGGAAAATAAATAGAATATAAAAACTAAAACCACCTTGTACAGCATACAAGGTGGTTTTAGTCGAGTAAGGTTTTTTACGGATGAACCGTTATTATTGTGCTTGGATCCATTTGTCAGCGCGGTCACGTGCTGTACGAATTTGTTCTTGTGTTAAGTTAGCTGCAAGCGCAGTTTTCTTGCCTTCAGATAAACTAATTACTTTATTGTCTAGCATGCCATCACGAGTTGAAAGCTCATACCACTGGTAAGCACCAACGTAGTTTTTCTTTTGCTCTTCCATCATCGCAAGATTATAGCTTGCACGGTTATCACCGTTGCTTGCTGCTTTTTCGAAGTATTTACGAGCCATAGACTCATCTTTCTTAACGCCAATACCATCGGCGTACATACGACCTACATTTAACTGTGCTGGTGATAAACCTTGGTCAGCAGCAGCTTTAAACCATGCGAAAGCTTGCTTCTCATCTTTTTCTACATCTTTACCATATTGGTAGTGTGTACCTAGGTAAAACTGTGCGCCTGCTTGACCAGATTTTGCAGCTTTCTGAAGGTCACTTACCCCCATTGTTGAAAAGCGTGCAGCCTGACTCGCAACCGATTGTGGCTGGGCGATATAATCTGCATGAGCCTGCATACTTAGCAGTCCTGCAAATAGTGTGCTAAATAATGTCTTTTTCATAGTGCACTCACTCGATAAATAGCGACTTCACCAAACAAATTCGGAATATGTTTGCTTAACAGGCTTCCCTGCTGGTTTCCATTGACGGCGAGTCGATTAATAATTTGTATCTGATTTTCAGCACAGAGTGCTTCAAAATCTTTAAATGTACATAAATGAATGTTCGGGGTGTTATACCACATATATGGTAAAGCATCCGACACAGGCATCATTCCTTTTAATGCAAGAAAAGAGCGAGTCTTCCAATGCGCGAAGTTTGGAAAAGTAATAATTGCCTGTTTACCCACACGCACCATGTCTCTTAATAAAACATCGGGTGCATCTACGGCTTGCAAAGCTTGTGCCATTACCACATAGTCAAAAGACTGGTCAGCAAAGCGGCTTAAACCGAGATTCAAATCTTGTTGAATAATATTTAACCCGCGACTGACGGCAATTGCAATCTTTTCTTGATCAATTTCTAAACCATAAGCACGAATTTGATGTTTTTGGCTCATATGAGCGAGTAATTCACCGTCACCACACCCTAAATCGAGCACGCTTGAGCCGGGTTTAATCCACTTTTCTGCCAGTTGTTGATCAATACGCATTAACTTGCCTCCAGTGATGTCGATTTTAAGTGTTCTTCACCGCCTAAGAAAGCGCGCATGGTTTTGACATACAGTGGAATCGGGAATAAGAACGAGTCATGGCCTTGCTCAGCATCAATATCTAAGTAACTGACCGGCTTATGATTGGTAATAAGTGCATCTACAATTTCTTGAGAACGGCTTGGTGCAAAACGCCAGTCTGTTGTAAATGAGACAATCAGGAACTGACATTTGGTTTTACCCATTGCTTCTGTAAGTGAATGACCGTATTCGCGTGAAGGATCGAAATAATCCAAAGCTTTGGTCATAATGAGGTAAGTATTGGCATCAAAGTTACGGCTGAACTGTTCACCTTGATAACGCAGATAGCTTTCAACCTGAAACTCGACATCAAAACCGTACATAAATTTGCCTGATTTTAAATCACGGCCAAATTTTTGTTTCATCGCCTCTTCAGAAAGATAGGTGATATGGCCGACCATACGAGCCAAAATCAGGCCACGTTTCGGATAGCTATCATTTTCTAAGTAACGACCATGATGGAAGTCTGGATCAGACAAGATCGACTGACGTGCCACTTCGTTAAATGCAATATTTTGTGCTGAAAGTTTTGGTGCGCTGGCAATAATCACACATTTTTGCAGGCGGTCAGGGTAGTCTACAGACCATTGTAGTGCTTGCATGCCCCCTAATGATCCACCAACAACCGCATACCAGACATCTACACCCAAACGGTCGGAAAGCATGGCCTGAGTCTTAACCCAGTCGCGTACCGTTACTAATGGAAAATCTGGCCCATAAGGGCGATTGTCATTTTCAGGGTTTGGTGAAGTTGGGCCAGTTGAGCCACTACAACCACCAATATTATTGAGCGAAACTACAAAGAACTTATTCGTATCAATTGCTTTACCCGGGCCAATACAGCTATCCCACCATCCAGCTTTTTTATCATCTTCGTGGTGATAACCCGCTGCATGATGATGTCCGGAAAGGGCATGACAGATTAAAATGGCATTTGATTTATCTGCATTTAAAGTGCCGTAAGTTTCAACCATTAATTCAAAACGTGGCAAAACACGGCCACATTCAAGATGTAATGGTTCTTCAAATTGGAACTTTTGCGGAGTGACTAACCCCACTGAATCAGCTGGAAAAGACACGGGAACATTTCGCCTTTTAAATCTTTCAGGAATAAAAAGAAAGGATACCAAGCTAGGTATCCTTTCAAAAGAGTTTTTTTAAATTAAACAGCGGCGGCAACAACCTGATCTGTACTTAGAACACCTTGATCAATCAAACGGTTGGTACATGCAATAATAGCTTCAATTGATGAGGTCACTGTGTTGTCGTGAACGCCAGCACCAAATGAGCCTCTACCTGTACCTTTCACTTGAAGTTCAATTAAGGTTAATGCTTTGGCATTTGCGCCTGAACTAATACTACGTTCTTCATAGTTCAATACGTCAATTGGTAATTGAAGTGCGTTTAAGAATGCAGAGATAGGACCATTACCTTCGCCACGAAGTTGTTGTGTTTCACCTTCAACATCTACATCAAGTTCGATAATTTGAGTACCGTTAATGTCTGATAACTTGTAGTGTTTGACTGTGTAATGTTGGTTTTTCACATCGACATATGTGTCTTTAAATAATGTCCAGATTTCTTTGGCATTAATCTCTGTACCATTCTCATCAGCGTATTGTTGAACAACTTGGCTGAATTCGATTTGCAAACGACGTGGCAATACAACGTTGTAGTTTGATTCCAATAAGTAAGCGATACCGCCTTTACCAGACTGACTATTTACACGAATGACAGCATCATAGTCGCGGCCCAAGTCTTTCGGGTCGATTGGCAAGTAAGGCATATCCCAGATTTCTTCGTTTTTCTGGTACTCGAAGCCTTTTTTGATTGCATCCTGATGTGAACCAGAGAATGCAGTAAATACCAAGTCACCTGCATATGGATGACGAGGGTGTACAGGTAAGCCAGTACATTCTTCAACTGTTGCAATGACTTCATTAATGTTAGAGAAATCTAACTCTGGCGCTACACCTTGGGTATACATGTTCAATGCAATGGCTGCAACGTCAACGTTACCAGTACGTTCGCCGTTACCAAAAACACAACCTTCGACACGGTCAGCACCCGCCATAATGGCAAGTTCCGATGCTGCAATACCACAGCCGCGGTCGTTGTGACAGTGAACAGAAATGATCACGCCATCACGACGTGCCAAATTGCGATGCATCCATTCAATTTGGTCTGCATAAACATTTGGAGTTGAAACTTCGACAGTCGCCGGTAAGTTTAAAATCACTTTATGGTCTGGACGAGCATCCCAAATTTCTGTCACAGCATCACAAACATCTTTAGCAACTTCTAATTCGGTTGCAGAGAAACATTCTGGGCTATATTGGAAAATCCAGTCAGTTTGAGGATATTGCGCTGCATACTCTTTCACTTTTTGAGCTGCATTAATTGCTAACTGTTTTGCACCATTTACATCTACATTCAACACCTTTTGACGGAAAGTTGGAGAGTTCGAATTATAAATATGTACGATTGCGCGTTTAGCACCTACTAAAGACTCAAATGTGCGTTCAATTAAATGATCACGTGCTTGAACCAAAACCTCAATGTATACGTCATCAGGAATATGATTTTCTTCGATTAACATGCGAGTAAAATCGAAGTCAATTTGAGACGCGGAAGGGAAACCGATTTCAATATGTTTAAAACCGATTTTTACAAGCATCTTGAACATTTTGAATTTTTGTTCCATGTTCATCGGTTCAAAAATTGCTTGGTTACCGTCACGTAAGTCCGTGCTCATCCAAATCGGCGCTTTTGTAATTTCATTATTTGGCCATTGGCGGTCTGGTAAATCGACTCGCTGGTACATACGGCGGTATTTTTTGCTTGGGTCAGCCAACATCATGAGAAAACTCCTTATCTCGTAGCACGGTTGCTCTAGGTATCGTGTGAAAGGCAACGTTCTACAGTTATATATGGTATCTAATACAGAAAAATTAAAGCGAATTTGAAAAGGTCTGCTCTAAAATGCAGACAAAAATTTATACGCGCGCGAGGCGCAGCATCAGGAGTTCGAGATGATGTCTTGCTTGGATAGGCGGGGCAAACAAGTAATTCGTTTTCATCTATAGACCATGAAATAGTAAGTTTAGTGGTTTGCGAATATGCTCTTTGTCTAGATATACCACATCTGAACAATGATTACACGTTGTGCAAAAGTCTTATACTTATTTTAATTTCAGTGTTCAGAAAATAATTTTCTAATTTTGCGTTGTTCGATGTTTTATGGGAAATAATTTTCACTATTTTGCCTTATTGAGATAAAAATAATTAATTAGACTAAATAAGGCAAAAATAAATAGAGTTACAGTTCTGACCACATACGGATGAGATTATGATAAATATTAGTCAGTTTCATCACTTCAGAATAACTATCGCCATGTGATTTACGTAGTTCACGTATGCTTTCATCTAAGTTAAATATAAGATGGCGTTTACTATCATCGCGAACCAAACTTTGCACCCAGAAAAAAGAGGCAAAACGAGTACCTGATGTAATACTACTGACTTCATGCAGGCTAGTAGACGGGTAGAGCACCACATCACCCGCTGGTAATTTAACTTCGTGATAGCCATAAGTATCTTCGATAACGAGATCGCCGCCTTCATATTCATCAGGTTCGCTTAGAAATAAGGTACAAGATAAATCGGTACGTAGTTGTTCTGAAGTCCCGCGTATAAGACGAATTGAGTTATCTACATGGAAACCAAAACTTTCATACTCGTCATAACGGTTAAACAGTGGTGGAATAATTTTGTGGGGAAGGGCTGCTGCTTGAAACACAGGATTTTGCCAAATTGCTTTAATGACAATATCACTTAAGTGATGTGTAAGCGGGTCTTGTTCAGAGAGTTGTTGATTTCTTTTAACAGAGGCAGACAAAGTGCCGGCAGTTACTTTACCACCTACCCAATTTGCCTCTTTCATGAGCTTGCGAAACTCTGCAACTTGCTCTTTGCTTAAAACATTGGGGATATGATGAATCACAGCAAACACCTTTTAAGTAAATACTTTATTTATAAAGATAGCCTCATTACGAGGCTATCTTTATATCTGCTTTAATTAATACCATAAATAAATTATGGAATTAAGTTTTAGTATTTAAAGTTAATGGCTAAAACGGCGTTACGACCATTGCCTTCAAATGCATAGTGAGCTGGGTGAGCACTTGTAAAATAGCGTTTATCAGAAATGTTATTGATATTAAGCTGTAAGTTTACGTTCTTGTTGACATCGTATTTAGCCATAGCATTGTAAATGGTATAAGTTGGCAAATATTTGTCTTCAAGCATTGTTGTGCCAGTATTTGTATTGGTAAATACTTTATCGCGGTATTCGGCACCAGCACCTAGAGTTAACTTAGGTAGTACTCGATAAGTAGACCACAATGTCGCACTATTTTTAGCGACGAATGGGAGCGGCTTGCCTTCTTGAGCAACTGCGTTATAAGCCGCTTTTGTCAGTTCACTGTCTAAATAGCTATAACCCGCAGAAACTTCCCATTTGTCAGTTATCTTACCGTTGAATCCGACTTCGAAGCCATCAACTTTACTTTCACCAGCATTGGTTGTGGTATTAGCATCAATAGCGATACGAGTATTTTGTTTCTCGGTACGGAAAATAGCAGCCGTTAAGTTTGCACGATTATTGAAGAGATCCCATTTAGTACCAACTTCGAAAGTACGTGCTTTTTCTGGAGATAAATCATTTGCTTGTTGAGAAGAAGTGGATAAGGCATCTGCACCGTCACCTTGGTCTACCCCAACTGGGTTTGCAGAAGTTGCGAAACTTGCATAGATACTACCATTTTCAGTTGGTTTGTAGACTAAGCCAGCTTGATAAGAGAAGTAGTCACTATCATTTTCGAATTTCTGACCAGCTGCAATACTTACGTCATTTGTATAGTTGCCGCTTGTGCTCGTTTTATCGATATCTTTAACAGTTTTATAAATATTTTTATTATATTTACGCTCAGTTTCGAATTTATCCCAACGTACACCCAAATTTAAAAGCCATTGCGGATTAAACTCGATACTATCCAATGCATAAAGAGAAACAGTACGGCTGCGAGTTGTATACTGATTTTTGATGCTACCTAAAGTATCAGTAAATGCTCCATTCATTGGATTATCTACTGAAGTACACCAGCCATTTGAAAGCGCACTGCTTACAGGACAACTGGTGTTATGTACTGTTGATGTGGTGCCAGAGGCATCAGTAAACGTATAAACACCTTGATTTGATTGTTGGTAGCTCCACTCGGCACCTGTATTAAAAGAGTGTTTAAGCGCACCTGTATTGAATTTACCTTTTAATGCAAGCTGATCGCTATAACCATCTGTGTCTACAATACGACTTAAAGCACGACGCGAAATAGTACCATTTTTCGTTACATTACCTTTTGAGTCATCGGCATTGGTATAGATGTAATCCGATTTAGATTTTGTATAAGACATCGTGTTTGATAATGTTAAATCATCAGCAAGATCTTGTTCTAATTTAAACGTGCCGATATGGTTTTCACGTTTATCAAAATCACGAGCTTTCCAACCGTAGTATGTGCCTTGTTTTACATCAATTGGTTTCCCACCAACAGGAAGGAAGGGAATACCTGCATCTGGTTCATCATTACTACGTAAATAGTAGTAGCTTAGTGTTCCACGAGTTGCTGTATCTAGGCCAAATGCAAGACTTGAAGCAATACCAGCGCGAGCATATTCCGCACCGTTGTTTGAACCAGCTTTTTCGTTTTCATGGCCCATAACAACAACACGACCAGCAACGCCATTACCAAAGTCTTTGTTTGCATCAAGTTGGATATGGCGATAGTTGTCGGTGCCACCTTGAACACTACCTTGGTAAACATCACCTTCATGGGCGACTTTAGGGATTAGGTTAATACTACCCCCAACACTACCACCGCCGCCAAGCGCAGAAGAAGAACCTTTAATGACTTCAACTTGCTCAATAGCGAACATGTCACGATTTTGAGAAGTTGAATTACGAACACCATCCACATAAACAGAAGATTGAGCGCTATAGCCACGAATATATGGCATATCGGTAAATGGGGTACCGCCTTCACCTGCGCCTAAAGTAATACCTGGTTCATAGCGTAAAGCTTCGAGTAGGGTGTTAGAGTTTGAATCTTTAATTAATTTTTGAGAAAGAATAGAAACGGATTTTGGAGTATCTAAAAGGGGAGCAACTAATTTTGAATTTGCCGACTCATCTACTTTTAAAGATTCTTCGTGAGTTGCTTGAGTATGAATGGTTGGTAGTTGTGAAACAGTTTCTTGTGCCATTGCAGTTGTTGCAATCATAGAAAGGGATGATGCGATTGCAGATGAAACAATTTTTTTACGTGTTCTAATCAATGACATGACTTTCAGGACTTAAATACAAAACGTTATGCGAATAATAATAATTCTTATTTATATGTACAGTTTGTGTTAATTGGATTTGTCGATAGGATTGTGAAGAAAATATGAAAGATTTAATCGGGTTTTGTCGCTAAAAATTGCTAATTAATTAATTATTATTAATTTTTATGAAAAACGATAATTATTGATAAATTAATTGTAATTTTAGATTTATGAAGAATAACTAAAAAATTACTTTGGCTTAAGGTTGAGTTAAAAAAAATTAAAAAATCATAAAATTATTGTGAAATTTACTGAAAAAACGGCCTTCAATTTACTGATCTGATCGGTTAATTTTGTATATCTTGAAAGTTGTCATATAATACAGCACTTTTTTTAAAACTGTTCCTACTAACTAATTTTTATCGAGGAAGCCATGCAAGTAACGACTGAAGCGGTTTCGGGCGTTGCCCGTCGTTTAAATGTTTCTGTACCGACGAGCCGTGTTAACGAGCAATTTGAAGCTCGTTTGAAGCGCACTGCCAAAACTGTGAAGATCAACGGCTTCCGTCCAGGCAAAGTACCTGCAAACGTTGTTCGTCGCGAATACGGTGCAAGTATTTATCAAGAAGTTGTGAATGACATCATTCGTGACAGCGTATTTGAAGCGATTCAACAAGAAAAAATCAATGCGGTAGGTATGCCGAACATTGAGAAAGTTGAACATAAAGAAGATGCTTTAGTTTTTGAAGCAACTGTAGAAGTTTATCCTGAAGTTGAAGTAAAAGCATTTGACGGTTTAGAAGTTGAACGTAAAACAGCTGAAATTAAAGACGCTGACGTTGATACTATGATCGAAAACTTGCAAAAACAACGTCAAACTTGGGCTGTGACCAAGGGTATGGCGAAAAAAGACATGCAAGTGACTTTTGACTTCGAAGGTTCTATCGACGGTGAAAAGTTCGAAGGCGGTTCTGCTGAAGACTTTAAACTTGTGTTAGGTTCAGGTCGTATGATTCCTGGCTTCGAAGACGGCATCGTTGGCATGAAAGCTGGTGAAGAGAAAGTAATTGATGTAACTTTCCCTGAAGATTACCAAGCTGAGAACTTGGCTGGTAAAGCAGCTCAATTCAAAATCACTGTGAAGCAAGTTGAAAAACCTAAACTTCCAGAGATTGATGCTGAATTCTTGAAAATCTTCGGTGTTACTGAAGAAGAAGGCGTTGAAAAATTAAAAGCTGACGTTCGTAAAAACATGGAACGTGAAGTTCGCAATGGTTTACGTAACCAAGTTAAACAAGCTGCATTTGATGCTCTTGTTGCTGCTAACGAAGTTGAAGTTCCAACTGCAATGGTTGCTCAAGAAATTGACCGTCAACGTCAGCAAATGGTTCAACAGTTCACTCAACAATTTGGCGGTGCTGGCGCTCAATCTTTCGACAAGAGCATGCTTCCTGACGAATTGTTCAAAGAGCAAGCAGAGCGTTCAGTTAAGCTTGGTATCTTAGTAAGCAAAGTATTAGCTGATGCTAAACTTGAAGTTGACCAATCACGTGTTGATGCTTACATCGACGACATGGCTTCTTCTTATGAAGATCCAACTGAAGTGATCGAATACTTCAAAAATGATGCTCAACAACGTCAACAAATTGAAGCTGTTGTGTTAGAAGATCAAGTTGTTGATCATATCTTAGCTGCAGCTAAAGTGTCTGACAAAGCAGTATCTTACGAAGATTTATTGAAAGAACAACAAGCTCGCCGTATGGGCTAATCTTTTGAGAAATCTGGAAAAGGCGCTATAGGCGCCTTTTTCATTTTTGGGTATGTGGTTAATTTGAGTACGCCATGCAGTACTTAGGTATAAATAATATAATATTTCAGTGCGAACCTTTTGCAATTTGAGAAATTATCCCGCATATTGTTGCCATAGGTTAAGTCACAAAAAATTTAGGAATAAATAACGTATGTATGTTCCAACAATTGAAAATGCTTTAGTTCCTGTTGTGGTTGAACAATCTTCTCGCGGCGAACGTTCTTTTGATATTTATTCACGACTTTTACGTGAGCGCGTCATTTTTCTAACTGGTGAAGTTGAAGACAACATGGCAAATTTGATTGTTGCTCAAATGTTGTTCTTAGAAGCTGAAAACCCAGATAAAGATATTCATCTTTATATTAACTCGCCAGGTGGTTCGGTAACTGCTGGTATGGCGATTTATGACACGATGCAATTTATCAAACCTGATGTAGTAACATACTGTATGGGGCAGGCTGCATCTATGGGCGCATTCTTATTAAATGCTGGTGCTAAAGGTAAACGCTATTGCCTTGAAAATGCACGTGTAATGATTCACCAACCATTAGGTGGGTTCCGTGGTCAGGCATCAGACATTGAAATTCACGCTCGTGAAATTCTATTTATTAAAGAACGCTTGAATCGTTTGATGGCAGAACATAGTGGTCAAGACTATGACACGATTGCCCGTGATACTGATCGTGATAACTTTATGACTGCACAAGCAGCAAAAGAATATGGCTTAGTCGATCAGGTATTAAGTAAGCGTCCATAAGGAGAGTTTTTAAGTGGCTTGAGTTGTTGGAAAACGCCTCCATATAGTCATTTAGCTCTATCGCTTGCCCTCATATTTAAGATTCTATTTGTGGAGAGAATATGTCCGAACATCCTCAAGGACAAAAACATTGTTCATTTTGCGGTAAAACGCAGTCTGAAGTCGGGAAACTGATTGCGGGCGAGGACGCATATATTTGTAATGAGTGTGTAGATGTCTGCTTAGACCTTGTACAAACCAGCCAACAGGTTGAAGCAGGTGACTGGGCGAGCAAGGCATTGCCAAAACCGCATGAAATACGTGCTGCGCTTGATCAATATGTGATTGGTCAGGATCTTGCTAAAAAGACATTATCTGTTGCCGTTTATAACCATTATAAACGTTTAAAAGTCGGGCAATCTGGTCATGTGTCTAAAGATGTGGAAATTGCTAAAAGTAACATTCTACTGATTGGACCTACCGGTTCAGGTAAAACATTACTTGCTCAAACATTGGCTCGTTTGCTAGATGTTCCATTTGCGATGGCAGATGCGACAACTTTAACCGAAGCGGGTTATGTCGGCGAAGACGTTGAAAATATTGTACAAAAGCTTTTGCAAAAAGCAGATTACGACGTAGAAAAAGCTCAAAAGGGCATTATCTATATCGATGAAATTGACAAGATTACACGTAAATCTGAAAATCCGTCGATTACGCGTGACGTTTCTGGTGAAGGTGTACAACAAGCATTGCTTAAGATGATTGAAGGTACTGTAGCTTCAATTCCACCACAAGGTGGACGTAAACATCCACAGCAAGAGTTCATTCAAATTGATACCTCAAATATCTTATTTATTTGTGGTGGTGCATTTGCTGGGCTGGAAAAAATTGTACAACAGCGCCAAGAAAAAGGCGGAATTGGCTTTACAGCTGACGTGAAGAAAAAAGATGAAAGCAAGAAAATTGCTGAATTGTTCCGTCAAGTTGAGCCAACTGACTTAGTGAAATTTGGTTTAATTCCAGAATTTATTGGCCGTTTACCAGTTATTGCGACGCTTGAAGAGCTTGATGAAGAAGCATTAATGCAAATTTTGACAGAACCAAAAAATGCATTAACTCGTCAGTATCAATACTTGTTCAACATGGAAAATGTTGACCTTGTATTTGAAGACTCTGCTTTACGTGCAGTTGCTAAGCGAGCGCTTGAGCGTAATACTGGAGCTCGTGGTCTACGTTCGATTTTGGAAAATGTTTTACTTGAAACAATGTATGACTTACCAAGCCGTACAGATGTAGGAACAGTTTTCATTAATGAAGCAGTGATTAATGGTGAAGCTGAACCTGTTTACAAGCCAGAACGTCAGCCTAAAGAAACAGCAACTCATGAAAGTGTTGCTAAGGCAGATTTAAAAGTAATTGATTCGAAGTCTGCTTAGATTTCATTCATCTAAAAAGCATGAATCGCGTGAGTGATTCATGCTTTTTTTGTTTTCAATTCATGTAGGTGGTGTTAATCTAAAAAAACAAAATACGCATAGTTTTGCGATATAGAAAAATCAAAAGAAAACGCTTTGAGGGATGTCATGCGTTATTTAATTATTGCATTAAGTTGTACCGCATTACTTGCGGGTTGCCATAGTTCATCACACTTGGCAAAGAATCCAGCTGAGCTGACTGCGACTTTACCTAAAGTTGATGTTGATAAAGCACCTGGTGTATTTGATCAATACCATGTGGGTGGTTTTAGCATGGGGGGATGGGTCAACCAAAAACTAGGTCAGACATTTGTACCGATTAAACCGCAAAATGAACATGCAGCAGTAGTCTATCTCTATCGGCCAGATACCAAATGGAACCGTCAGGAAATTGCAGCAATTAATTTATTTGTAAATGGCAAACGAATTCCAAGCTTATTGCATAACCATTATTACTGGATTGAACTGCCAGCAGGAAGTTATCGTATTTCTGCAAGTCGGCCTTTATTAGGTATTCATTTTCAAGAGCCAAAATATATTGATATTACGGTCGATGCAGGAACATCTTATTATTTAAAATACGATGAAGAAAACAAAATGGACCGCGGTGAACACACTGGCCCATTTATGTTAATGCAAGACAATATCGGACGTAGAGAGATTGCTTTTACGGAGCTTAAATCTTCTAGCTACAATTTTGTTGCTGAAGATGCTTCAGGAAAGATTCGACATAAACCGCAAGAGCTAAAACCAGCCAAATATGATGAAAAATCAGATGTCCATCTGATTAAACCATTTAAGTTGTGGAACCCTTTAACGTGGTAATGGCCTACAAAGGATAAAGAAAAGTTAAGACTTTTCTTTATCCTTCATGAGTGGCGCAATAATTTTAAGCATCTCTTCTTGCATATGATCACGTGCTTTAGGGTCATTAAAGGTTTGTTGTCCCAACTCCATCATGTATTCTGAAATTTGCCCCATAATCTGTACGTTTTTACGCGTAATCGATTGGCCTTCTGGGGTTTTTAAAAATTTCAGATTTGCCTGAATTTCTTCTTCAGTATATGTCTTTAAATAAATATCTTGTAAGGCTTGCGTGGTTTTTGGGCTACTAATGAGCTGGTTACTCGAATCTTTTAAAAGTAAGCCTAACTTTTTGGCGGCCTCTTTTTCTTTCGGACCTAAAGTTTTGATGCCCGTAATATTAGTGATGATCTGTTCAGCTTGTTGATCATAATAAGGCGTTAATTCATTAATTGATTCTTTCAGTAAATAATCAATTTGGCTCATTTGCATGAGTTCTTTTACTGAGCTTAATTTCGCAGGAGAGGCAAACAAGCTTGTCGTAATACAGCTTAGGCAGAGGCTGATTGAGAGATTTTTAAGAATAGGGCGGATAGTCATGAAATGACCTATATGCAATATATGGCGGGTGGGTGTATTTATTAATAACATAGATTGGCGAACTAATTGTTACAATTCTTTTCAATTTCAAAAAAAATTATAAAGCATAAAAAAAGCACCGAATTCGGTGCTTTTCTTGATTAGCCTGCTGCGGCATCGATTACTGGAATTTTTCCAATTTTCGCTTGCCAGATTTTTGGAGCCACTGCGTGAATTGAAGTACCGTTTACATCAACTAAATTATGGAATTCTTTAACTTTGTTAAAAATGAGCTGGTATTAGCCTGCTTTTTTATTCGGGAGTCAATGTTTTTAGTATTTTAAGTACTTGTTGCTCTTGTTGATAGTATTTTACTATTTGCTCAGGTTTATAATTTTCATCTTGTTGGTTTTTTATGGCCTTTTGATTTTGTTTGAAAAACTCTTGCGCTAAAGGATGTTCATATATGTGTAGTAGATAAACTAACTCTTCCTCCTCAAAAAATTTTAAATAAGGTTGAATTAGCTGTTGGATATAATAATTTTTAAAATCATCACTTTGCATTCGCTCTAATAATTGTCTTTCTATTTTAGGCGCATAATACGCTTTATCTTCAACTAAATCTTTTGAAGGAATACCTTGTAAAAGGTTTTTGCTATAGCTTTGTGCCAAACGTTCAGTTTGATAGTGTTGTATAGTCTGATCAAATAAACTTGTTTTTAATACTTCTATTGCTGTCTCTTGAGTTGGAGGCATTGCGAAGCTTGTAGTGGTTATAATACCTAATAAGATGCTAGACATTGATAATGATAGATTAATATTAAAAGACATTTTTTTTATTGTTCCTCTGTATACGGCTTTTTATACGTCAAAATATCTCGAAAAATATAAAGCATGAACTTACTTTCATCTAAATAATTAGTTAAAAGTTTAGGGAGATGATCTGCTAAATATAATTCTTTTAAAAGATTTTTTTTAACAAGTATTTGTCCAGACTCAGTTTGATAGTGTTCAATAAAATAGAGAAGACTCTCTTCTGAAACATATTGTTGAAGTTGTTTAAATACAAGTTGATATTGTTTTTCTGATGAGCTGAAAATAGGGTCTTCTTTGAGATATAAGGCTGCAATTCTTTCAGCGACTTGATATTGCTGGGGTGTAAGTAAACGTGCATCAAGAGTGGGTGCTTGAATGTGGTAAAGAACGCGTTGAGTAGCAAGTTCTAAATAATAAGCTTTTCTTATTTCATGTAATAGTTCAAAAGTTTCTCTTGAATGAGTCACTTCAAGATATTTATTAATAGTTTCTGGTTTTGCAGGTTTTGCGCAAGCACTTGTTAAGCTAAAGAAGAATAATCCAAAAAATAAAGATAACGTATATTTATAATCCATGCGAGCTCAATAAATTTTTTTATTTAAGAGTATAATCATTGAAGTAAAAAGGAACATCACATTGATGTTCCTTTTTCATTATTTATGCAGTTGCATCAGTCACTGGAATTTTTCCAATTTTCGCTTGCCAGATTTTTGGAGCCACTGCGTGAATTGAAGTACCGTTTACATCAACTGCAACAGATACAGGCATATCTTCAACTACGAATTTGTAGATTGCTTCCATACCTAAGTCAGCAAAGGCAACAACTTCAGCTTCACGAACAGCTTTAGATACGAGGTAAGCCGCACCACCAACTGCCATAAGGTAAGTTGCTTTGTTGTCTTTGATTGCTTCAATTGCTGTTGGACCACGGTCAGCTTTACCAATCATACCGAATAGACCAGTATGCTCGAGTACTTTACGTGTGAATTTGTCCATACGTGTTGCAGTTGTAGGACCAGCAGGACCAACGACTTCATCACCCACAGGATCAACAGGGCCAACGTAGTAAATGAATTTACCTTTAAGATCAACTGGTAATTCTTCACCATTGTCGATCATTTCAACCATACGTTTGTGCGCAGCATCACGACCTGTGTACATTGTACCGCTAAGAAGTAATGTGTCGCCCGGTTTCCAAGAATCCATTTCTTCTTGAGTAATGGTATCAAGGTTTACACGTTTAGACTGTGAAGAGTCCCAAGTGACTGAAGGGTAGTCTTCAAGTTTTGGTGCTTGAATATGAGCTACGCCTGTACCATCAAGCTGGAAGTGAGCATGACGAGTCGCAGCACAGTTAGGAATCATGCCGACTGGTTTACCAGCAGCGTGACATGGGTAATCTTTGATTTTAATATCAAGAACAGTGGTTAAACCGCCAAGACCTTGAGCACCAATACCGAGAGCGTTTACTTTTTCAAAGATTTCGATACGAAGTTCTTCGATTTTGTTCTCTGGTCCACGGCGAAGTAATTCGTCCATGTTGATTTCTTCCATGAGTGCTTCTTTAGCAAGCATCATGGCTTTTTCAGCAGTACCACCAATACCAATACCGAGCATACCTGGAGGACACCAGCCTGCACCCATTGTTGGAACAGTTTTAAGAACCCAGTCAACAATCGAGTCAGATGGGTTAAGCATTGCAAGTTTAGATTTGTTTTCTGAACCGCCACCTTTAGCAGCAACAGTAATATCAACTTTGTTACCCGGAACGAGTTTGTAGTGAATTACAGCAGGGGTATTATCTTTTGTATTTTTGCGACCAAATGCTGGGTCAGCAAGTACAGATGCACGAAGAACGTTGCTGTTTTCAAGGTAACCTTGGCGAACACCTTCATTTACTGCATCGTCTAAGCTCATTGTTAAATCGAATTTAACATCTAAGCCCACTTCAAGGAAAACGTTAACAATACCAGTATCTTGGCAAATTGGACGATGACCTTCCGCACACATGCGAGAGTTAATTAAAATCTGTGCAATTGCATCCTTTGCAGCTTTGTTTTCTTCGCGATCATAAGCACGGCTCATCGCTTGGATAAAGTCTTGCGGGTGATAGTACGAAATAAACTGTAGGGCGTCCTTGATTGATGTAATCAAGTCATCTTGTTTGATAATCGTTGTCATACCAGAAAATCTCTTGAGCGGGCTGTTAGCTAGCGGGCTAAATTATATGACAAAAACACAATCTTGTGGGGGATTGGTTGATGTTTTGACCAAAAGTCGAATAAGGATAATGCTAAGTGATTTAAAACTAAGAATAACCAACAGCTAAGGTAGTTATTTGAGAGTAAAAAAGCCATTTGAGCGGACATCAAATGGCGAGAGGTAGAAAAGATTAAATGATATTAATTATTTGGCAGCAGCTTGTTGTTCAGCCTGAATTGCTGTTAATGCAATAGTAAAGACAATGTCATCTACTAAAGCACCACGAGACAAGTCATTGACTGGTTTGTTTAGGCCTTGCAGCATTGGTCCAACGCTGACCACATTTGCTGCACGTTGTACTGCTTTATAGGTCGTGTTACCTGTATTTAAGTCTGGGAAAATAAATACATTGGCACGGCCAGCTACGCGTGAGTCTGGTGCCTTTTGGCGTCCTACACTTTCAACAGAAGCTGCATCGTATTGGAGTGGGCCATCAATCAGTAAATCAGGGCGGCGTTGCTGTGCAATTTGAGTTGCTTGCTGTACTTTTTCAACATCCGCCCCTGTTCCAGAGGTTCCAGTCGAATAGCTAATCATGGCAATACGTGGGTCAATTCCAAACGCTTTTGCAGAGTCAGCAGACTGAATCGCGATTTCAGCAAGCTGGTCGGCTGTAGGGTCTGGGTTAATTGCACAATCACCGTAAACATAAACTTCATCTGGTAAAAGCATAAAGAATATGGACGAAACTAAAGAGTAAGACGGGGCGGTTTTAATGAGCTGAAAAGCAGGGCGCACGGTGTTCGCGGTTGTGTGAACTGCACCAGAAACCAAACCATCTACATGATCTAGCGCCAGCATCATGGTGCCAAGAACAACAGTGTCTTGTAATTGATCTTTGGCTTGTAACTCGTTGAGTTTACCTTTGCGGAGTTCAACCATTGGTGAAACATATTGGTTGCGAATGCTGTCCGGATCAATAATTTCTAAGTCAGCTGGTAGTTCAATCCCGCGTGCTTTTGCAACGTCTTGAACTGCATCTGGTTTTGCTAGCAAAATACAATGTGCAATACCACGAGCCTGACATATAGCAGCTGCTTCAATAGTACGTGGCTCATCGCCTTCTGGAAGCACAATTCGTTTTTTAGCTGCAATCGATTTTTGTACCAGCTCATGACGGAATGCTGAAGGGGAAAGACGAGGAGTTGCACCGTTATTACTGTGCTGTTTAAGCCATTCGACATCGATATGACTTGAAACAAAACGAGTCACTTGCTCGGCACGTTCAGTGTCATCGATTGGAATTTCATTACCAAAATCGGATAAGCGCTGTGCTGTTTCCAGTGTGTTTAAACGGGTATGTAAAATTGGTAAGCCTTGTTTGATAGCGCTTTGGCAAAACTCTAAAAGCTCAGGGGCAGGTGCTTCACGTTCGGTCAGTACCAAGCCTGCCAATGGAATACCGTTACTAGTTGCCAAGCTACCTGCAAGTAACACATCGGTACGTTCAGATGCGCTAATAATCAACTCGCCAGCAATGAATTTATTCAATTCATATTCAATGCTTGAGGCAATTAAACTTGAGTGCAAAATACGACGTGTTTTCGCTTCGCCTTGATGTACCCATTGACCATCAATCACGTTCGCGATGTCTAAAGTTCTAGGTACGCTTAGTGTATTACTAAATGGAACTAAACCAATAATTGGTAAATCGTTCGATCCAAAGTAGCGATTGTATTTTTGCAGTTCTGTCGTAAATTTTGCGATGTCTTCAGTTGGACGCAGCGATGGGTCGAATGCGACAGGAATCTGAGCTGTTTCTTCAGATAAGCCGCGTGTACGCATGAAGAGTACACCTGCTGTTCGGTTAGAAGTTGCACCACCAAATTGACGTAAGTGAGCTTCAACTTTCTCGGCTGTTTTACGTGGGTTTTGAATGTCAGCCGTGCTCACTAAAACTACTTCTGCATCGAGAGCTTGGGCAAGGCTAGCATTAAGCTCACTGGCAAAATGGTCTTGCCCATTTGGCAATAAGCCTTCGACAATAATGACATTATTGTCTGCTGCAATACTGCGATGAAGACTTACTGCTTCTTCAAGGAGTTCATCGACTTCACCTGACGCAATGCGTTGGGTTAACTTTTCATGAGAAATGGATTGAACAGTTTTACCTTGAAATAAATGACCAAATAGAGATGTAGTTCGGTCTAAAGTTTCTTGATCTACCTGAGAAAACGGTTTTAAAAAGCCTGCTTTAATCCCATTACAATCAAGTGCATAAATCATACCTAAGCAGGCAGAGGTTAAACCAACCCCTTCACCTGTAGGAATTAATAAAATTGTATTCATATAAACCTATAAATAACGTTCTTTGACTTCTGTAATTAAGCAAGGCTAATTTCAGGAGATGTATTTTGTGCAACGTCTACAACCTGACGAGTTTCTTTAGCAATACGGCCTTCTTCATCGGTTGGAATCACCCAAATTTGTGGTCCTGTACCGCTATCAATGCGGCCTTCTGTGCCACGTTTTAAGTTGTTGTTCTGGTCTTTATCGAGCTGTAAACCAAAGTGAGGTAAATAAGCTAAAGTCTTTTCACGAATGTAAGCTGAGTTCTCACCAATACCACCTGTGAAGATCAGGCCATCAATACTTGGCAAACCACAGCTTAATGCTGCAAGTGATTTGGCAAGGCGGTAACTAAATACTTCAATTGCAAGACGCGCATCTTCGTTGTCATTTTCAGAGGCTTCAATCACTGTACGCATATCGTTAGAGAGTTGTGATAAGCCAAGTAAGCCACTTTCGTTATTCAAAACTTTGTCTATTTTCGCTAAGTCCCAGCCAAGATTTTTTGCAAGGAAACTGTGTAAGCTTGGGTCGACATCCCCACTACGGGTTCCCATCACAACGCCTTCAAGCGGGGTAAGGCCCATAGAGGTATCAACACTTTGTCCATTCCATACTGCACAAGTCGAACTACCATTGCCCAAGTGTGCTGTTAACCAACCACCTTTTTGGAAATTACCAGCCAGTTCACTACCGCGGTCTGACACATAGGCATGGCTTGTCCCGTGGAAGCCATAGCGGCGAACGTTATGGTCTGTATATAAGAATTTAGGAATTGCATAACGGTATGCATGCGCAGGCATGGTTTGGTGGAATGCAGTGTCGAATACGGCAACTTGAGGTAATTCAGGAAATAGGCGCATTGTTGCTTCAATCCCGATTAAGTGGGCTGGGTTATGAAGCGGTGCAAGAGGGGTGGCTGCACGAATACGTTCTATAATTTCAGGAGTAAGTAATTCAGCTTTAGTGAGGCTTCCACCATGTACGACACGGTGACCGATTGCTTGAGGTTTATAGTTTGCAAGACGTGCAAGTAAAGTTTCTAAAGCTTTGGCGTGGTCAGCATAAGGAATTGAGAGCTCTAGTGGTTCTCCACCGACTGTAATTCCTTTAATACGAGCATCAGCCGCCCCTAAGTTTTCTGCTAAACCATAAATACGATCTTCACGACGGTCTGAAACCAGCGCGTATTTAATAGATGAAGAACCGCAATTAATAACTAATACTGATGTAGCCACGTTGAAATACCCAAGTCCTGATTTAAAAATAGTTTTCCTAACTTCCTGATCAAAAGGCATTAATTGCAACATGCATTGAGAGCAGGTTGTGATGTTTTAACATGTGTTGTTTTTCTGTCCAAGATAGACTTTAGCCCATTAGACTTAAGCACTATCGACCATCAAATTTTTTATAACTAATATTCGTCGAGTATAAAGCTTAACCACTGTATTTATTGTTTTTTTGTAGAAGAATTAAACAGTTTTTTGTATATATTTATGAAAAGTAAATTTTGAATCAATGTAATTTTCAACTATTTGGTATAAATTTTTTAAGAAAAAATAAGTGTTGTTATTTTAATCAAACTACAGGGGAGTATTACAAATAATATACGTAATTGAAATTAAGTTTTAATAGTTTATACATAGGATAAAAAGGATAAATTATAAACATTTTTAATATCAAAATAAGTATAAAAAAGTCAGTGCTCATCCATTTATAAAGATATTTTATTGCTTTGATATTATGAGAAATTTCTCATAGTTATTAATATTTAATTTACCCGTAAATATAGTCAAAAATAAAATCATTTCCTTGTTTAAAACTTAAACATTATTTGTCTTTAATGCTAAGGCCTAGAGTATTGCTCGGAGTTATAAGGACTTGCATGTCGCTTTTTGCCTTAATAATATTATTCATCCCTCTGCCAAATGATCGTTAAATATATCGTTTGGTCTATTTTGTTTTTCCGGCTTATCCGGTTGTACAGGAGCGTCCAGCATGGACTTGCCGAACCCAATATTGGCAAAAGTTACCGAGCGTGTAATCGCGCGTAGCCAAAAAACTCGTTCTGCATATTTACAACGCATTGAACATGCCCAAGGTAAATTTCCTGCTCGTGGAGCACTCTCATGTGCCAATCTCGCACATGGTTTTGCCAGCATGGAAGATAATGAAAAATTAATTATTAAAGTTGGCCGTGAACCAAATATTGGCATTGTGTCTTCGTACAATGAAATGCTTTCAGCACATGCCCCTTATAAAACCTTCCCAGACATTATAAAAACAGCTGCCCGTGAAAATGGTGGTGTTGCTCAGTTTGCTGGTGGTGTGCCGGCAATGTGTGATGGCATTACTCAAGGTAATGCCGGTATGGAATTGTCATTGTTTTCACGTGAAACAATTGCGATGAGTACAGCCATTGCACTTTCTCATAATATGTTCGATGCCGCATTGTGTCTCGGCGTATGCGATAAAATTGTGCCGGGCTTACTTATTGGTGCGTTACAGTTTGGCTATCTACCAACTATTTTTGTGCCTGCGGGTCCAATGAGTAGTGGTTTATCAAATGATGATAAAGCCAAAATTCGTCAACAATTTGCGACTGGTCAAGTGGGCCGTGATGCCTTACTTGAAGCTGAATCGGCTGCCTATCATGGTCAGGGCACATGTACCTTCTACGGTACTGCAAACAGTAACCAAATGCTGATGGAAGTCATGGGTTTACATTTGCCAAGCGCTGCATTTGTTCACCCTCACACGCCATTACGTGATGCGCTCACTGCCGAAGCGGCTAAGCGTGTACTTGACTTAACTGCTGAGCGTGGCAACTACACACCAATTGGTCATGTGATTGATGAAAAAGCCATTATCAATGGCATTGTGGCTTTACTCGCGACGGGTGGTTCAACCAATCACACATTGCATCTGATTGCGATTGCACGTGCGGCTGGCATCTTAATTGACTGGGATGACTTTGATGAGTTGTCTGCTGTTGTTCCATTGCTCGCAAAAATCTATCCAAATGGTAAGGCCGATGTAAACCATTTCCAAGCTGCGGGTGGGGTGGCATTCCTTATTCGTAACTTACTTGAAGCAGGTTTACTACATAACGATGTAACGACTGTTGCAGGTAAAGGTTTACAGCACTACACCAAAGAGCCGAAGTTGATTGACGGTAAGCTCACGTGGGTTGACGGTGTAGTTCAAAGCCTTGATGACAAAGTACTCCGTAGCATTGATGCGCCGTTTCAGCCAGATGGTGGCTTGCGTTTAATGCAGGGTCGCCTTGGCCGTGGCGTAATCAAGATTTCTGCTGTTGCGCCAGAGCATCGTAAAGTGAAAGCACCAGCAATCGTATTTGACTCTCAAGAAGCGGTACAAGCAGCGTTTGATCGTGGCGAATTACATCGAGACTTTATTGCGGTCGTTCGTTTCCAAGGTGCTCGTGCGAATGGTATGCCTGAGTTACATCGTTTGACGCCTGTGTTGGGTGTTTTACAAGATCAAGGTTTCCATGTTGCATTAGTCACTGACGGTCGTATGTCTGGTGCTTCAGGCAAAGTTCCTGCGGTGATTCATTTATCTCCAGAAGCCTTACTAAATGGGCCGATTGCTAAAGTCCAAACCGGAGATATGTTGGTTATTGATGCTGAGGCTGGTGTACTCGATATTGAGTTAGATGAACAAACTTGGCAATCACGCCCTGTTGCACAGCCAGAACATCAGGCAGAAAACGAAGTTGGTTTCGGCCGTGAATTATTTGGTGTATTCCGTGCAGCAGCAGCACCTGCTGAACATGGTGCATCTGTGTTTGGTTCACTTGTTGGTGAAGAGCCGCAAGCGCATATTTGAGACAAAGGAATTACAAAGTAATGAGCAAGATTGAAGATGTGGTCAAATTAGGCCCAGTAATTCCCGTGTTGGCTTTTGACTCCGCCGAACAAGGTGAACATGTATCACGTGCGTTGCATGCTGGTGGTGTAAAAGTACTGGAAATTACTTTACGTACTACTGCTGGTTTAGCTGCTATTGAGCGTGCAAGCCAGTTGGCAGATGACATTGTGGTGGGTGTGGGAACAATTACCAAGCCTGAGCATTGCGCCCAAGCTAAAAAAGCAGGCGCTAAGTTTGGTGTATCTCCTGGTTTAACCAAAGACTTACATTTGGCTGCGCAAGATGCTGGCTTACCTTTATTACCAGGAGTTATGACACCAAGTGATCTGATTCAGGCGATTGAGTTGGGCTATGACATTGTGAAATTTTTCCCAGCGCAGCAAGCAGGTGGAGTCGAGATGCTCAAAGCATTTTATGGTCCATTTCCAAACTTGCGTTTTTGCCCAACAGGTGGAATTACAGCAGAGTCAGCACCAGATTTCTTGAAGCAACCTAACGTAGTTTGTGTAGGTGGTTCATGGTTGACGCCTAAAGCTGCTGTTGCTGCACAAGACTGGGCTGAAATTACGCGTTTAGCTCAAATTGCGAGTCAGTTGAGAGCATTGTAAATGTAGTCAATATTTATAAAAAATGAAGTGCATTTTATGTGCTTTAAAGGCTGTATTGATGTGACCAGTTTGTGCTGGTCACACCTAAATATAAAAAATTAATGTCTTAACAGTAGGAATTACTGTGGTTGAAGACCTTTGTTTAGGCAGTGTGCCTAAATAATAATTCCAAGGAGAAATGTCCCATGGAGACGGTTCAGGGTGGCATGTTGCTGATCTACACTGTAATCGCGATTATTGCATTGGTTATTATGATCGCGAAGTTCAGAATTTATCCCTTTTTAGTTCTTATCATTGTTTCACTCGGTTTAGCTTTAGCTGTTGGCATGCCAATGGGCGATATTGTTAAGTCATATGAAGCTGGTACTGGTAAAACCTTGGGCCACCTTGCGATTGTAATCGCACTCGGAACGATGCTCGGCAAAATGATGGCCGAGTCGGGTGGTGCTGAACGAATAGCAATTACTTTAATTAAATGGTTTGGTGAGAAAAATATTCACTGGGCCATGATGTTTATTGCCCTTATTGTTGGTCTTCCCGTATTTTTCGAAGTCGGTTTTGTTCTACTTATTCCAATTGCATTTAACATTGCTAAACGGACAGGTAAATCTTTACTGGTTGTTGGCTTACCGATGGTTGCTGGTTTGTCGGTTGTGCATGGTTTAATTCCGCCACATCCAGCAGCTTTGCTGGCAGTGCAGGCCTATCATGCGGATATTGGTAAAACGATTGCTTACAGTTTAATCGTGGGTGTTCCAACAGCTATTGTAGCTGGGCCTTTGTATGCACTCTGGATTAATAAATATGTCAAATTGCCTGAAAATAACCCGTTAGCAAAGCAGTTCGTTGAAGCAGATACGAATAGGACACGTGAGCTACCAAGCTTTGGGATTACCTTATTTACGATTATGCTGCCTGTTGTACTCATGTTAATCGGAAGTTGGGCTGATCTATTCTTTGCACCAAAGACTTTCGCAAATGATCTACTACGTTTCATTGGTACTTCTGATATCGCATTGCTTATTGCCGTACTGGTCAGCTTTATTACCTTTGGTACGATGCAGGGCTTTAACCGTGAACAAATTGAAAAATTCTGTGGTGGGTGTTTAGCTTCTATTGCCGGGATTATGTTGATTGTAGGTGCTGGTGGTGGATTTGGTGGCATTTTGCGTGACACTGGTATTTCCGATGAGATTGTATCTACAGCCTTAAAGGCAAATTTGTCGCCGTTATTGTTGGGCTGGTTTGTTGCAGCATTGATTCGTTTGGCAACAGGTTCTGCAACGGTGGCTATGGCTACAGCATGTAGTATTGTTGCTCCAATTGCAGCCACGGCAGGTGTTGCTGTTAGACCGGAACTCTTAGTCCTTGCGACGGGTTCAGGTTCATTGGTGTTCTCACATGTAAATGACGCAGGATTTTGGCTAATCAAAGAATATTTTGGTATGACAGTAGGGCAGACACTCAAAACTTGGTCGGTATTAGAAACGATCATTTCGGTGTTGGGTTTATCTTTCACGCTACTGCTTAGCACTATTTTATAATTAAAGGTGAGTAATCCATGATTGTGATTGCAATGGGTGTCTGTGGAACAGGTAAAACCCTAATCGGTGAGTTGTTATCAGAGCGTTTGGCTTGTGAGTTCCTCGATGGCGATACGCTTCATTCGGCTGCAAATAAAAGCAAAATGAGCCAAGGTATTCCTTTAACTGACGAAGACCGTTTGCCGTGGTTACAAGCTATTCGTAAGGCAATTGAAGAAAAACAACAAGCAGGTGAAACGGCTGTATTTACTTGTTCTTCACTAAAACGAGTCTATCGCGATATTCTACGTGGTCATGACCAGAACATTAAGTTTGTATACTTAAAAGGTTCTTATGAGTTGTTGCAGCAACGACTTGCTGAGCGATCGGGTCATTTCTTTGATCCATCATTGTTACAAACTCAGCTAGATACATTAGAGGAGCCTGATGTGAATGAAGCAATTGCTATTGATATTGCGCTCACACCTGAACAAATCGTTATGCAAGTCATGCAGAAACTAGAGGTGACTGATAGTGTGTGTCGAGGGTAACCTCATTTAAAACACACATATTGATGACTCTATAGCCTGAGGCCCAAGCAAGGTGAATACCGGTAACGGTACTGGTATTCACACAAACTAGACCTGTTCATAACGGGCTAGGTTTACATTTATAAATAATTGGAGATAAGAATAATGAGCCATTCAAATAATTTACAACATAAATTTCCCTCAGTAGATAGTATTCCTGACAGCGTACGTCTGCCATCTCAGATTCATCAGCGTATCTCGTTAGTGGATGGTGAGTTGAAGTTATGGGCTGGTTCAACCAAGAAGACATTCTCTCCAATCTGGATTCAGCAACCTGACGGTAGCTTGCAGCAAGTTGAGCTTGGTAGTTATCCAGTCATGGGTGAGAAAGAAAGTGACGAAGCGTTAGAAGCGGCAGTACGCGCCTACAATAATGGTCGTGGTGAATGGCCAATGATGAAAGTGGGTGAGCGCATCGCTTGTATGCAAAATTTCATTCAGCGTATGGTGGAACAGAGAGACCTCATTGTTAAACTAATCATGTGGGAAATTGGTAAGAGCTTGGCGGACTCCGAGAAAGAGTTCGACCGTACTGTGACCTATATGCGTCAAACCATAGATGCCCTGAAAGATTTGGATAATGCCAACTCCCGCTTTGTGATTGCTGAAGGTACCATTGGTCAAATCCGTCGTACCCCACTGGGTGTGGTGTTATGTATGGGACCATATAACTACCCATTGAATGAAACCTTTGCGACTCTGATTCCAGCCATGTTGATGGGCAACACGATTATCTTCAAACCACCTCAATTTGGTACTTTATTGTTTGAACCGTTGTTGGAAGCATTCCGTGATTCATTTCCGAAAGGCGTGATCAATACCATTTATGCACCAGGTTCATTGGTAGTACCACATCTTTTGGCATCTGGAAAAATTAATGTATTGGCATTGATTGGTTCTAGTAAAGTGGCCGATCATTTGAAAAAACAACATCCAAAATCTCACCGTCTGCGTGCGATTCTAGGATTAGATGCAAAGAACGCAGCCATTATTTTGCCAGATGCTGATTTGGATTTGACGGTGAAAGAGTGCCTGTTGGGAGCATTGTCGTTTAATGGTCAACGTTGTACTGCGCTCAAAATGCTGATGGTACATCGGTCAATAGCTGACGAATTTGTTAAGCGCTTAACGGCTGAACTGGCTAAACTAAAAGTGGGTATGCCATGGGAAAAAGGTGTATTTATTACTCCATTGCCAGGTATTCACCGTACCACCTATATGACTGAAGTCATTGATGATGCCGTAGCGAAAGGAGCTAAAGTCGTTAATCCGGAAGGTGGTGAGTTCTGCAAAACCATGTTTTATCCAGCCGTAGTTTATCCGGTAACAGAGGGTATGAGACTGTATCGCGAAGAACAGTTTGGTCCAGTGGTACCAGTCTCTGTTTATGATGATATCGAAACTGTGCTGGAATATGTTACGACCTCTGATCATGGTCAGCAGGTGAGTATTTTTGGTAGCGACCCCGAGCAAATTGGTCATTTAGTCGATACACTTGTACATCAAGTTTGTCGTGTAAATATCAACTGTCAGTGTCAGCGTGGTCCAGATGTATTTCCATTCGGTGGCCGTAAAGATTCTGCCGAAGGTACGCTGTCTGTGCATGATGCGTTACGTGCATTCTCTATCCGCGCTATGATTGCTGCTAAACAGACCGATGATAGCAAAGGTATGCTGGCTTCTATGGTGTCTGAGCACTATTCTAAATTTGTGAATACCGACTTTATTTTCTAATGAATACACGATTAAAAAACCAGCCTTTGAGCTGGTTTTTTATTGGAGCTAACAAAATAAAACGCCTGAAATTGATCAGGCGTTTTTTGCAAGAATAGATTGATTATTGACGAATTTGACCGTCACCTAACACAATCCATTTTTGAGAAGTTAAGCCTTCTAAACCAACTGGACCACGTGCATGAATTTTATCTGTTGAGATACCAATTTCAGCACCTAAACCATATTCAAAACCATCAGCGAAACGAGTTGAAGCGTTAATCACGACTGAACTTGAATCCACACGAGCCAAGAACTGACGAGCCAAAGTATAGTTTTCAGTCACAATTGCATCGGTATGATGTGAACCATATTTGTTGATATGGTCAATTGCTTCATCAATACCACTAACCACTTTAACAGCAAGAATTGGTCCTAAATATTCGGTATACCAATCTTCTTCTGTCGCAGGTTTTACAGAGGCACCCAAAATACGACGTGTTTCTGGACAGCCGCGCAACTCAACTTGTTTTTCAGCATACAGTTCAGCAATACGTGGTAAGAAAACGTCTGCAATTTTTTCGTCAACAAGCAGTGTTTCCATCGCATTACAAACGCCGTAACGATGCGTTTTGGCATTCAATGTAATTGGTAATGCTTTTTGCAAGTCTGCTTGAGCTTCTACAAATACATGGCAGTTACCATCAAGATGCTTAATCACAGGAATACGAGCTTCATTGGTTACACGTTCAATTAGGCTTTTACCACCACGTGGAACAATAACGTCTACATATTCAGCCATGGTAATGAGGTGACCAACCGCTGCACGGTCAGAGGTTTCAATCACTTGTACTGAATGCTCAGGTAAACCAGCAACTTTTAAACCATGTTTAATCGCTTCTGCGATGGCTTTATTTGACTCAAGTGCTTCTGAACCACCACGTAAAATAATGGCATTGCCCGATTTAATTGCTAAAGATGCAGCTTCAAGTGTTACGTTTGGGCGTGATTCGTAAATCATACCTACTACGCCTAGAGGCACACGCATTTTTCCAATTTGAATACCTGTGGGGCGATATGCAAGATCCGTAATTTCCCCAATTGGATCGACAAGCGCGATCACATCTTTTAAACCTTGCAACATCCCTTTAAAGCGTGCGGGCGTAAGCTCAAGACGATCAAGTAAGGCACTATCAAGCTTGTTGTTACGGCCTTTTTCCATGTCGAGTTGATTCGCCGCCAAGATTGCTGCCTGATTATTTTCTAAAGCAGTATAAATAGCAGAGAGTGCATGATTTTTAAGCGAAGTTGAAGCACTTGTTAATACGCGTGAAGCTTCACGTGCTTGTTGCCCAACTTTTTGCATGTATTGTTCAATTGAATCTTGCATAGCAGTTTTTAATCATTTACCAATGACTAAGATAGTAGCAGTCAAATGCGGAACAATGAATGGCTTTTTTTCAAAAATGTGATCGCTATAAAGAAACAATTAAATATTTTGAAAACTATTAGCGGCTTAAACAAGATGAGCGGTCATTTCAGCGATTGCGTATATTTCAAACAATTGTTTAGAATGGACTTGTGCAATACAAACTAATACAAATTTTAAAGATTTGTGCATAAAAGATTACATGTTCAAGAAGGAACTCTTGCAGCATAAAAAAATTACAGCAAGGAGGAAGCAAGGATATGAATTCCATTATTCAAATGGATTCGGAGATAAACCAAGCTTATGCCGGTTTTGGGTTTTTCGATATCTACAATAGAGATAGTTTTAAACAGCCAGCTCGTACTACATGGATTGACGGCTGGAAAATTGAGTACATGGCGATTGCAGATCCAAAAACCATTCACAAAACACCCATCGTGATTGTTGGCGGCGCTTTTCAAAATTTTAACTCTTATAAATATTGTGTTGAGCAACTGTTTGAAAGTGGTCCTGTCATTCTAATTGACTTACCATCTATGGGTGCAAATCAACAAATTACCAATCGGGATACCGGAATTTCTGCTGGAACATTAGAACTACCTGATCTATCAGAAATGTTAGGTCGCTGGTTAGACATTGTTGGAATTCAAAAAGTTTCTGTAATGGGCATGTCGTTGGGTTCAGTTGTTGCTTCTTGTTTTGCCTATCATCGTCCAGATTTAATGGACCGTATGATTTTGATGGGTGTAATGCAAAAAACGCGTAAAAGCTGGCGAATGATTTTGGAAGAATCACTCAAACTTATGCAAGAAAACCGCATGGAAGAGTTCGGGCAAGCGGTCATTTTATATTTGGTCAATCATGCCAAGTTAGATAAAACACGCATGTCTCCGACAGCTAAAAAACTTTTTTTTAGGCAAATGGCTGAGTTCACGGGTACCGAGCGCGAACGTTATGACATTAACTGTAATCGTCTTCTACGGTTAACAAATGTGCCAATTCCAGAGTGTAAAACACTGGTTGCAGCGGGGCAGTATGACAGTTTTACTCTGCCTCATGAAAATGCGAACTTTGCTTTGCAATGTCCTGATATGGAGTTTGCACTCATTGCGAATGCTGATCATGTACCACAGCTCCAGCGTCGTAAAGAAACCATGAGTTTGTTTACTTCATTCTTAAAAGGTGAATCTATCCAAAATCTGGATGGCATTATTCCAATGACGCGCGAACAAATGCAAAGCATGGAGCGTCGTGGTGAAGAGCGGATTTCAGTCCTCCAACCTAAAACCAAATTGAGCCACCGTGAATGTAAAACAGAAGTGCCAGTAACGATTGCAGATGTCACTTTCTTTGGAATGTACTTAAAGTTAGATGATGTGACACAGCTCGACTTTGTAAATGAACACCCACGGGATCTGGCTCTGCATCTAGAAGATGAAGAAGGCCCTTTCTCGATTGAATGTTTAATCTTTGAAGCTACTGAACAAGGAATACGTGCTTTATTTAAACATGGCAGTTTTGAGCTTGCTGATCGTTTAAGTCGTTTTATTGCTCGCCAAAAGCTAGCCGCATAAATTTTAATTTTTCATAAAATGGAAGTCTCAAAATTATGAGACTTCCATTTTTTTTATTTTAATTGAGCATGAATAGTCCAGACTAAATCACCTAAATGCTCTTCATTGCTCTCTTTAGAAATTTCCCCAAAGAATATTTGTGGTTGCTCAATACTCACCTGACTAAATCCTGCATCTTCAAAAAATTTTTTCACCTCACGTGGCGTTTTAAAATGAAAACTAAATGAGCTGCGAGACATGAGTTTAAGTAATTTACTACTGTTCCAGATAATGCTTGCAAGTTTATTTTTAACAGGTTCAGGATAAAGGTCGGTTAAGTAATGGAACTTTTTAAAAGAAGTCCCATAGTGAGCAATTGACTGGATCAGTTGTTTTAATAAGTCTTTATCAAAATAGTTAATCAAACCTTCACTAATCACAACCAGTGGGCGGTTCGGGTCAAATACTTCAAATGCTTGAGCAAAGGCTTCGGTAAATAAATCGACTGATAAAATCTCAGGTGCATTTTTTTCAATTTGTTGTAACGCATTTTGTTTGGTTTGTGCCATATCGGGTAAATCAAGTTCTCGATATGTAATCGAAGGGTAATGCTGTCTAAACCACCAGCCACGTGGAGACAGGCCACATGCTATTTCTAGAACTTGTAAATCAGGACTTTCTTGAATGAGTTGTTCTAAGTGATGATCAAGCATGGTGTGGCGTTGTTTGAGTGTCGTGCGCATACTGCCACCGACATATTTCTCTGCCCAAGACTCTAATGGATGAACTAAATATGCCAGTGATTTGCCTTTACTCGTAGCAAGTGCTTCATGTGAGATCCCCATTTGATACCAGATATAACCAGTATAGTGGGCTGTAAAAGAGATGTGGCGGTGTTTTGAAAGGTGTTGTGTCATTCGTCCTGAACTCGATTTATTGTTTTTGTGTGATCTTCATTATTTGTAACAATGAAGAGATTTTAATGCATTGATGCCGAATAAACCTGCATGACGGAGTCCTGTCAATTAGGTTGACATTCTGGGATGAACTTTCAGTTGGAGTTACTTTTCTTTCGGGAAAAGTAACCAAAACCTGAGGTACGAAAAGCAAAGATTGATTATCTTTGCCGTACCGAAAAACGAAAGCTATGCTTGAGTAAAATACTACGCACTTCGTTTGCCTTGCGCAATGCGAAAGCGCTAACGCTTTTGCATTGCTCAGGTTGTGGATGACGTTGTCGAGTATCTAATTGTTGAGATAATCTTATGTCACAAAAAACTTATTAATTACTCAGCAAAGTTAAATCGAATTTTTAAACTCTTCAATGGCTGTTTTGACAGCTTGCCACTCGTCGCCAAGCGATAAAGTTTCAACAATCTGAATTTGTGGAATTTGGCCACGCATGCGTTCAAGTCGTTCTTGGTTTGGTAACTCTAATTTTGTAATACCTTCGAGTGCTGTACAGGCTGCACTGCGGTCATTACATACCAGCCCCATATCACAACCCGCTGCCAGAGCGGCCTGAATACGCGCATCTGCACCACCAGCGACGCAAGCAGCTTGCATGCTTAAGTCATCAGAGAAAAGTACGCCATTAAACTTCAAGCGATTACGAAGGACTTCTTGAATCCAGAAAGGTGAGAAACCTGCCGGATTTGGGTCAACCTTGTCGTAAATTACATGTGCAGGCATGAGCGCATCGAGCTCAGGCATAAGCTTAATAAAGCTTTGCATGTCATGGTTGTAAATTTCATCATAACTACGGCTATCAATTGCAGCTGCGACATGAGAGTCTGCTTTGACCGAACCGTGACCTGGAAAGTGTTTGCCGGTATTTGCCATTCCAGCTTTTTTCATACCGCGCATAAATGCGCCAGCAAGCGGAGCGATATCTTCAATATTTTTAGAGAATCCACGGTCACCAATCACATCGCTAATTGCATTAAGGTCTAAAACCGGTGCAAAACTAAAATCGATACCCACTGCCAATACTTCTGTTGCCATTAACCAGCCACACTGTTCAGCGAGTTCAAGAGCCTTTTGGGGTTGAGTAATATAGAGTTCGCCAAAGCGACCCATTGCTGGCAATAGAGTAAAGCCAGATTTTAAACGTTGAACTCGACCACCTTCTTGGTCGACAGCAATTAAAATATCTGGGCGAACTTGGCGCATATGGTCGGTTAAAGCACGGACTTGTTGTGGTGATTCAATATTTCGTGCAAATAAAATCATGCCACCGACTTGCGGAGCTTGTAATAGTTCAATATCTTCTTTAGTAAGTTCTGTGCCGGCAATGTCCAGCATCAACGCGCCAATCATATTGGTTCCATTTGAATTTTGATTGAAAAACAATAAGCGAATTTTGCAATGATTTGCTACATTTTGTCAGTACAGAATATGATAAAACTACACGGTATAAACAATTTAGTTGGTTAAGATGTTGAATCTGCTTAGTTCATATCGAAAACAGAGCGTGTAAGATACGAACACCCAAGGAAGTATTAAGAATTTATGAAACTTCAAACTATAGCTTGTGCAGTAGCAATCGCGACTGGCGGTTTATTCTTCTCTCATACGATGAACGAAGCAAGAGCAGCAACTAATACTGCTGCTGTTTCTCAATCGATCCAGCCAACGCAAGAGCAGGCCTTGGTGGCTCGTCAACTGGCAACTTTAGTTGATCGCCAACATTATTTAAATATGCGACTAGATGCGAATACATCTAATCGTATTCTCGATATGTACTTAGACAGTCTTGATCCAGACCACTCATTATTTTTAGACGCTGAAGTTCAAAATTATAAAAAACTCTATGGTTCAAATTTTGGTGCTTCATTAAAAGCGGGGAACTTAACTGGACCGTTTGCAATTCACCAGCAATATCGTGAACGCTTAAAACAATTTTACGAGTTCATGCTGGCTGAGTTAAAACAACCACAAAATTTAAAACAGCCAAATAGCTATATTGAAGTAGATCGCGAAAAAGCGCCGTATTTTAAAACAACGGCTGAGCAGCAAAATCACTGGCGTAAAATGCTGGTATCACAGTTAATCAATTTGACGATTAGCCGTGAAGAGGAACAAGCAAAACAAAAGGCGCTTAAAGAAAATCCGTCACTTGCTGATGGTCAAGACTTAAGAGGCCCAGAAGATTTAACACCAGCGCAGACTCTGACTAAACGTTATACACGTCAGCTTGAAAGAATTAGCCGTGTGAAAAGCGACGATGTTTTAGATAAAACATTAAATGCAATGTTGGCGACTTATGATCCACATAGTAACTATTATCCGCCAATTGATGCGATAGAACTGAACCGCCAAACGACCTTACAACTTGAAGGTATTGGGGTATCGATTCGTCCAGAACGCGGCAATGAAGATTACACCAAGATTGAAACCATTGTAGAAGGTGGTCCTGCAAGTAAGTCTGGTCAAGTGAAATCAGGAGATCGAATCGTTGGTGTCGCTCAAGAGGGCGGTAAAATGATCGATGTGGTTGGCTGGTCAAGTTCGGAAATTGTTGGACTTATTCGTGGTAAACGAGGCACTAAAGTAACGCTGAAACTTCTTGGTGCTGGTGCATCAATGAGTCAGGCACGTAATGTGACTTTAGTGCGTGATGTTATTCAAGAAGAAGATGCAGGTGTTCGTTCACGTACCGTTGAAGTAACACGCGATGGTAAAAAGCACCTACTAGGTGTGATTGAAATCCCATCGTTCTATTTTGACTATCGTTCACGTCGAGCTGGTCAGCAATATCGTTCAGTTTCTGAAGACACTGCAAATGCGTTTGAGGCATTAAAAGCGAAGAAAGTAGAAGGTATTATTATTGACTTGCGTAACGACCCGGGCGGTTCATTAGAAGAAGTTGCACGTATGCTTGGACAGGTGATTAAGTCAGGTCCAGTGGTACAAATTCGTGATGGCAACGGCAATGTAAGTGTATTTGAAGACAACGATGGCGGTCAGCAAATCTATACAGGTCCACTTGCTGTATTGGTGAACTTAGCATCAGCGTCTGCAAGTGAGATTTACTCTGCAGCAATTCAAGATTATGAGCGTGGCATTATCATTGGTAGTACAACCACAGGTAAAGGTACAGCTCAAGTTCAACTTGATACTTTGGCATACGGTCAAGCGACCTTAACTCAGCGTAAATTCTACCGTGTTACTGGTGGTAGTACGCAAAACAAAGGTGTAGTGCCAGATATTAAACTTGTCGACATCTATAACGAAGAGTTTGGTGAGCGTAAATCGAAGAATGCTTTGAAGTGGGATACGATCCCGACTGCACCATTTAAACGAGAAGGTTCTGTTCAACCGTATGTTGCGAAGTTGTCTCAACTTTCAGAACAGCGTGTAGCAGTTGACCCACAGTTTAAATATTTAAATAAACGTACGGCTATTGCGAAGGTTACGAGTGACCAAAAGCAAGTTGTACTTGATATTGATAAGCGCCGTGCTGAGCTTCTTGGTTTAGAAAAGCAAACTTTAGATGCTGAAAATGAACGTCGTGCAGCAACAGGTCAAAAACCTTTTGCAAACTGGGAAAGCTATCAAGCTTCATTAGATGCGTTAGCTGAATCTCGCGCGAAAATGAAAGCTAACCAACGTCCTGCGTTGCCAGAAGAAGAAACATTTGTGAATGAAGCAGCAAATGTACTTATGGATTATGCAAAATTGCAAAACCGTTAAGTTCTTTTGGCTCTTTTACGAAAAAGCACGCTGTTCTCAGCGTGCTTTTTTAATTTTTGATGTCAGTAAACTGTCATGCATTTATCATCAAAGTGTCAAGAAAGCTGCTTAATCTTTAAGCATGAAAATAAATACATTGATGGATGGCGCTATGCACGGCTCATTCGCGACAGCACTATTAAAACAACAGCAACTTCCTGAAAGCTTCCAATTCCATTTCAAACAAAAACAGCAGTGGTCTAATACTCAGGGATTGCATCAACTCCATGATTTAGTCCGTCCACGTTTAAAAATTGCGATTGTGACAGAGACATGGCCACCAGAGATTAATGGTGTAGCACTCTCGTTATTACAGTTATGTCAAGGTCTACAAAAACAAGGTCATAAAATTTTACTGGTTCGCCCAGAACAAAAAGCCAAGTGTCATGATTTTTTGCCAGAGCAAGAATGTCTGGTCATGTCACAAGCCATACCCAAATATCCAACTTTGCAATTTGGCTGGCCTCAATATTTAAAAGTTTCAAAAGCTTTTGAAAAGTTTGTGCCTGATGTTGTACACATTGTGACGGAAGGGCCTTTGGGCTTAACTGCCATGCAAGCTGCCAAGGCAAAAGATATTCCAGTTTCTAGTGGCTTCCATTCACCATTTCAAGATTTTAGTCGATTCTTTGATTTGGCTTTCTTGGTTAAGCCAATCCAAAAATACCTTTGCTGGTTTCATAACAATACTCAAGTGACCTGTGTGCCGAGTAAAGATACAGAGGAAGCCTTACGTGGTTTTGGTATTACCTGTCCACTTATTGTGGTTGGACGAGGGGTCGATACCACGCGCTTTTCACCAAAGCATCGTTCAGAAAGTTTACGTCAGCAATGGGGTGTCGATGCCGATACTCGTGTCATGCTGTATGTAGGGCGTTTATCACCAGAAAAAGAAGTGCAATTGATTGTTGAAAGTTATGCAGCCATGCAAAACATGTCGCAACATAAAACTAAACTGGTGGTAGTAGGAGATGGCCCAGATCTTGCTCGATTAAAAGCACTGCCAGAAGCGAGAAATGTAGTTTTTACCGGTAGTTTGCGTGGGCAAGAGTTGGCGGCTGCCTATGCAAGCGCAGATGTATTTGTGTTTGCGAGTCAAGTTGAAACGTTTGGTAACGTAGTTTTAGAGGCAATGGCAAGCGGTTTGCCAGTTATCGCGTATGATTATGCATGTGCACATCAATATTTAGTCCATAACGTAAGTGGCTGGTTAAGTCCACTTGGACAGAAAGACCATTTTATACAACAAATTTATCAACTCCCTCCAGTACAACAACTTAGAGAAATGGGCATACAAGCCTGTCGTAAAGTACAGCAAAGCGGTTGGCAACTTCCGGTACAGCAATTAGAACAGGCATTTTATCAGGTAGTGAAGGAATCCTCGGTGGACTTCACCTAAGTATCCTAAAATAGGAGAACGACCATGAAATTAAAGAATGCAAAAATAAAAATACTCGATCTCGATTTGAGAGGCTGTTTATATCTCAATCATTTTTCTCACTCACAACGTGTGGCTTTATTCTTCAAAATTATTAGCCGTGCGGGCGATGGGCCATTTTGGTACCTCATGCTAGCAATTGTATGGGGAATGCATGGCATTACCTACAGTTTGCAAATTATCTATTTGTTAATTGGCGGCTCAATAGGAACGGCAATTTATAAATTTCTAAAACATAAAACGACGCGTCCACGTCCTTATCAAGTACATCAGGTGATTGTGCTTGGGGAGAGACCACTTGATCACTTTAGTTTTCCATCTGGTCATACGTTGCATGCAGTGATGGTGACAATTGTGTTGGGTTATATCCAGCCTGTGTTATTAGCCGCTATGTTACCGTTCATGGTACTTGTTGCTTTGTCTCGTATGGTGCTTGGACTTCATTATCCAAGTGATGTGATTGTCGGGGCTCTTATTGGTGCATCAGTGGCAAGCATCATTATATTTGTAGCGCCATTATTAAACATTGCTTTATAACGAACAGTAATTTTTATCAGCTTAAGCTATCGATTAGGTTTGTGGATTTGCTAAAGTACGCAGTTCGTGATTTAGCAGATTAAACAGATAGGAGCCGCTATGGGCTTACGTTGGACAGATACGATTGATATTGCCATTGAATTGTCAGAAGCACATCCAGAAGTTGATCCGCAATGGATCCGTTTTACCGATTTACATGCATGGGTATGTGCATTACCAGACTTCAGTGATGACCCAAATAAATCAACCGAAGGATTGTTAGAAGGTATCCAAATGGCTTGGATAGACGAAGTTCGCTAAAAACAGTAGAAAAAATCGCAACTTTTACACATTCAAAGCTGATTATTACCTATGACATCGGTATAATGCTGCAAATTTTTTAAAGTTTAAATCTTAAAATAAAGGAGCCACTCATGGCTATTGAACGTACTTTGTCTATCGTAAAGCCTGATGCTGTGTCTAAAAACCACATCGGTGAAATTTTTGCTCGTTTCGAAAAAGCGGGTTTAAAAATTGTTGCGACTAAAATGAAACACCTTTCTCAAGCTGATGCTGAAGGTTTCTATGCAGAGCACAAAGAACGCGGTTTCTTTGGTGACTTAGTTGCATTCATGACTTCTGGTCCAGTTGTAGTATCTGTTCTTGAAGGCGAAAACGCAGTTCTTGCTCACCGTGAAATTTTAGGCGCTACAAACCCTAAAGAAGCGGCTCCTGGTACTATCCGTGCTGATTTCGCTGTAAGCATCGACGAAAACGCTGCTCACGGTTCTGACTCAGTTGCTTCTGCAGAGCGTGAAATTGCTTACTTCTTTGCTGACAACGAGATCTGCCCACGCACTCGTTAATCGAAAGCATTCAAACCAGATAAGTGGTATACTACTTATCTGGTTTTTTTATTCTCTCAAGAGCATATTGTTTGATTCTTGAACAATATCTTCTGTTTTTGACATGGTTTAGGTAAATACACATGAGTTCTGCAGTGGTCGTTTCATCTGAAAATCTTGATGGACAGCAGCAATCTTCGTCCACGCCAGCATCGCCTGCTGCCGAAAAAGTGAATTTACTCGGCATGTCACGCGCGCAATTAGAAAAATTCTTTGAAGATATTGGTGAGAAAAAGTTTCGTGCCGGACAGGTCATGAAATGGATTCATCAGTACTTTGTTACTGATTTTGCTGAAATGACGAATATTTCAGGAAAGTTGCGTGCAAAACTTGAACAAATTTGTGAGATTAAAGCTCCTGAGGTTGTGCATCGTCACTATTCAAAAGATGGCACACGTAAATGGGTGTTTCGCGTAGGTGAGGGTGCAGGTTCTTTAGTTGAAACTGTATTAATTCCTGCCGAAGATAAAACAGGCTTACGCAAAACTTTGTGTATTTCATCACAAGTAGGCTGTGCATTGGACTGCTCATTTTGTTCAACAGGTAAGCAAGGTTTCCAACGCGATTTAACGCCTGATGAAATTATTGGGCAACTTTGGATGGCAAACTATTCTTATATGGAAGAAGTGCCTGTTGCTGATCGTGAGCGTTCAGTGACCAATGTCGTGATGATGGGTATGGGTGAGCCTCTGCTCAACTATGATGCCGTATTAAGCTCAATGCAGATTATGCTTGATGACTTTGCTTATGGTATGTCAAAACGTCGTGTGACCTTATCAACTTCAGGTGTTGTACCGAAAATTGACCAACTTGCGCAAGATATTGATGTTGCATTAGCAATTTCTTTACATGCGCCGAACGATGAGTTGCGTAATGAACTTGTGCCTATTAATAAAAAATATCCATTGGCTCAGTTGATTGCAGCATGTCAGCGCTATATTGCCAAAGATGGTAATGAAAGTACGCGTAAACATGTGACCATTGAATATGTGATGTTAGAGGGCGTGAATGATCAGCCTGAACATGCACAGCAAATGATTAAATTATTAAAAAATTTACCAAGTAAAATTAACTTGATTCCATTTAATCCATTCCCGCACGCGCCATATGGTCGCTCAAGTCGAAATCGTATTATCTCGTTCCAAAAAACTTTGTCTGATGCCGGATTTGTGTGTACGATTCGTCAAACACGTGGTGATGATATTGACGCTGCATGTGGACAGTTAGTGGGTCAAGTGGCTGATAGAACCCGCCGTGCTGAACAGTGGCAGAAAAAAGTGACACAGCGTCAAGAGATTTTACGTACACAAGGATAAAGTTGAGGGAAGACTTTGAGTACTCCGAAGTTAAAGATCATGTTATGTATGGGGGTTGCAGTTGCATTTCTGGCAAGTGGTTGTCAGACGTCGCCAACACTAAAAAAGGACCCGGAAAAAGCAGTTAAGGTGCGTACGCAGCTTGCTGCAGAATACATTCGTTCTGGTGACTTGGACTCAGCAAAACGTTCCCTCGACCAAGCTCTAAGTATCGAGAGTCGTGACGCAACGGCAAATATGATGATGGGTATTTTATTGCAACAAGAAGGCAGTAAACCCAATTTAGAAAAAGCAGAACATTATTTTAAACGTGCAATTTCTTCTGAGCCAGATAACGCTCAGGCGCGTAATAATTATGGTACGTATTTGTACCAGATGGAACGTTATAATGATGCCGTCGAGCAGTTCCGTATTGCTGGTGCAACATTAGGTTATGACCAACGTTACCAAGCCTTAGAAAATCTGGGGCGGATTTATTTAAAATTAGGTGATATTGCGAGTGCTGAAAAAACATTCAAACAAGCGCTCCTTGCTAACCGTGACTCTTACATTTCAATGTTAGAGTTAGCAGAAATTTTTTATTTGCAGCAGCAGATTCCGGCTGCTACACAAATGTATGAGCAATATGTTCGTACAGTGGGGCAGAAAAATCAGGGTGCTCGCGCACTTTGGATTGGTTTAAGAGTGGCTCGAGCCAATGCGGATAAAATGGGAATGCAAGTTTTAGTAAATCAATTACGTGCTTTATTCCCGGAAAGTCCAGAATATCAACGTTATTTGCAATTACAGTATAGTACTGAGGCCGTATGGAAATAAATCCTAATTCACAGCAGCCAACTGGCTCAAGCTTACCGACTTCTGCTTTAGGAAATATTCAACGTCCTGGTGAGTATTTACGTCAAATTCGTGTTTCTCAGAAAAAAGAATTAGAGCAAGTATCTTCAGACTTAAATATGCCGTTGAAAACGCTAAGTGCGTTAGAGCAAGACGATTATAAATCTTTGCCAGAAGCAACTTTTATCAAAGGTTATTATCGTTCTTATGCAAAATATTTAAATGCTGATGCAACTGCAATTATTCAGCGTTTTGATGAGATTTATGCAAATGATACAGGCCTTTTGCCAAATCATGCTTTAAACAACTCACCAATTAAAATCATGGGTAAATTACCGGGTTCTAATAGTGATCGTAATAAAAAATGGTTAAAGCGTGCATTGCTTGCGATTTTGATTATTGCTGTAGTGTCATTGATCGTGATAGGCGTTCAAAAATGGACTTCAAACAAAGGTGAGACTGAGGTGCCAAAAGCAAGTCAGTCTAATGTTGAAGTTTTACCTATGAAAGGAAATGGCTCTGCAACAGCGGGCGATCAATTGGTGTTAAACTTTAACCGTCCAACTTCTGTTCATATTGTAGATGCAACAGGTAAGGTTTTAGCGACAGGTCGTCAGGCATCGACTTTAACCTTAAATGGGGAGTCTCCATTCCAGATTCGTCTTGATGATGCAACAGCTGTGTCATTAAGTCTAAACCAAGAACAGATTTCATTGTCTCCATATACGGTAAACGGTAAAGCTGAATTCCGTTTATCCCGCTAATACCATGAGTTGAGCGATACAATGATAGAGAACCCAATTAAACGTCGACCAACACGTAAAATTCGTGTTGGTTCGGTCTATGTCGGTGGCGATGCACCTATTAGTGTGCAAAGTATGACAAATACCGAAACTTGCGATGTCGATGCAACTGTAGCTCAGATTGAGCGTTGTGTTGACGCAGGTGCAGATATTATGCGTGTTTCAGTTCCTTCTATGGAAGCAGCTGAGGCTTTTGGTGCAATCCGTAAACGTGTTTCAGTTCCACTAGTGGCTGATATTCACTTTGACCATAGAATTGCTTTGGCAGTTGCAGACTATGGTGCTGACTGTTTGCGTATTAACCCAGGTAATATCGGTTCAGACCAGAAAGTTCGTGAAGTTGTTGCTGCTGCACGTCATCACGGCATTTCTATGCGTATTGGTGTGAATGCGGGTTCTCTAGAAAAAGATTTACAGAAAAAATATGGCGAACCTACAGGGCAGGCACTGCTTGAGTCAGCTTTACGTCATATTGATATTTTAGACCGTCTAGATTTCCATGAGTTTAAAGTCAGCGTAAAAGCATCAAATGTATTTTTGACTATGGATGCTTATCGTTTGCTTTCTCAACAAATTGATAATCCATTGCACTTGGGTGTAACCGAGGCTGGTATTTACCGTACAGGTACTGTGAAATCAGCGATTGCTCTTGGCGGGTTATTGATGGAAGGCATTGGCGATACCATGCGTATTTCGCTTGCTGCTGAACCTGAAGACGAAATTAAGATTGGTTTTGATATCTTAAAATCGCTTGGTCTACGTTCTAATGGGATTAACTTTATTGCTTGTCCAAGTTGTTCTCGTCAAGAATTTAACGTGATTCAGGTGATGCAAGCCTTAGAAGAGCGTTTAGAAGATATCCGTACGCCAATGGATGTGTCAGTGATTGGTTGTAAGGTAAATGGCCCGGGTGAAGCAAAAGAAGCAGACATCGGGGTTGTTGGGGCTGCGCCTCGCTCACTGGTTTATCGTAATGGTGAGAAAAGCCATTTAATCGATACCGATCAATTGGTTGATGAAATCGAAACAATGGTTCGTCAACGTGTTCAAGAGCTTGAAGAAGCTAAATCTAAAGAAATTATTCGTAGTTCATCATGAGTTCAATAGTCGCAATCAAAGGTTTTAATGACGTCTTACCAACGCAAACATCAGCGTGGAGACGTCTCGAGCAGCATTTAGCATCGTTAATGGATGCTTATGGTTACCAACAAATTCGTTTGCCGATCGTTGAACAAACGGGACTGTTTAAACGTGCTATTGGTGATGCAACCGATATCGTTGAAAAAGAAATGTACACATTCTTCGATAAAGGAAACCCACCTGAATCATTAACTTTGCGTCCAGAAGGGACAGCTGGTTGTGTACGTGCGTTGGTTGAACATAACTTATTGCGTGGTGCTACGCCGCGTGTGTGGTATATGGGACCTATGTTCCGTTATGAAAAACCACAAAAAGGCCGTTACCGTCAGTTCCACCAGTTTGGTGTTGAAACTTTTGGTGTGGCAACTCCTGATATTGAAGCTGAAGTTATCTTGATGACAGCTCGTTTATGGAAACGTATGGGCGTTGATCATATGGTTCAGCTTGAGTTGAACACGTTGGGCGAAAAAGATGAACGTACAGAATATCGTAATGCTTTGGTTGCGTTCTTAAATGAGCATAAAGATGCTTTGGATGAAGATTCACAGCGCCGTTTAACGACAAACCCATTACGTATTTTAGATTCTAAAATTGAATCTACTCAGAAAATTTTGGAAAATGCGCCGAAATTAAATGACTTTTTAAAAGAAGATAGTCTAAACCACTTCCAACAATTACAAGATTATTTGACTGCTGCTGGCGTTAAATTTGTAATTAATCAAAAATTGGTTCGTGGTTTAGATTACTACAATAAAACTGTTTTTGAATGGACAACAACAGCACTTGGGTCGCAAGGTACAGTGTGTGGTGGCGGTCGCTATGATGGCTTGGTTGGTCAGCTAAAAGGTAAGGCAGACCAATCTGTACCTGCTGTAGGTTTTGGCATGGGAATGGAGCGCTTACTGCTTCTGATTGAACAAGTTGAACAACCTGAAACTGTACGTGATTGTGAAGCATTCTTGGTTGCAGAGCCTGCTTACCAAGCTAAAGCATTGGTTTTGGCAGAGCAATTACGCGATCAGCTAGAAGCTGCGAATAGTAATATTCGTATTAAAACGGGTTCACAAGGCAGCATGAAGAGTCAGATGAAAAAAGCTGATCAGGCTGGGGCTGTTTACGCCATGATTTTAGGTGAGCGTGAATGGGAAGCACAGCAGCTTGCTATCAAAGAGTTAGCAACAGCTGAGCAGACACAAGTTGCACTAGCTGAACTTGTACCATTCTTAATTGAAAAATTTGCAAAATAAACTGAAACATCTGGAAAAGGACAATCACATGAGCTTAAGTGATGAAGAACAATTCGACAGCTTAAAGTCGTTCGCCAAAAAATATGGTTCTGCCATGATTAGCGGGATTCTCATTGCATTGATTGCCTTTTTTGGGTGGGAATATTGGCAAAAAAGAAATCTTGCAACGAGTCAGACTGAAACTGCAAAAGTACAGCAGTTAATGGATGAGGCAAATGCAACAGCCGATAATCCAAATGCTTTAGCTTCAATAACAGCTTCGGCAGATAAACTTGTAAAAGACGATATTGATTCAGTTCAGGCGATACAAACTCAATTTGTATTGGCAAAGCTTGCATATGAAAAACAAGATTATGCGGCTGCTGAAAAAGCTTTGAAAAAAGTTGAAAACTCAAAAGTAAAAGATGAAGGACTGATTCAGGTTGTAAAATTGCGTTTAGCAGATGCACAATTGGCGCAAAACAAATATGATGAAGCTCTAAAAACTTTGTCTGGTAATGTCGACCCGGCATTTAAAGCAACAGTAGAAGAGTTACGTGGTGATATCTTTGTTGCGAAGAAAGATATTGATTCTGCTAAAAAAGCGTATCAAGCTGCATGGGATTCGTTACTGGAACGTAAACAAGAGCGACAAATTTTACAAATTAAACTCGAAAGTGTTGGCGTTTTAGTTGAAGATCCACAGATTGAGCGCCCAATTTTGGAAACACAGGTGGAAGAGTCTTAATGAATCAGAAATTCAAACTGCCTTTGGCAATTGCAATCGCATCAGCTGTATTGGTGGGATGTTCTAGCAACAAAGTAAAAGAAGCAAAACCAAATCCACTACCGAAATTGACTGAGTCAACAAAGGCTCTAGTACCGGTGTTTTCACGCAGTGTTTCTTCTACGAATAAGGCAGATCCATTACGTTTACAACTTGACGCTAATGAAGGCGTTGTCTTTACACTTGATCCTAAAGGCGAAGTTGCAGCATATCGCGGCAAACAAAGACTTTGGGAGAAAAAAGTAAGTAAATTGGGCTTAAGCTCTGGTGTTGAAGCGGCTGAAGGTATTGTTGTTGTGGGTAACAGCAAAGGTCAGCTATTTGCTTTAGATCAAGCAACAGGTGAACAAAAATGGACTGCACAATTATCTGGTGCATTATTAAGTCCTTCTTTAGTTCAGTCTGGACGTGTGATTACGATTGCAAATGACGGTACTGTTTTTGCCCATGATGCATCAACAGGACAACAAGTTTGGGCATACAAATTGCCAAACGTTCAGTTTAGTTTACGTGGTCAGCCATCGCCAGTGAGCCTTGATTCACGCACTGTTTTAATTGCTTCAGCAAATGCTTATGTTTATGCAATTGATATCATTAGCGGTATTCCACGTTTCCAACGTCGTGTTGCGGTAAGTGAAGGTCGTTCTGATATTCAACGCCTGATCGATATTGATGGTGATCCAGTTGTTGCAGGCCAGCTTATGGTGACAACAAGCTTCCAAGGGCAAGTCACAGTGACTGATTTGGCTTCTCAACGTGTAGTTTGGAGTGAAGATTCAAGCAGTACCAAACGTCCAGAAGTTTATGACAATAAGGTATTTGTCTCATCAACTGATGGCAAGCTGACTGCTTATGATTTAACGACAGGCGAGCAGCTTTGGCAAAATGACAGCTTATTGAATCGTCATTTAAGTAATCCTGTTGTATTAGGCCAAAATTTAATAGTCGGTGATTTGGATGGTGTTTTACACTTGATCGACCCGGCAACAGGTAAATTGGTAGGACGTTCAAAAACAAGTGGTGAGGTCAATACATTACGTGTTATTGAGAATCAACTCTACGTTTCGACCCAAAAAGGCGATTTAAGTATTTGGCAGAATCGTTAATTTTGTTCGCTTGTGCTAAAATAGCCGCTTAACAAATTACGCTGTTAAAAAATATCGGGGTGTTTGAATTAAATCAGTTCAAAGCCCCGTCTTTTATTATGGTCATATCTGACCTTAAAATATATCTCCTGTATTGTTTCTAATGCTCATGCCATGAGATATGGCTGGTCTTGATTAAGGTTATTGTATGAAACCCGTTATTGCGCTCATTGGTCGTCCGAATGTCGGAAAATCAACGTTATTTAACCAGATTACCAAGAGTCGTGATGCACTTGTAGCCGACTTCGCGGGTCTGACTCGTGACCGTAAATATGGTGATGCGACTTATCAAAATAAGTCTTTCATTGTTGTTGATACTGGCGGTATCGGTGAAAGTGAAGGCGGTATAGATAACTACATGGCCGAGCAGTCAAAAACAGCCATCAACGAAGCAGATATTATTATTTTTGTAGTTGATGCGCGTGCTGGTTTGTTAGCTTCTGATGAGCAAATTGCTCGTGAACTTCGTACTTTAGGTAAGAAAATTTATCTTGTTGCGAACAAGGTAGATGGTGTTCATGCTGAAGCTGCTTTAGTTGAGTTTTATAAACTTGGTATGGGTGAACCATTACAAGTTGCAGCGAGCCATGGTCGTGGCGTACAGCAAATGCTTGAAGATGTACTTGCAGAAGTTCCAGAAGATGAAAACCCAGATGAACATGACAAAGACACTGGCTTACGTTTAGCCATTATTGGTCGTCCAAACGTGGGTAAATCAACGTTGGTAAACCGCTTACTTGGTGAAGACCGTGTAGTAGCATTTGACCAACCGGGTACAACTCGTGACTCTATTTATATTCCGTTTGAGCGTGAAGGTCGTAAATACACTTTAATTGATACAGCGGGTGTGCGTCGTAAAGGTAAAGTTGATGAAATGATTGAGAAGTTCTCAATTGTTAAAACTTTACAGGCTATGAAAGATGCACACGTTGTGGTTGTTGTGGTCGATGCACGTGAAGGTATTGTTGAGCAAGACTTACATTTAATTGGCTATGCGCTTGAAGCTGGTCGTGCCATGGTAATCGCCATTAACAAATGGGACAACATGAGCGAGTATGACCGTAAGCAATGTAAGCTTGATGTTGAGCGTCGTTTTGACTTTATTCCTTGGGCAAAAATTCATTTAATTTCTGCACTGCATGGAACAGGGGTAGGTGATTTATATCCTTCTATCCATCGTGCCTATGAGTCTGCGAACTTAAAAGTATCACCAGCGAAATTAACTCAAATTTTGAGTGATGCAACAGAAGCTCACCAACCACCAATGATTAGCGGAAAACGTATTAAAATGCGTTATGCGCACATGGGCGGACAAAACCCACCGACTATTGTGATTCATGGTAACAAGGTTGATAAAACACCTGCGGACTACCGCCGTTACTTAGAGAACGTGTTCCGTAAAGTATATAAACTTGAAGGTACACCAGTTCGTATTGACTTTAAAACTTCTGAAAACCCGTTTGAAGGTCGTAAGAGTCAAGTTGATGAGCGTACAGCAGCTCGTCGTCGTCGTTATATTCAGAAATTCAAGAAAGCGGAAAAGAAATTTAACCGTTAATCTGTATTCATGTAAAAAAGCCCAAAGTATTCTTTGGGCTTTTTTTACAAAGAATTAAGACAGAACAAAGATTTATGAAAAAGTGTGATTGATAAACGTAATTTTTTGTAAATTTCATAACGAATGCTATAATCCATTTTTTTATAAAATAATCTATATTCCGAAAGAATAATGCTGCTTAAGGTTCTTTTTTAGCATGGTAACATTACATCTTGCCCAGTTAACGCTTACACATGCCCAGCCTTCTTACGCGGCACTTGAGTGTATTCCCGCCATGCAAAGAAGGCGTCTGTCACCCTTGGCTAAATTAGCGCTCAATAGTGCAATTAGTACTTTAGATGGACAGCGTGTTGATTATATTGTTTGGATATCACGTTATGGTGATGAAGCCAAAACATTGGGAATATTACAAGATGTTCTGCAAGGCCAAACACCATCACCTACGCAGTTCTCTACCTCAGTTCACAATGCTATTTCTGGTTTGTATTCTATTTTATGTCAGGATGACACTCCATCTACCAGTCTAAGTTGTTCATGGACTGAAGGATTAATAGAAGCTTACGCTGCATTAAAAGCTTTACCACGTATTCAGCGGGTTTTAGTCGTAGCCTACGATGAACCCTTACCAAACATTTATAGCGAGACTATTGATTTTCCTGCCTATGCAATGGCTGCTTTAGTAAGTCTGGATCAGCCTAATTTACAGTTTACTGAATGGTCACCTACAGATGAATTAGACAGTCTGACATTTTCTCGTTTTTGGCAAAGTGCTGATCTTTCTATGTCTGAATATGGGTGGAAAAAATGCTAAACCTTAAAAAGTTAAAGCAAAAAAGTAATTACTGTTGGCGGGTAGCTGCTACAGGTTTTAGCTTTGCGAGTTTTGGTATAGGGGGGATGGCAATCGCGGCAGTCATTGCACCTGCATTGAAAGTGACCACATCAGATCCGGAAAAACGCCAACAATATGCACAAAGTATAATTAAGCATAGCTTTAAAGGCTTTACTGAAATGATGGTTAAGCTTGGCATTATGACCTATTCGGTAGAAGGTCTAGAAAAATTAGAAAATAGTCGCCAAGAACTTGTCATTGCCAACCATCCGACTTTGATTGATGTTGTAGTACTAATTGGTATGATGCAGCAAGCTAATTGTGTGGTGAAGGAATCTCTTTGGAGCAATCCATTTACCAAAGGGCCAGTACAAAGTGCAGGTTATATTTTAAATGCAGGCTCTAAACAGTTTGTCGAGGATTGTGTTTCTCGGCTAAAAGAGGATAATGCCGCTTCTCTTTTGATCTTTCCGGAAGGTACTCGGACTGAAAAAGGAATGATCCTCAATGAGTTTCAGCGAGGGGCCGCAAATATTGCCATTCGTGCAAATGTGCCAATTCGCCCAGTAGTGATTACATGTGCTCCATCTACATTAACCAAAAATGAAAAATGGTATCACGTACCATCTCGGCCATTTCATATAGAAGTGAAGGTACTAGATGCAGTGTATGTAAAAGATCTATTAGAAGATTTAACAGTAGGACCTAAACAAGTTCGTGAGTTAAGTCGTAGTTTTTACAAAATTTTTGATGAAGAGTTATCTTGAAATGAGCAATCTTGCTGATGAACTAAAGCAAATGATTATTGATGTTTTAGCACTAGAAGATATTACTATTGCCGATATTGATACAGAAGCTCCATTATTTGGAGAAGGTTTAGGATTAGACTCGATTGATGCCCTTGAGTTAGGACTTGCTTTGAAAAAACGTTACAACATCCATTTAAGTGCAGAATCGGATGAGACCAAACAGCACTTTAAATCAGTTCAAAGTTTGGTTGCCTTGGTCGAAGCGCAGCAGCAAGCATAAGGAGTGTGATGATGTTATCTCAAGAACAAGTACTGGCAAAACTCCGTGAATGGATGGAAGATTTATTTGAAATCGAACCTGAGTCTGTGCAGTTAGATTCAAACTTATATTCAGATCTAGATGTAGATAGTATTGATGCAGTTGATTTGGTAGTTAAGATTAAAGAGCTCACAGGTAAACAAGTAAAACCTGAAGACTTTAAAAATGTAAGAACTGTGTTAGATGTGGTGACTGTTATTCAGAATATGACTGCTGAATGAAAATGTTAATTAAAGGGATAATTACAGCACTTTTTGTGCTGTATCCCTTTATTGTTGGTTGGAGTTTATCGCACGGACAATTTGTCTGGGTAAGTGCATTGCTTATTGGGCTAGGTGTTTTACGTTTATTTAGTAAAGGTAATCACCTTTTATGGCCTTTAACCAGCCTCGCTATTGTTTGTGGTGGCTTAAGCTTACTACTACAGGATCATGCATGGTTAAAGCTGTATCCGGTTGGGATGAGTTTAGGCGCTTTAGGTATTTTTGCATTCACCTTAATAAAACCTCCTTCTATGATTGAGCGTTTTGCTCGGTTGATTGAACCTGATTTACCACCATCAGGAGTTCATTGGACTAGGCAGGTCACTAAGGTCTGGTGTGTTTTCTTTTTATGTAATGCATTAATTGCATTCATTACGGTTTTTTTTACTTCGACTCAAATTTGGGTCATTTATAATGGCTTTATTTCTTATGTGCTGATGGGTATGTTATTCCTTGGCGAATTTATTTTGCGTAAAAGGCATCAGCGTTTACATTCTTCAAATCATTAATTCAAAATTATGCAGTGTCATTTTCAGAAATTCATCGATTCGGTTCAGCCACTTTGCTTAGATAGTGCTCTGCATTCAACTAGCTTTAATCATTTTTGGCAGGATGTGGCCTTACAAGCCGGTGCAATTGCTCAATTAGAAAATTTAACTTGGGCTTTATGGGAAACAGATAGCTACGAATTTTTGGTTTTATTGTTTGCTGCTTTATTGGCTAAAAAGCAGGTGCTGTTACCGCCAAATCGAGTGCGTGAATTAGAACAGGACTTTGCAGCACAGCATATTTATTTTTTAAAACGTCAAAGTGTTGAATCAGTTGCTCCCTTATCTTTAACGTTGGATGATGACTTTTTAGAGCAGGCACAACTCTATTTTTATACCTCTGGTTCAACAGGGCAGCCTAAAAAAATCCCAAGAACCCTAAAACAATTACTCAATGAGGTGCAAGGCTTAAGCCAAAGTTTTGTTTTTGAAAATGATGCTATAGCTATTGCAACGGTGAGCCACCAACATATTTATGGATTACTGTTTAAGCTACTTTTACCTCTTGCAACAGGGCGTTGTTTTTATATACCGCAAGTTGCTTATCCAGAAGATGTCGTACACGTTCAAAAGCAATTAAAAACACTGGGTTTAAGTAATTATTTGATTTCAAGCCCAGCTTTATTAAAACGCTGGACAGCCGATGTGGTTTTAGAACAATGTCAGATGGTCTTTAGTTCTGGTGGCAAACTAGAAAGTGGCGTTCGTCCTTTAGTAAATTGCTTAATTGTTGAAGTTTTGGGAAGTTCGGAAACGGGCGGCATTGCCCATCGTGCTAAAGATGATGACATATGGACGCCTTTTGCCAATGTAGCTATTTGTATTGAAGATCATCAGCTCATGGTCAAAAGTAATCATGCTTATGAAGATAACTGGATTACCACAGGTGATCGTGCTGAATGGGCAGATCACATGTGTAAGAGCTTTCAGCTTTTAGGGCGCACCGACCGAATTATTAAGCTTGAAGAAAAGCGTTTGAGTCTAGATGCGATTGAACAAAGTATTCAAGCCTTAGACGAAGTCAAACAGTGTCATGTACTGGTGTTTGAGCATGAGCATCGTCAAATGCTGGGTTGTATTGTTGTTCTGACAGAGCAGGCTCGTGAGCAGTTGAAAAAGCAGGGTAAGGCAGTCTTTGTTGGCCATTTAAAACAGCAGTTGAAAGATCATTTAGAAACCTTAGCAATTCCACGTCAATGGCGTTTTTTAAGTCAGTTACCTCAAAATACACAGTCTAAACTCGATAAAAGTTATTTGAAAACACTATTCAAGCCGATGTTGCAACCTGTAGTGCTATCACAGAGCCAAAGTGCAGATGACTATATTTTTAGTCTTGAGTTTCCATCTGACCTAGCATGTTTTAAAGGCCACTTTCCAAAACAGCCCATTTATCCAGGAGTGGGGCAAATAGGTTTTTTACAATATTTTGCTAAATCAATTTGGTCCGATTTAAATTGGTGCCAAGGGTATGAGCAGTTAAAATTCCAAAATCTCATTTGTCCTTATGCTGTCGTGCAACTCAAGCTTTCTCGAAAAGAGCATAAAGTGAGTTTTGAATTACGTGATTCAGAACAGATTCTAGCTTCAGGACGACTATTATTTGCTTTGCAAACGGAAGTAGAGGGTTAAAAATGCAGACCAACTATGGCTTTATTATCCCAGTCTATAATCATCCACATTTCTTAGCAGACTTGATTGCTAATTTGGATGGTTTTCATCTGCCGATTGTGTTGGTAAATGACGGAAGCGATAATGCGTGTAGCCAAATTTTAAGAGGCTTGGCAGAGCAATATCCTCAAATTCATTTAATTGAGCATGAGGTAAATAAAGGCAAAGGCCAAGCTGTAATAACCGGATTACGCGCAGCGCATGCGCTTGGTTTAAGTCATGCATTACAACTCGATGCCGATGGTCAGCATTGCTGGGATGACATTCCAAAATTTCTGGAACAGTCTCGGCAGCATTCAGATGCGATGGTGATTGGTCAGCCATATTTCGATGCCTCTATTCCCAAAAAGCGCCTATATGGACGTTACATCACCCACTTTTGGGTGTGGTTAAATAGTTTATCGTTTGAGATTAAAGACAGTATGTGTGGTTTCCGAGTGTATCCACTTGAAAGCACTATTAAGGTATTGAATAGCGCTAAATTCCAGCCACGTATGGGTTTTGATAGTGAAATTTTAGTGCGTTTAAAATGGGAAAATATTCCTTTTATTAATGTTCCGACGCCAGTGGTTTATCCAGAGCAGGGGATTTCCCATTTTCATGCTTGGCGAGACAACTTAGGTCTAAGCAAGGCACATGCAACTCTATTTATGGGGATGCTGATTCGTTTGCCGAAACTGTTAAAACATAAGCTGCAAGGTTAACCATGACACAGTCAGCTTCTCCCAAATGGAATGATATTAAAGAGCGTGGTGGCATGTTGCCATTAATGTTAATGCTTTGGTTTTATCGTTTTGGTGGACGTTGGTTATGCAAGTTTGTGATGTACTTCGTCATTATGTGGTACTGGTTATTTGCTGCCACAGCAAGACAGGCTTCCTTACTTTATTTACAAAAACTGCATCATTTTGCTAGATCACAGTCGCCGTTTAGTCACCAACCAAATTGGACAAATAGCTACGCGCATTTCATGCAATTTGGCGAATGTATTTTAGATAAGATTGAGGGCTGGCTAGGCAATATTCCAGAACAAAAACTGGAAATTTTTGGACATGAGTATTTTCATCAGCACTACCAAAAGGGCGCTCTAATAGTTGTTTCGCATTTTGGTAATATTGAGTTGCTTCGCGCAATAAAATCAGACCATCCACAGAAAATTAATGTGTTGGTTTATCAAAAACATGCAACGAAATTTAATGATTTTCTCAAAAAAATAAATGATAAAGCAGATGTTTGTCTCTTATCGGTCGATGAACTCGGTATTGAAACGGCTATGTTGCTACAAGATAAAATGCAACAAGGTGAGTGGGTCATTGTTGCGGCAGACCGAGTGCCTGTACAGTCAGATCGTGTACAGCAGCTAGAGTTTTTAGGGGAAACTGCTGCATTTCCACAAGGCGCATGGATTTTGGCAAATTTGCTTAAAGTGCCGGTCATAGCAGTATTTTGTTATCGCATGCAGCAACAATTTCAAGTGCATATCCATCTCATTTCAGAGCAGGTAAATTTACCGCGTGCTCACCGTATTGAAAGTATGCAAAGTGTGACCCGAACCTATGTAAATGTATTAGAGCAGCATTGCATGCGAGCTCCTTATCAATGGTTTAATTTTTATAATTTTTGGACGAAATAACATGCGTTTGTTAACCGTAGGGGAACAACCACTTTGCATTGAAGATGTTGTTGCTGTAGCCAGAGGCGAATGTCAGGTTGCTTTACCTGCATCCTCTGAATGGCGTGAACTGACTCAAAAAGGAGCTGATTTTCTCGATCAGTTACTTGAAGAAGAAGGAGTTATCTATGGTGTGACCACGGGTTACGGTGACTCATGTTTAGTTGAAGTTCCATTGCATCAGGTCAATGAATTACCGCTGCATCTTTCTCGTTTTCATGGCTGTGGTTTAGGTGAAAACCTTGATGTAATTACTGCACGTGCAGTCGTTGTTACTCGTTTATGTTCATTGGCACGTGGTTATTCAGGTGTGTCGATCGCTTTGCTGGAACGCTTAGTTTGGTTGCTCAATGAAAATGTGATTCCGGTTATTCCATCTGAAGGTTCAGTGGGGGCAAGCGGTGATTTAACGCCATTGTCTTACATCGCGGGAACTTTAGTTGGTGAGCGTGATGTTTATGTTGATGGACGAATTGTTCCGGTTGCTCAAGTGTATGCCGAAAAAGGGTTGCAGCCTTTAACACTCAGACCGAAAGAGGGCTTGGCCCTTATGAATGGTACTGCCGTGATGACGGCAATTGCATGTTTAAATTATAAAAAAGCAGAACAGATTGCTTTTGCAAGTACTTTGATTACTGCACTGAACGTATTGGCATTGGAAGGAAATCCAAGTCATTTCGATGAAGTTCTGTTTGCACAAAAGCCGCATCCAGGGCAGCAACAGATTGCCAAGCAATTACGTGATTGGCTGAACAGTGAAGTACAAACCGCACATCAGAGTCCACGCTTGCAAGATCGTTACTCATTACGCTGTGCGCCGCATATTATTGGCGTGTTTGAAGACTCAAAAGTATGGCTACGTCAGTTTATTGAAAATGAGCTGAATTCGAGTAATGACAATCCATTGATTGATCCTGTCGGCATGCGTGTGTTGCATGGTGGTCACTTCTACGGTGGACATATTGCACAGGCAATGGATAGCTTAAAAATTATGATTGCCAATATTGCTGACTTGATGGACAGACAGATTGCACAGTTGGTTGATCATAAAATGAATCATGGTTTACCACGTAATCTAACAGGTGCGACGGCTGAACGTTTACCACTGAATCATGGTTTTAAAGCTGTACAAATCGGGGTATCCGCGTGGACAGCTGAGGCTCTAAAAAACACTTTAGCCGCTTCAATTTTTTCACGTTCAACCGAATGCCATAACCAAGACAAAGTCAGTATGGGAACGATTGCTGCACGTGATGCGAGCCGTGTGATTACTTTGACACAGCAAGTAATTGCAGCGCTATGCTGTGCGAGTGTACAGGCGATTCATTTGAAAGGTTTAACGGAACAATTAAGCCCAACATTACAAGCCTTCATGCAATGGACCTTACAAAGCTTTGCATTTGTCGAAGAAGATCGACCATTACAAACCGAATTACAACAGATTGTTGATCGTTTAGACCAACTTGAATTGTTTAATCAACCAGAATTTATGGGATAAGGTGAGCGAATGCATGCGGATGTAATCATTGAGATTCCATTTCATGATGTTGATACCATGAATGTGGTTTGGCATGGACACTATTTAAAGTATTTTGAAATTGCACGCTGTAAATTGCTTGATCAATTTCATTACAACTATATGCAAATGAAAGAATCTGGTTATGCATGGCCTGTGATAGAAAGTCACGTCCGTTATGCATATGGTATTGAGTTTGAACAAAAGATTCGGGTTCGGGCTATTTTAAAAGAATGGGAAAACCGTTTAAAAATAGACTATTTGATTTTTGATGCCGAGTCTGGAAAGCGTTTAACCAAGGGCTATACCACACAGGTTGCTGTAAATATTGCAAACCGTGAAATGTGCCTTCAGTCACCTCAGGTTTTATTTGAACGTTTAAATGCGTGGTCTGGGTTCCAACCAACGAGGGGAGCATGATGTCTAAATTTGTTAAAACTTTAGGGATAGGTCTCACAGTATGGATGGGCAGCTTGAGCGCCGTTTATGCGGCCTCAACAGAAGTGACACAGATTTTTCAGCAGTTGGCACAAACGCCGATAGTCCGTGCTGATTTCGAGCAGCAAAAGAAATTACCGTCTTTGAATAAAACCTTTGTATCCAACGGTTCTCTGCTATTTGCGAAATCTTATGGTGTGGCATGGCAAATTAAACGTCCGGTACAGGCGGATCTCATTGTTACTCCAACTAAATTGGTACAAAAGACTCAGCGAACATTTAGCCAGATTCAAATTGATCAATCACCTTATAGTTCTGTTGCAACACTCTTTTTGCAGTTAATGTCAGGTAATGAACAAGCCTTGGCAAAGAACTTTAATGTAGTGAGTGCAAACTATAGTCCAGCGGGCTGGAATATTAGTTTAACGCCAAAAAGTAGCTTATTTAAAAAACTGTTTGTGCGTGTAGATGCTCAAGGTCAACAGTATGTAAACCAAATTGTGATTACTGAAAAAGCCAATAATTTGACCACAATTCGCTTTAGTCACCAGACTTCTAAACCGACGACTTTAATGGCTGCCGAGCATGCACTTTTCCAATTGGCAGAATAAATTTACTGTACTGTGGCTAATCGCGCTCTTACTCATGGCTGTGGGGTTGGGTATAACGTGGCTTAAAAAAGATATCCATATTCAGACGGATATTTTTGCGCTATTGCCAAAAATGCAGCAGGACCCACAGCTTGCACGTACTCAGCAGTATATGAATGAGCAACTCAATAACAAAGTATTTGTTGTAGTTGATGCTAAAGATGAGTCTGAGATACAACACGCGACGGAGTTTTTAACGGTACAAGCTAGCAGTCCATTATGGCAACCTTTAAAACCACAACTTGATTTTGATCAATTTGCAAAGCAGCTCTATCAACATCGAGTAGGTTTATTGAGTGAGCAAGATAAAGAGCTATTACAAAAAAAAGACTACTCGGCACTTAGCGAACAAAGCTTAATGCAGATGATGAGTCCAGGCCTACCTGTGACAGAAGAATCACTTAAGCAAGATCCATTACTCTTGTTTACTCGTTATGCCATGCAATTGGCAAACCCATCCCAGCAAGATATTGAAATGGAACAAGGTTTTGCGACTATTCATCATGATCAGGGGCTTTCACGGTTATTTGTATTACAGTTAACCCAAAGCCCATACAATATTGATTATCAAGAACAAGTATCGAACTGGATTGATCAGACCAAACAAAAATTAGCTGCAATGGGGCTAAATTCTCATTGGACGGGAACGATTTTATTTACAAATTTTGGAACTCAATCGGCTAAAGAGGAAATCTCGACCATTGGTGTTGGTTCGACATTAGGTCTTATTTTTCTGGTATGGTTTGGTTTCCGTTCATTACGTCCTATGGCGACAGAATTTATTGCTGTTTCGACCGGAAGCTTTGTTGCATTTGCAGTGACTCACTGGATATTTGGGGAAATCCATCTCATTACTTTAGTATTTGGTGCGAGTCTAATTGGGGTTTGTGTCGATTTTTCTTTTTACTTTATGGCAATGCAATCTCAGCATCGTAAGCTAGGTGGTTTCCAGATTTTATTACCTTTATTGCCTAGTTTATTTATGGGTTTAATGACCACCTTGGTGGCTTATGTCTTTTTGAGTTTTACACCATTTCCCGGGTTTAGACAGATTGCGGTATTTTCAATTGTCGGATTAACTGCGGCTTGGATTAGTAGTGTGCTTTTATTACCAAGACTACCTGCACTTAATGCCCAGCCAGCCATACATGCTTTGTCATGGATTGGACAAACACGACTGTGGTTTCAGCAACGTGCAAAAATACGTTATAGCTTGATCGCGACTATTTTAGTTGCGGGTACAGTGAGTCTTTTTTACCTTAAAACAAACGATGATATTCGTAATTTGCAAGGTATGGATGCGAGCTTAAAGCAGCAAGATCAAACTGTACGTGAACAATTTGGACAACAACAAGGCAGTGATTATTTTGTGGTAAAAGCCGCCTCTACAAATGAAATGCAGCAACAGGAACAACAACTCATTGGACAGTTGCAGCAGTTACAGGCAAAAGGGGAAATTTCTGCATTTCAAGCTTTGGGACAGTGGATTCCACCGTTGGTTCAACAGCAACATAATGTGCAGCTATTACAAAGTATCCCACGCTCCACCTTAGAAGAATATGCACAAAGTATGGGGCTAAATGTGGCTGATGTTTTGCAATGGCAACAGCAGCTCGCGAAACAACCCTTATTGGATTTCGCCGTATTTAAAGATCATCCTCTAGCTTTTTTACAGCTCCAAGCGAATGAACGCTTGGTTATGGTGACAGGAATAAAACATCCAGAAGTTTTAAGAGGGTTACAGTCTCAATATGTGCATTTTCAGCAACCGATTGCAACAATGTCGCAAATGTTTGCCGAGCATAGGGTACAGGCTCAGCATCTTCTGATTTATGCATTAATTGGATTAACACTAGGCTTAGCCATTATTTATGGCTTAAGTTCGATTGTGCCTTTGGTTCTGCCTGTGAGTTTGGCGTTATTGAGCACTTTTGCTGTTCAGGCGTGGTTAGGTGTAGAAATTAATTTGTTTAGTATTATGGCGACTTTCCTGATCATTGGGATCGGTGTCGACTATGCAATTTTTTATCGACATGGGCATGATCATCCACAAGTAGTTGGAATGGCGTTATTTTTATGTATGATGTCGACCTTACTTGGCTTTGGATTACTTTCATTTAGCCATACGTATGCAATTCACTGTTTTGGTTTGACGGTTTTATTTGGGGTTATTTTCTCATTCATCTATGCGACTTTACTTACCCCGGCAGATGAAAAACATATCGTGAATTTACAAGACCATTCATAATTTGAATAAATTAAAAAGGAAAGTTGTGCTATGAGCACTTTAGAAAAAATTGATGTAGTGATTATTGGGGCGGGTCCATCAGGAAGTTCTGCTGCGGCACTTCTGCGCAAGAAAGGCTATAAAGTTGCGGTTTTGGAAAAGCAGTATTTCCCACGATTTTCAATTGGTGAGTCATTACTACCGCAATCTATGGCGTTTTTAGAAGAGGCCGGTTTACTAGAAACAGTTCGCGAGCATGTCGAGCAATATGCGTTTCAATTTAAAAATGGTGCGGCCTTTTTACGGGGTAAACAACGCAGTTTTTATGACTTTACTGAAAAATTTACCGATGGGCCGGGGACGACTTGGCAGGTTCGCCGTGCAGATTTTGACAATTTACTTGCTAAACAAGCTCAGGCTTATGGGGCAGACCTTCGTTTTGGACATGAAGTTTTAGATGTAGACGTAGCAGCAGAACAGCCTATTCTTACGGTATTAGATGAAAATCAGCAAAGCTATCAAATTCAAACCAAGTTCTTACTTGATGCAAGTGGGTTTGGTCGAATTTTGCCAAAATTGTTAGATTTAGAGAGTCCATCAAACTTTCCGGTACGTCGTGCATTTTTTACTCATATTGAAGATGGTATTGCCGATGCCCCTGATTTTGATCGTAATAAAATTTTAATTACTGTACATGAAAAAGACCACCGTGCATGGTATTGGCTAATTCCATTTGCTGATGGCCGAGCTTCTTTGGGTGTAGTGGCTGAACAAGATTTCTTTGACAAATACACAGTTGAAAATGCTGCCGATAATGAGCCAGAGGCAATGTTCAAACGCATTTTAGCTGACGAACCAAGCTTGTCAGAGGTACTACGTCAAGCTAAGTTTGATACGCTAGTACGTACTTTGGTGGGCTACTCTGCCAATGTTAAGCATTTGGCAGACCGCAACTATGCACTTTTAGGAAATGCAGGTGAGTTTCTTGATCCAGTGTTTTCATCAGGTGTGACTATCGCGTTAAAATCTTCCAGCTTGGCGGTTCCTTTGGTTGAGCGTGTTTTGCAAGGTGAACAGGTAGACTGGTTGCAAGAATATGAAAAACCGCTGCGCCGTGGCATTCAGGTGTTTCGTGCCTATGTTGAGTCATGGTATGAAGGTGAATTTCAGGACGTCGTTTTTTCACAAAATCAGAATGATGGCATTCGCCGTATGATTTCTTCATTACTGGCGGGTTATGCATGGGATGAAAAAAACCCAATTCATAAAAATGCCAAACGTAGACTTAGCACCCTAGCAGAATACTGTCGTGAAGGCTTAACGCAAGAACAGGTATTAGAGGTATAAGCATGCAGCGCAAATGGATGATGATATTACTTGGTGGTTGCCTATGTTTTACGGGCTGCCAAGTGATGCCACATGCGAAAGGTTTACAAAGTCCCTTATGGAAAACTCAAGCTTATCAAAGACAGGATCAGGTTGAAGTTCAGTGGAAACAGCAAAGTTTTAGTTTTTTGCTTTATCAGCAACAGCACGGAACTGTACTGGATATGGTCGCTTTGAGCTTGACTGGACAACAGCTGTTTAAATTACAGTTTGATGGGCAACGAGTTCATGTAGAGCAGCGTATTGACCAAATGCGCTTATTACCTTTTGAATTTGTGGTACGTGATCTTTTATTTGCGACCTACCCAAAATTTTCAAGCTTGGGACAACAAGTTGTAGAAATGAAGCAACAGGCTGATAATCAGGATATTTATATTGATAAACAGCCTGTATTACACATCAAGAAAGGTCAGGGAAGTATCGAGTTACTTAATCAACAAGTTCCTTATAGCATGACGCTAAGTTCGATTGAAAATACCTTGCAGCCTCAAAAAAGCAGTACACCATGAGCGTTTCATCTATAAATAATTCTGCTCAAATGGCAGTCGGCATACAGTTCAGTGTAGGTTTATCTGCATTAGGTTGTGAACCTGATCAAATCAAACAAGCATTACAACAGCCGCAGCAAACCTTAACTTTGCGTGATGATTTAATCGTTGATCGTAATGTTTGGGTGGGACAATATACGCACTCATTGTGTTCGAGTGTGCCCGATGCCTTACAGTCTGTCGATTCTCGTAATTTAAGATTTGCTCTGACTGCTTTAGCAAAAATTGAAACCGAACTAAAAAGTTATACAGAGAAGTTTCCATCAAAACGTTTAGCGATTGTGGTTGGAACCTCTACTTCTGGTATTTCTGATAGTGAATTATTGCTTAAGCAATATTTTGAAGGACAAACTCAGCAACTCATTTCTCACCGACGTCAGGAAATGAGTTGTTTAGCAAAAGCCTTACAACAGTATTTAAATTGGGAAGGGCCAGCATATACCATCTCTACTGCTTGTTCCTCAAGTGCTAAAGCATTGGCTGCGGGTCAGCGTTTGCTACAAGCCGATTTAGCTGATGCAGTACTGGTCGGTGGTGTCGATACTTTGTGCCAACTCACACTCAATGGATTTAATAGCCTAGAGAGTTTATCTAGCGATATTTGTCAGCCATGTGGAGCCGGACGTGATGGTATTAATATTGGTGAAGCCGCAGCCTTCTTTTTGCTCACTAAAGAACAAACACCTGTCATGTTAATGGGCGCAGGAGAATCAATGGATGCATGGCATATTTCTGCTCCGCATCCGGAAGGTAAAGGTGCAGCTATCGCTATGAAGCGCGCATTGGAAATGGCAAATATATCTGCACAAGATATTGGATATTTAAATCTTCATGGAACTGCAACTCCACAAAACGATGCCATGGAAATAAAGGCTGTACGACAAGTCTTTGGCGATTATCAAGTTGCTTTAAGTAGTACCAAGCATAAAACTGGACATTGTCTTGGTGCTGCGGGTGCTATAGAAGCGTTTATTTGTGAGCAGATTTTAAAAGATCAGAGCTGGCTACCATTGCATCGAAATGTTGAGATTGATCCGGATTTAGCTGATCAAAACTATGTGCAAAATGCCGAACTAAAACAGCCCATCCGTTATGTGATGAGTAATTCTTTCGCTTTTGGGGGAAGTAATATTAGTCTTGTTTTTGGAGTGAAGCCCTAATGAAACTGGAGGCAATTCAATATATTCCTCATGAGCAACCAATGGTGTTTATAGACCATTTAACTGAGGTTGCAGAAGGGCGAGCACAAGCTGAGCTAACCATTACACCTGAGCTTATGTTTTGTGAAGCAGAAGGTTTACCGACATGGGCAAGTATTGAAATTATGGCGCAAACCATTAGTGCTTACTCAGGCTGGCAAGGCCAACAGTCAAAACAAGCACCAAAAGTCGGATTTTTATTGGGAACACGTAAATTACATTTACCTATTCCTTATTTCGCCTTGGGTTCTCGATTGATCATTCAAATAGAACAACAATATTTTCATGAAGGACTTGGGCAATTTTCCTGTGAAATTCAATATGCTGAACACTGCATTCAAGCAACGTTAAGTGTATTTGAGCCAACAGAATCACCATTTGAATAACCACAAAGAATTAGGAATACATTGTGACAAGACGAATTTTAGTAACGGGTTCAAGTCGAGGAATTGGGAAGGCGATTGCATTACAACTGGCAAAGGCTGGTTTTGATGTAACGGTACATGCACGTTCGCGTCAGGCAGAGGCCGAGCAAGTCGTACAAGAGATTCAGGCATTAGGACAAAATAGCCATTATTTAATGTTTGATGTAAATGAGCGCAGTACGGTTCAGCAAATTTTAGAACAAGATGTCGAGCAGCATGGTGCTTTTTATGGCGTGGTTCTCAATGCTGGGCTTACCCATGATGGTGCTTTTCCTGCACTCACCGATCAAGACTGGGATGAGGTGATTTCGACCTCATTAGATGGCTTCTATAACGTTTTAAAACCGCTCATTATGCCAATGATTCACTTACGCAAGGGCGGGCGTATTGTCACTTTATCTTCTGTTTCTGGAATTATGGGTAACCGTGGTCAAGTGAACTATAGCGCTGCAAAAGCAGGTTTAATTGGTGCGACCAAAGCCTTGGCACTCGAGTTGGCGAAGCGAAAAATTACCGTGAACTGTGTTGCACCGGGACTGATTGAAACCGAAATGGTCACCGATGAAGTTAAAGAACATGCACTTAAAATGATTCCGTTACAGCGCATGGGACAGGTCGGTGAAGTGGCAAGCGTAGTGAAATTTTTATGTTCAGATGAAGCCTCTTATGTAACCCGACAGGTGATCTCTGTAAATGGAGGACTCATCTGATGAAGCGCGTTGTTGTAACAGGAATGGCAGGGATTACCTCTTTAGGTGAAACTTCCGACGAAATTTTTTCTCAATTTAATGCAGCAAAAAGTGGCATCCGCTATATGCCTGAATGGGAGCAATATGTTGACCTTCGGACTAAGCTAGGTGGTCCAGTTGAAACATTTCATGTTCCTAAGCACTTTAACCGTAAAGTGACCCGTGGTATGGGGCGTGTTGCGCTCATGTCTGTGGTATGTGCTGAAACAGCTTTGCAAAATGCTGGTTTACTTGGGCACGAAATTTTGTCCAGTGGTGAAACAGGCGTTGCATTTGGTTCTTCTGCGGGGAGCGTAGAGGCTGTAGGTGAGTTTGCAAACATGTTGCTTCATCAGAGCATGAGTAAGATTAATGCAACCACTTATATACGTATGATGGCCCATACAAGTGCTGTCAATATGACCGTATATTTTGGCTTAAAAGGCTTAACTTTACCTACGTCTAGTGCTTGTACTTCTGGCTCTATGGCCATTGGTCAAGCTTATGAAGCAATTAAATATGGCAAACAACTGGTCATGATTGCGGGTGGTGCAGAAGAGCTTAGTGCTGCGGGCGCGGCTGTTTTTGATGTTCTATTTGCCACAAGTAATATGAATGATCAACCAGAAAAAACACCACGTCCATTTGATGCAAAACGAGATGGTTTAGTCATTGGGGAAGGTGCAGGCTGTTTAATTTTAGAAGAATACGAACATGCCAAAGCGCGTGGTGCACATATCTATGCTGAACTTATTGGATATGGAAGCAATACTGATGGACAGCATGTAACTAAACCTGACGCTGAGATGATGGGGCGTTGTATGGAGCTGGCGCTTAAAGATGCATCTTTGCAGGCTAGTGATATTGGTTATGTAAACGCACATGGCACATCGACCGATCAAGGGGATATAGCAGAAAGTCAGGCGACAGCAAAAGTTTTAGGACGTAAGCCAATTAGTTCATTAAAAAGTTATTTTGGGCATACGCTGGGGGCTTGTGGTGCTATTGAAGCTTGGCTCAGTATTGAAATGATGAACCGTAATTGCTTTATTCCGACATTAAATCTAGATGAAATTGACCCACTTTGTGGAGATCTAGATTATATCGTTCAGCAACCTAAAGCGCTCGATGCAGACATTATTATGAGTAACAATTTTGCTTTTGGTGGGATTAATACTTCACTTATTTTTAAACGTGTTAAACAATAAGGAACACAACAATGTTAAATAAGAAACTTTTATTGGTAGCAATGCTGAGTGCTGGTTTTACTGCTACCGTTCAGGCCGCTGATGAAGTACATCATTTAAACTTTAAAGAAGCTGTAGACCGTGCCGTAGCAGATGGAACTTTGGATGGCTCTGTAAAATTTTATTTAAGTGGTACAAAGTCGGGTGGTAAAGTCATTCAAAAAGATGTGGTAACCAATAAAAAGACTAATGGTTTTGCTAAATCAGCAGAAGCTTCATGTGATTGGGTTTTACGTTCAGCGCTTATTCAAATGCAAAACAATGCTAAAGCACAAGGTGCAAATGCAGTGACCAATATTGTGAGTTATTTTAAGTCCAATGAAACGCGTAGTACGACGACTTATGACTGTTATAAAGGCACAATGATGGCTGGCGTAACGCTTAAAGGCGACATCGTTAAATTTTAATTTATTTGGTAAATAGGATCGAGATAATGTCTGAGCATATTATAGATGTTTATACACAGGCATTATCTCAACTTCTTTTAAAGTCGAAACAAGACTTTCCCGACTTTCGTAAATTTAATGATTATAAAAAGCAGCAAATACAGCACATTAAAAATAAGTTATTAGCTCAAAAGTTAAGTGTAAACCCAACAGATTTGCAATTTGCAAAACATGAATATGGCAAACCTTATTTATTGGACCATACTTTGCATTTTAACCATTCGCATAGTCAGCAATATTATGCTTTGGCGCTAAGTGAACGTGTTAAAGATATTGGTATAGATGTTGAAGAACTGGATCGTAAAGTCCGTTTAGATAGTCTGGCACAACATGCCTTTCATCCTGATGAATATGCAACATGGCAAACTCTAGAACAAGATAGAGAGTTTTGGTTTAAAGTTTGGACCACTAAAGAAGCTGTTTTAAAAGCTTCAGGTCTTGGTATACGTTTGGATTTAAATACTTTAAATACTCAAGTGCATCCTACCAATCATGGTGGATTATGCTCGCATGAACTTATTGGAACGTTTGCTTATCAAAACTTTATCTTAGGTAACATGATTTTAACGGTCGCATGGCGTTCCGAGCAGTCTTGTCGTGGGTTTCAGTTTCCTTCTATTCAGCTTCATTCGCTTGATGGCTAACAAACGAAACAGTAGATATAAAAAAACCGCGAATTACGCGGTTTTTTTGTTTAGAGCAAGCTATAAATTAAGCTTGACCTTCAGCGGCAGCAGCTTGAGCACGTTCCATATTTGCTTCGAACTCTGCATCAAAATTGATAGGAGTAAGAAGTAATTGAGGGAAGCTACCCTTAGTGACTAAGTCATTTACAGCTTCACGTAAGAACGGGAACAAAATGTTCGGGCAGTATGCACCCAAAATGTAAGGTAAGCGATCTTCTTCGATGTTATCGATTAAGAAAATACCAGATTGAGTTACATCTACGATGAACGCTGTTTCATTGTCATTATTGGCTTCAACCACAACTTTTAAAGATACTTCAAAGTGAGTTGGGTCAATCTTTTCTGCAGCAGAAGAAAGATTGATGTTAAGTTCAGGTTGCCATTGTTTAGTAAAAACTTGTGCCCCTGGAACCTCAAAAGAAATATCTTTTGTATAAATACGTTCTAAAGCTAATTGTGGTTGAACTTGTTGTTCTTCGCTCATTGTTTTTTCCTTAATATGGATGCGAGGTTAAGCCAATAATTCGTCGAGTTTACCTTCACGCTCTAAAGCATAAAGTTGGTCAAAACCACCGATAAACTGATCATTAATAAAAATTTGTGGAACAGTACGGTGGTTGGTACGTTGCATTAATTCAACACGTACTTCTGGTGCTTCAACAGAAAGATTTACTTCTTTGTAAGCAACACCTTTACGCTCAAGTAATTGTTTCGCGCGAACGCAATATGGGCATACAGAAGTTGAGTAAACAATGACATTTGCTGCCATAACAATTCTCCTTAAGCTTTTGGTTTGCTTTTAACGAGAGGTAAGCCTTGAGCTTTCCAGTTACTGATACCACCATCGAGGCGATAGCTGTCATGGTGAGCGACTTTCTGTAAAGCACTACCAGCAACTTGCCCTAGGTTGCAAATAAATACCAATGGACGGTCACTTGCTTTTAATTCATCAGCATGACTTGCAATTTGGCTATAAGGAATATTGCGGCTACCACTAATGTGACCTTCGCGGAAGTCTTTGCTATCGCGTAAGTCAATTAAAATAGCATTCTTCGCTTTCACTAAAATACCAAGCGACTGTGGAGAAATTTTACGACCGTTACGTTGACCTTCAAAAATGAAGAACAATACGATCAAGACTCCGAGTGTACCAAACAAAATGGGGTGATTCCCCATAAACTCTAACCAGCGTTCCACAAGTCACCTAAAAAAATTAAAAACAAAATTGACCTAGAGTATAGCGTATATAGATGGTGATCAAAATCACCACTTCAAGGGCAAAAGGGATAGAAAATTAGTTTTTTTGCTGCGCTTCTTGAATCTCATCGATTAAACGTAAGAAGCTGTCTAAGCGTCGTGGCAAAATTTCACCTGCTTCAACAGCCTGTTTTAAGCCACAGTTCTTTTCATGAGTATGCGTGCAATTACGGAACTGACATGAGCCTAAATGCGCTTCAATTTCAGGAAAACCCATACGAATTTTTTCTAAATCGAGATGCCAAAGCCCAAACTCACGAATTCCTGGCGAATCAATTAAGGCACCATTTTTACCAAAGTTGATTAAGCGCGTAGAAGTCGTGGTGTGTTGACCAAGTGCAGAGTTTTCAGAAATAATATTGGTTTTCTGCTCGGCATCTGGAATAAGCACATTAATAAGCGAGCTTTTACCAACCCCTGACTGACCAACAAAAGCAACAGTTTCACCATCAAGTCGTTGAGATAATGTTGAAATATCACCTTTAGAATGACAAATCATGCTTTCATAACCTAAATCTTCATACTCTTTGAGCATGTCGAGAATCGGATCGTTTTCAGTGAGTAGATCTGATTTATTCAGCACTAGAAGGGCAGGAATATTTGCATCTGCACATGCCACTAAGTAGCGGTCAATCAAAGTAGGTGCTGGTTCTGGAAGTGGAGCAAAAACAATAACGATTAAACTGATATTGGCTGCCACAGGTTTTACTTTGTGATAGCGATCTGGACGAGTAAGCAATGAAGTACGTGGGTGAATTGCAGTAATAATTCCTAAGCCTGTGTTAGGGTCTGCCTGCCATTTAACACGATCACCAGTTACAAGTAACTCAAGATTAGTACGGGTATGACAGCGCCATACGCTTTTGAGCTCAATCGGTTTCCAAAATGGTTCTGGTTCGCCTTCGGCAACTTGAGGTTTTTCTGGGTGATGCTCGGGTACAGAAAGTGCCTGTACTTCAAGTTGACGGCCATAGTGCTGTACAACCAGCCCATCTAGATCTTGTGAAGTATCGACTTCTTCTTGGCGAGTTTTATGCTGTTTTTCAATACGACGTTGCTGTTGCTCAGTTAAACGACGCTTACGAATTAGAGCCATTCATATCCCAAAAAAACCATTGTTTGAAGACCGCAAAAATAGCACGAAGCTGGTATGGAATTACAGCGCAGAAGCAAGAAATTTGCTACTATTGATGTTTTTACGGCATTTTAGAACGTACATACATGAGCAGTACTTTAAATACACGATTAATTTGGATTGATCTGGAAATGACCGGTTTAGATACCGACAACGACCAGATTATTGAAATCGCAACAATTATTACAGATGATCATTTAAATGTACTTGCCGAAGGTCCGGTTTTGGCTATTCATCAACCTGATCGTATTTTAAATGCAATGGATGAGTGGAACACTCGCCAGCATGGCCAGTCAGGTTTAATTGAACGAGTTCGTCGTAGTAAGTTGACCGCCCGTGATGCTGAGTTACAGACTTTAGAATTCCTAAAAAAATGGGTCAATCCCAAAATTTCACCAATGTGTGGTAACTCGATTTGTCAGGATCGCCGTTTCTTACATCGTTTAATGCCTGAGCTTGAGCAGTATTTCCACTATCGTAATCTTGATGTATCTACGATCAAAGAACTCTCAAAACGCTGGCGCCCTGAAATTATGAGCGGCCTGAAAAAGAATGCATCGCATTTGGCAATGGATGATATTCGTGACTCAATTTCTGAACTTAAATATTACCGTGAATACTTTTTCATTATGAATACTGATGGTAAAGATTAATGACGTTGTTCAAGTAAAAATGAAAAGGGGGCTAAAGCTCCCTTTTTTATTGTTTAAAGGACATTGTTACAATAATGCCAAGGGCTAATTTGGCTTTCATATTCATTTTGCTTAAAATGATGTTTTAAGTTTATTTATTATAAAAAGAGAGCATTTATGCAAAGTAATAACCCGATACTGACTCGCGTTGAAACGGTCAGTGACTATAGTCAACCGATGACCGTGCAAGGTGCGATTCAAAAATCTGTGATGTTGACCATCATTGCTGCCGCAGTGGGTGTCGCTTTATTTTTCTATGCAGCCTTTACTGCAAATGTTGGTATTGCTTACGCAGCATCAATTGTGGGTGCAATTGGTGGCTTGGTTTTAGCTTTAATTACAACGTTTAAACCAACAACTGCGCCAACATTGGCAATTCCGTATGCCTTATTTGAAGGGGCATTTCTAGGTGGTATTTCGTTTACTTTCCAGTTGAAATACCCTGGAGTTCCTCTTCAAGCTTTATTGGCAACCTTCGTAACCACTTTAGTGATGTTTGGCTTATATAAGTTTCAAATTATACGCGCTACTGAAAAGTTCAAATCAGTTGTCATCTCTGCATCTTTAGCGATCTTTATTGTATTTATCGTGCAGATGGTGATGCGCTTAGCGTTTGGCTCAAGCGTTCCTTATATTTTTGAAAGTAACTGGTTAGGAATTGGTTTTGCTGCATTCGTTGCAGTTATTGCCTCACTTAACCTAATTTTAGATTTTGATTTAATTGAAACCAATGCGGCATACCGTGCTCCAAAATTCATGGAATGGTTGTGTGGTATTGCGTTGCTTGCAACTTTAGTCTGGATGTATATCTCGTTCTTACGTCTAATTGGCTTATTGTCTGATGACTAAAATTTAGATCATAAAAAGTCGCTCCTCTATAGGGGCGATTTTTTTTCGTGCGATTTTTGAAAAAAGATGCATTATGCAATTTCGAAAACTGCTGAATATTGGCATTATGCTGAAAATTGTTTTGAGTGAGATCGGCATGACACAAGGACTTTTAGCAGGTAAGCGCTTTTTGATCGCAGGCGTTGCTAGTAAATTATCAATTGCTTTTGGTATTGCCCAAGCATTACACCGTGAAGGTGCTGAGCTTGCATTTACTTATCCGAACGAAAAATTAAAAAAACGTGTAGATGAGTTTGCTGAGCAATTCGGTTCTAAGCTTGTGTTTCCATGTGATGTTGCCGTTGATGCTGAAATTGATAATGCATTTGCGGAACTTGCAAAACATTGGGATGGCCTAGACGGTGTTGTGCACTCAATCGGCTTTGCTCCTGCACACACACTTGACGGTGACTTCACTGACGTGACTGACCGTGACGGTTTTAAAATTGCTCATGACATTAGCGCATACAGCTTTGTTGCAATGGCACGTGCTGCAAAACCTTTATTACAAGCTCGCCAAGGTTGTTTATTAACTTTGACTTACCAAGGTTCTGAGCGCGTTATGCCTAACTACAACGTAATGGGTATGGCGAAAGCATCTTTAGAAGCTGGTGTTCGTTACTTGGCATCAAGCTTAGGTGTTGATGGTATCCGTGTAAACGCGATTTCTGCAGGTCCAATCCGTACTTTAGCTGCTTCTGGTATTAAATCTTTCCGTAAAATGTTAGATGCTAACGAAAAAGTCGCACCATTAAAGCGTAACGTAACGATTGAAGAAGTAGGTAATGCCGCGTTATTCCTATGCTCACCTTGGGCTTCAGGTATTACTGGTGAAATTCTATATGTAGATGGTGGTTTCAATACTGTAGGTATGAGCCAATCTATGATGGATGATGAATAAGTTTTAAAATTTATTCAGACATAAAAAAGCCGTAGTTGAAGGACTACGGCTTTTTTTGTGGGCGCAAGTTATTGCGGCAACTCTTTTACAGGCGAACCACCTAACGCCTGCATAAGGGTAACATAAGCGTTGTATTGGCTTTGCTTGGTTTCAACAAGACTCAAGCGCGCAGTACGTGTAGTTTGCTGAGCATCGAGAAGTGTTTTCAATGCAACAGCACCATAACGATAACGCACTTCAGTTAAACGTTCGGTTTTTTCTGCAAGTTCAACATTACGTGCTTGAAACTCTACTTGTTTGTCGAGTTCAGTACGACTTGATAACGCATTTTCTACATCAGCAAAAGCTTGATAAAGCGTTTGGCGATATTGAATAATCGCTTTTTCATAGTCTAGGTCACTAATCGCAATATTTTTTTTCATATCGTTATATTGCAAAAATGGTAAGCTTAAACTCGCCCCAAGTGTAAGGGCAGGGTTACGTAATAACTCCGTTAACGACGTGCTACTTGAACCTAAACTACTGGTTAAGCTAATTGATGGATAGTAGCTTGCTTTTGTAGCATCTTTGGTTGCTAGAGTTTCTCGTAAGCGAAGCTCGGCTGCTTGCAAGTCTGGACGACGTGACAAAATATCCGCTGGTAAACCAGCACCAATAGCAGGAAGTGCAGTACGTGGTAAACGTTGTGGTTCTTGAATGTTGAGCTGTTGTACAGGTTCATGCAATAACACTGCAATGGCTGTACGGGTTTCAACCAGCTGTTGTTCAATTTGACTTAAACTTGCTTTCTGGCTTTGAACAGACTGTTCAGCTTGTGTGAGGTCTAAGCCTGAAACTGCGCCAGCTTTATATTGGGTTTGAACCAACTGATAAAGCTTTTGTGAAGTGGCTAAGCTTTGCTGCGCAGTTGCATAACGTTCATTTAAATAGCCGAGTTGCCAGTAGAGTTTAGCTGTAGTAGCAATCAGACTTTGCCCTGTAGACTGCAAATCTTGTTCAGTTGCTAAGGCTTCCCATTTGCTTGCTTCGGTTTGACGAGCAAGCTTGCCAAACAAATCAAGCTCATAACTTACACCTCCTTTAACTGATAATCCGCTAGAATTATCATCTCCAGAATTTAAATCGAAAGAATGGCCTGTTGAGATTCCCGTGTTTGTAACACGAAGCCCTTGTTGATTTGCAGTTAAATCAGCTTTTAAACGAGCTTGCTTTAAGGTGATTCCTGCAACAGCCAAATCGCTATTGCGTTGTAACACGTTACTTACAAGCTGGTTGAGCTGAGCATCGTTAAAAAGCGTCCACCAACGGTCAGAATATTGCTCGACTGATGCTGTTTTTGTTTTAGTTGGATTGTCGTACTGAAAGCTACCCGGAACCTGTACAGAAGGGGCTTGGTAAGGTGTTTTAACCATCGCTGCACAACCCACAAGAGAACTGGTGAGGAGAAGTGCTGCGCTAAGTTTAGTCATTGAAAAAGACATGCAATTTTCCTTATTCTCGTGATAGTGCTGCAACAGGGTCGAGTTTTGCGGCATTTTTGGCAGGCAAGAAACCGAATACGACACCAATTAATGTTGAGCAAACAAATGCAGCCACAATAGAAGTCGTCGAATATGCCACTACAAAATTACCTGCGGCTACTTTATTAATGAGTTGTCCTAGGCCGAGCGAAAGTAATACGCCAAGTACACCACCAATTAAACATACTAAAATTGCTTCGATTAGGAACTGCTGCAAAATATCACTTTGTCGAGCGCCGACAGCCATACGTACCCCAATTTCTTGTGTACGTTCAGTCACCGAAACCAACATAATATTCATTACACCGATACCACCAACCACCAGAGAAATTACGGCAATTGCTGAGACCAGAAGCGTCATGGTGCTGGTTGTTTTCTCAATGGTTTGACGAATACTGTCACTGTTCATGGTGAAAATATCTTGTGCACCATGACGTAGGGTTAATAGATTTACAATCGCATTTTCTGCGGCAGCAGTTGAATATTTGTCATTAACCCGCACAACAATATTGCGAACATGGGTTTGCCCCAACATACGGCTCATTACGGTTGTATAAGGCATATATACGTTAAGAGTACTATCTGAGCCCATTGCACTGTTTTGTGGTTCTACAACGCCAATAATACGGGCAGGTACACTGCCGAGTAATACGACTTGACCGATAGGGTTGGTACCATCACTAAAGAATTGTTTTTGAGTATTAGTATCAATAACCACATTCTGTGAGCGATCACGTACACTACGTTGATCAAAAGTTTGTCCATCTTTAAAGATCAAACCTTTCACATCGAAATAGTCATTACTTACACCATTAATGGTTGCATTAGCTTCATTTTGTTGGTAACGCATGGTTTTGGATGTGCTGACGATTGGGCTGACTGCACTTACATAAGGCTGGGTCATTAATGCATCAGCATCGGCAGGAACCAAAGTTTTAAAACTGGCTGTTTTGGAGTTGTCACCAAAACCTTTACCCTGAAAAACTGTAATGGTATTGGTACCGAGACCGCTAATATTTTCTAAAATCTGCTTTTGCGAGCCATTCCCCAGTGCGACAACCGTTACCACGGAAGCAATCCCGATAATAATACCTAACATGGTGAGGAAGGTACGCATACGGTGGGCATTCATGGACAGTAAAGCCATTTGGAAAGCTTCAGATAAGCGGTCTAAAGTTGAGCGCCAAGCCGAAATACTTTTACCTTTTTTCTGCTTGTTTTGTAGAGCAGGGGCTGCATCTGGGTCAGATTTAACTTCTTCTGTAGATTGGTCTGGAGCATTAGGACGGTCACTAATAATTTCCCCGTCACTAATTTCAATAATACGCGTTGCATTTTTTGCAACTTGCATATCGTGTGTAACCAAAATAATGGTATGGCCAGCGGCATTAAGTTCACGCAAAATACGCATCACCTCAACACCACTATGAGAGTCAAGTGCCCCTGTTGGTTCATCTGCCAGAATAACGTCACCGCCATTCATGAGGGCACGGGCAATAGAAACACGTTGCTGCTGACCACCAGAAAGTTGGCTTGGTCTATTGAGTGTTTTTGTGCCCAACCCTAATTCAGTGAGTAGAGCGGTTGCACGTTGTTTACGCTCGGAAGGGGTAACACCTGCATAAACAGCTGGAACTTCAACGTTACCTTCGGCTGACAAGTCACCGAGTAAATGATAACGCTGGAAAATAAAACCAAAATATTCACGGCGTAACTGCGCTAACTGGTCGGGTTCAAGTTTACCGGTTTCTTGACCATTAACCTTGTAACTACCACTCGTAGGTCGGTCCAAACAACCCAGAATATTCATGAGGGTCGATTTACCAGAACCAGATTGACCGACAATGGCAACCAGTTCACCTTCATAAATGGTCAGGTCAATGCCTTTTAAAATTTGTATTGTGCTTTCGCCAGCTGGGAACTCACGTATAAGATTGTGAATTTCGAGTAGAGCTAGTTTTGTCATGCTTACATTCCCATTGGACCTGGACCACGGGGACGATTATTTTTTGAGGCCGAAGCTGCAGAAGTATCTGAGCTGTCGGCAATGACAACTTGGTCACCTTGTTTTAATCCGGCAAGTACTTGAGCATTTACACGGTTGTTAATACCTATCAATATTTGAGTCGGTTTAGTTGTTCCATCTGCTTGTAAAATACGCACTACACTGAGCGTTGCCTTACCTTGTTCAACCAGTTGTTTTTGTTCAGCAGTTAAATTTAAGCGTTCTAAACGAGCACCATTACCTGTCTGTTTTCTTTCCGCACTTGGAGTTGAAGCAGCTTTGTCTGTAGCCTGACCAGATTTTTTCTGACCAGAAAATTGTTTATTACTTAAAGCAGAAGATGGAACCAGTAAAGCATTCTTTGCTGAATCTAGTACGATATAAACTTGAGCAGTCATATCAATACGTAATTTGCCATCTGTATTTGGAACGTCAAATAAAGCGTTGTAATAAACGGCTGAACTTGTAGTTGAGCTTGTCGTACTTGTTGTCTCACTAGAAATTGAATCTGGAGCTGGTTCAATCTGACGCAATGTCGCATAGCGTTTAGTTTCATCGCCTAGAGTAGTGAAGTAGACTTGTTGGCCTTTTTCTACTCGCATAATATCGGCTTCACTCACCTGTGCTTTAATCGTCATATTTTGTAGTTTTGCAATTTTAACGATCGTTGGAGCACTTTGGTTTGCGTTTACGGTTTGACCTTCTTCAGTCACAATCGCAACAACCGTACCGTCAGTTGGCGCAACAATACGTGTATAGCCAATATTTGTTTGTGCTGTTGAACGAGTAACTTTCGCAGACTCAATTTGTGCATCTAATGCTTTAACTTGTGCCTGAGCTGTTTTATAAGCAGCTTCAGCTGATTCTAAGTCGGCACGAGGTGTCGCATCTTGAGCATACATTTGTTGCTGACGACGATACTCAAGTTGTTTTTCATTTAAAGATGCCACTTGTTGAAGTCGCTGAGCTTCTAAGTTTTTAATGTTGGCATCAGATGTTTTTAAACTGTTTTCTTGGGTAGTCGAGTCAATTTGTGCAATCAGTTGGCCTTGTTTTACATGATCACCAAGTTGTACATACATTTTTTTAACCTGACCAGACACCTGAGCACCGACACTAATCAGTTTGGTTGCATCAAGTGTACCTGTGGCAAGTACATTATTTTCAATGTCTCCGCGAGTTACCTCTGCTGTAATATATTGAGGCTGCTGCTGTTTAGGCTTTAAAAATTTCCAAGCTAGCGCAGCAATAACGGCTATACAGACGACAATAATAACGAGTTTAATTGGCTTTATTTTTGGCATGGCAAGAGGTCGAAAAGTCTAAAATTTCACTTAGTATAAGAGTCAAATGAGGATAAAACGTGAATTTTTATGATATTTCAACAAAAGCAGCCGCCCAATTTATAAGCGCTATTGTATAAATAATGTTTTCCCACAAAGCTCGGCAATGGCCTGTTGCATTAAATGTTCGGCATTTTCATTCGACATGCCTTTGATCGCAGCATCGATTTGCAAGAGTAGAGTAGACCAGCCTAAAAACTGTTGTGGATTGAGTCTTCTTAAAGCTTGTTGATATAAGCTAACTTTTGTTTTCCAGATTCCTAGTTGCAATGCATTATGCGGTTGTTCAAACAACTGCATGAGTAAACGCATTTCTTTACTTAATGTCCATAAGATCAGGCTTTCAGGTTCACCAGAACCAATTAAATACTGGAAAATCTTAATCGACTGGGCAAGATTACCTTCTAATAAAGCATCACTTAAATCGTAAGTGGTGTAACGAGATTGATCTTGTAGACATGCATATAACTGTTCAATTTGAATCAGCTTTTGGTCTGGGAAAGTATCTCGTACACGCATTAAGCTATTTTTAGCAGCGAGTAAGTTGTGCTCATGATGCTGCATGAGCCACTGCCAAGCATCATTGTCGAGTTGAATTTCAAGCTTGTCTGCTTCGGCAGTTAAAATTCTTTGACGGTCTTGCGGGTAGTTGGCAGTTAGTGCAACCACAACGCCGTTTGCTTCAACAACTTGGAAAAAAGCAGACTTTAAACTGCTACTGTCTTGTTTAGGTAAAACAATTAACAGCAGGTTAGTTTCATTGTGCTGAATATAGCTTTTAAGCTGTTTTAGACCATTTGCATCAGGCTTGATATTGCCATGCACTTCAATCGCAAGTTGCTGCGAAAATAAAGACAAGCTGTTCAGTGCATTAAAAACATTTTTCCAGTCACTTACACTACTAATGTCATAGCGCTGTCTTTCAATGTCTTGCTGCTGCCAGCTTTTGCGGAAAGTATCTAATAAGTTTTGTTCAAGTAATGGTTCCTGTCCATGCAGAATCCACGCACCCCGAGCTTCCGGAATGCGTTTAAGAGCTTGTAAATAGTCAAGTTTCATTACTTAAGAACAATTAAATCTTATGGTTGAGCTTTTGGTAAGCGGTTTGCTGAAATTTGACGAGTAATTTGCTGTGCAATGTCATCAATCACAATACGTTGTAAGTAACCTTCTTGCTGGTTCTCAGTGTTAACCGTTGCCAAGTCGTATTGATAACTACGAGATGCAGTTAAAGTACGTGGCTCGGTAATTTTATTACCTTGACGGTCTTCAATTTGGAAAGTCACAGTTAAGCGTAATAACACTTCTGTAAGCTTACCATTTAGAAGTTGACGACGCGGCGTGTACTCTAAAACATGAAGAACATACGCATCATTGTCATTGCTGAACTGAACGCCATTTGCAGCTAAATACACTTTTAATTGTGTTTCTAGGTCATCGGTTTTTGCCGGTAACTCAAGGCTTAACTTTTTATAAACAAGTGGAGTCGCAGTCGGGTTAGTTCCTTTTAAATGGAAACCACACCCGACTAAGCCTGCACTAAGGCCTAAGGTTAAAACAACAGCGGCTAAACGTTTGGCTAAGTGCATGCTTGATCCTCTCATTAATACCTGTAATTAAACCACGAGGTTAACCAATTTGTTTGGAACCACAATTTCTTTTTTGGTTGGTCCTGTTAAGAACTGTTGAACTTCTGGTAATGCTTTAGCCTGAGCTAATAAGTCATCTTTAGAAATATCGACAGAAACTTCAAGTTTACCGCGAAGTTTACCATTTACTTGTACAACAATCGTTTGGGCATTACGTGTTAATGCAGAAGCATCAACCTCAGGGAAGATTGCTGCTGTTAAGTCCGTACCAAACTGAGTCAATAAAGTTTGACTTAAATGCGGTGCAAATGGAGCAAGTAACGTTAACAATGTGGTGATTGCTTCACGTTCTACAGCAACATCATTGTCATCTTTTGCTTCAAACTTGTTGCTTGCGTTTAACAATTCCATCAAAGCAGCAATTGCAGTATTGAATGCATGACGACGTTCAATATCATCACTCACTTTTTGAATCGTTTCGTGAGTCTTACGACGTAAATCTTGAGCATCTTTAGACAAGTTTGCTGTATCGATTGCAGTTGCAGCGTTTCCTTTTTCAAGGAAGCTTGCTACCAGACGCCATACACGTTTCAAGAAACGGTTAGCACCTTCAACACCTGCATCAGACCATTCTAAAGATTGATCTGGTGGAGCAGCAAACATCATAAATACACGTGCGGTATCTGCACCGTATTGATCAATAATTGCTTGTGGGTCAATACCGTTATTTTTCGACTTAGACATTTTCTCTTGTCCGCCGATAATCACTTCTTGACCGTCACCTGAATATTTTGCAGAAAGAATACGACCTTTTTCATCACGTTCTAATTCGATGTCAGCAGGGTTGAACCAAGTTTTCTTGCCATTTTCCGCTTCACGATAGAATGTATCTGCAAGCACCATGCCTTGAGTTAACAAGTTAGTAAATGGTTCATTACCTTGTACAACGCCTTCATCACGCATTAATTTGTGGAAGAAACGTGCATAAAGTAAGTGAAGAATCGCGTGTTCCACACCACCAATGTATTGGTTTACAGGAAGCCAGTTTTGAGCAGCTTCAGGTTTGACCATACCGCCAGTGAAGTCTGGAGACGCATAGCGTGCGTAGTACCAAGATGACTCTACGAATGTATCCAATGTATCTGTTTCACGACGTGCATCGCCACCACAGCAAGGACATTTCGTTTCATAGAACTCAGGCATTTTATTAAGCGGGTTACCTGAACCATCTGGAACAACGTCAGTTGGTAATACAACTGGAAGTTGGTCTTCTGGAACTGTGACTTGACCACAAGTATCACAGTTAATCATTGGAATTGGACAACCCCAGTAACGTTGACGAGAAACACCCCAGTCACGTAAACGGAATTGAACTTTAGAGTTTGCTAAACCTTGTGGTTCTAATTTCGCAAGGAATGCGTCAAACGCAGCTTGGAATTCTAAACCATCAAACTCGCCAGAGTTAACAAGTTTACCTTCTTTAGAACCGTACCATTCTTGCCACTCAGTTGCAGAGTAGTCTGCATCGTCAGCGCCTTTGGCATCAATCACTTGCTTAATTGGTAAGCTGAACTTATTCGCAAATTCAAAGTCACGTTCGTCATGTGCTGGTACAGCCATCACTGCGCCAGAACCATAAGACATTAATACGTAGTTTGCGATCCAGACAGGAAGCTGTTCACCAGTTACAGGGTGTTTTACAAACAAGCCTGTTGCCATGCCTTTTTTCTCGGCTGTTGCCAAGTCAGCTTCTGCAACTGAACCCATGCGGCATTCTTCAATAAATGCAGCCAATTCAGGGTTGTTTTCAGCAGCTTTAAGCGCAAGAGGGTGTTCTGCTGCAACAGCAACATATGTCACGCCCATCAGCGTGTCAGCACGTGTTGTATAAACAGTTAAGCCGTCAGCATAAATTTCGGTATTGGCAGATGGGAAAGTAATTTCCATACCAGTAGAGCGACCAATCCAGTTACGTTGCATGGTCAACACTTGTTGAGGCCAGCCGTCTTGTAAAGTGTCTAGGTCGTCTAATAATTCTTGTGCATAGTCCGTAATACGGAAGTAGTACATTGGAATATCGCGTTTTTCAACCAATGCACCAGAACGCCATCCGCGACCATTTTCAACTTGTTCGTTAGCTAAAACTGTTTGGTCAACCGGGTCCCAGTTTACTGTTGAAAGTTTACGGTAGATTAAGCCTTTTTTATAAAGTTGAACGAACAACCATTGTTCCCAGTGGTAGTACTCTGGTGTACAAGTTGCAAATTCACGGTCCCAATCTACAGATAGACCTAATTTTTTTAATTGGTCACGCATGTAAGCGATGTTTTCAAATGTCCATTTTGCCGGAGCAACTTTATGGGCAATTGCAGCGTTTTCCGCAGGTAAACCAAATGCGTCCCAACCCATTGGTTGTAGTACGGTTTCGCCTTTTAGACGGTAAAAACGGCTAATTACATCGCCAATTGTATAGTTACGCACATGACCCATGTGCAGTTTGCCACTTGGGTAAGGGAACATTGACAGGATGTAACGATGTTTACCTTCGACAGTGTCGGCAACTTTAAAGACTTTACGATTTTCCCAATCTTGTTGGACTGATGGTTCAATCGTGTTTGCTTGATATTCTGGGTCAATGTGAGAAATAGTCATAGACGTAAGCTATACAACGAAAATTGAAATGAAAGATTGCTGCACAGCATAGCGCAAAATACAGGAAAATGTCAGTTTTTAGATCACGATTTTATCTTTTAATATGAGCTATAAAAATTTCCCAACCCATTCTTCTTTATTTTAAATCATGGAAGAGTGGTGAAAGTATTCACCACTCTTCTTTTACTTAACGTGGTGCTGTAGCAGATGGAGCCGGTGCTGCAGATGGAGCTGCTGCTACGGTTGTATTTTTTTCCTGTACAGCGTTAGCTGCTGGTACGGCTTTATCTGTTTTATCTTGAGTTTGTTGTTCTGGGGTTGGTGTCGAATTCTTTACAGGTGGCTGGGTGCCATAAGTCGAAACTGTGTTCAAATGTTTCGCGCCTTTAGGCGGTGGTGTCGTGGTGTAGTGTGTCGAGCCACTTTTATCTACCCATTTGTAATATTGCTCTGCCTGACTCTGACTTGAGCAAACTAAAATCGCTGTTGTGAATGCTGTATATAAGCTTGTTTTTAAATAAGATAAGTTCATGTTAGATGTTCCCCAAAAAATACTGACTATATTTAAATAAAGTTCATAAATAAGCAATTTAGAATGAGTGGTTTTATATCAAAAAGAGTGTTTTTTATATAAATAATGGGGCAGGGTGATCAAATTTACGATTCGATATTAGATTAAAAAAACGTCAGCTAGTTTTTTTTATGGAAAAACCTTTCCTTTAATCTTGACTTTAGTGAATTAAACAACAAAAATGCTTTCTTTAGTTTTATATGCGATTATTTGATCACCCTTCGAATAACCGTCATGTTTTGTAATAGACATTCTCTCTAGCCGAGAGATTGATTTTACTAAAGTATGTATATCCAGACATGCTTTATTAATGTTAAAAAAGCTTATACGGCTGAAAAACAGAAATTTTTCTATTGCAACGAAAACTAGACAATATGTGTGCTATAACAGTGCAGACAATTCAATGAATGAAACACTATTTGTGCCTTCCATAAATAGTGATAAAGAATTTAGGGTGAATCACGTTGGAACTTTTATCTGGTGGTGAAATGCTCGTTCGTGCTCTTGCGGACGAAGGCGTTGAACATGTTTTTGGTTATCCAGGCGGCGCTGTATTACATATTTATGATGCGCTATTTCAACAAGACAAAATCAATCATTACCTCGTACGTCATGAACAAGCTGCCGGTCATATGGCAGATGCTTACTCACGTGCTACAGGTAAGACTGGTGTAGTACTGGTCACTTCAGGACCTGGCGCAACCAATACAGTAACTCCTATTGCAACAGCTTATATGGACTCAATCCCAATGGTGATTTTGTCTGGCCAAGTTGCATCACATCTTATTGGTGAAGACGCTTTCCAAGAAACTGATATGGTCGGTATTTCACGTCCTATCGTGAAACACAGTTTCCAAGTTCGTCACGCAAGTGAAATTCCTGCAATTATCAAAAAAGCATTTTATATCGCATCAAGTGGTCGCCCTGGTCCAGTTGTAGTCGATATTCCTAAAGATGCGACTAATCCAGCAGAAAAATTTGCATACGAATATCCTGAAAAAGTGAAGATGCGTTCTTATCAACCACCTTCACGTGGTCACTCTGGTCAAATTCGTAAAGCGATTGATGAACTTTTAAGTGCAAAGCGCCCTATCATTTATACGGGTGGTGGTGTTGTTCAAGGTAATGCATCAGCATTATTAACTGAACTCGCTCATTTATTAGGTTATCCGGTAACTAACACGCTTATGGGCCTTGGTGGCTTCCCGGGTGATGATCCACAGTTCGTGGGTATGTTAGGTATGCATGGTACTTATGAAGCAAATATGACAATGCATAATGCTGATGTCATTCTTGCGGTAGGTGCTCGTTTTGATGACCGAGTAACTAATAATCCTGCAAAATTCTGTTTAAATGCCAAAGTTATTCATATTGATATTGATCCGGCAAGCATTTCAAAAACAATTATGGCGCACATTCCAATTGTAGGGGCAGTTGAGCCTGTACTTCAGGAAATGTTGACCCAGTTGAAACAATTGAATGTGTCTAAGCCAAACCCTGAAGCGATTGCTGCATGGTGGGATCAAATTAATGAATGGCGTAAAGTTCATGGCTTGAAGTTTGAAACACCGACTGATGGCACAATGAAGCCTCAGCAAGTTGTTGAAGCTTTATATAAAGTAACGAATGGTGATGCCATCATTACTTCAGACGTTGGTCAGCATCAAATGTTTGGTGCGTTGTACTACAAGTACAAACGTCCACGTCAATGGATCAACTCTGGTGGTCTTGGCACCATGGGTGTTGGTTTACCTTATGCCATGGCTGCGAAGCTTGCTTTCCCAGATCAACAAGTTGTTTGTATTACGGGTGAAGCTTCAATTCAAATGTGTATTCAAGAGCTTTCAACTTGTAAGCAATACGGCATGAATGTGAAGATCTTATGCTTGAATAACCGTGCTTTAGGTATGGTTAAACAGTGGCAAGATATGAACTACGAAGGCCGTCATTCAAGCTCATATGTTGAATCATTGCCTGATTTTGGCAAGTTGATGGAAGCTTATGGCCATGTTGGTATTCAAATTGATCATGCTGATGAATTAGAGTCAAAGCTTGCTGAAGCAATGGCGATTAATGATAAATGTGTATTCATCAACGTTATGGTTGATCGCACAGAACATGTATATCCAATGTTGATCGCAGGTCAGTCCATGAAGGATATGTGGTTAGGTAAAGGGGAGCGTACATAATGAGACATATTATTTCTGTACTCGTTGAAAACGAAGCTGGTGCGCTTTCTCGTTTGGTGGGTTTATTCAGTCAACGTAACTACAACATTGAGACGTTGAATGTTGCCCCAACCGAAGATCCTACGTTATCACGTTTAACGTTAACCACTTATGGTGATGACCATAAAATTGAACAGATTACGAAGCAACTCAACAAACTTGTTGAAGTTGTAAAAGTAGTAGATTTATCAGAAGGTTCACACATTGAGCGTGAACTGATGTTGATTAAAGTAAAAGCGTTAGGTGCTTCACGTGCTGAAATTAAGCGTACAGCGGATATTTTCCGTGCGCAAATTGTAGACGTGACATCAACAACCTATACCATTCAAATAGCAGGGACAACTGAAAAATTAGATGGTTTTATTGATGCGCTTTCAGAAAACACCATTCTAGAAGTCGTTCGTTCAGGGGTATCTGGTATCGCCCGTGGCGAAAAAGTTTTAGCCATTTAATTTTTTAAAAAGTATTTTAGCGGAGAACACAAATGCAAATTTTTTACGACAAAGACTGTGACTTATCAATCATCCAAGGCAAGAAAGTAGCGATTATTGGTTACGGTTCTCAAGGTCATGCACATGCACTTAACCTTAAAGACTCAGGCGTAGACGTAACTGTAGGTTTACGTGCTGGTTCAGCTTCTTGGAAGAAAGCTGAAAATGCGGGTCTTAAAGTTGCTGAAGTTCCAGCAGCAGTTAAGCAAGCTGACCTCGTAATGATTTTGACTCCAGATGAATTCCAATCACAACTTTACCGTGACGTGATTGAGCCAAACATCAAAGAAGGCGCGACTTTAGCATTTGCTCATGGTTTCTCTGTTCTATATAACCAAGTTGTTCCACGTAAAGACTTAGACGTAATCATGGTTGCGCCTAAAGCTCCTGGTCACACAGTACGTTCAGAATTCCAACGTGGTTCAGGTGTTCCTGACTTAATCGCAATTCACCAAGACGCTTCTGGTAATGCGCGTAACGTTGCGCTTTCTTACGCTTCTGGCGTAGGTGGTGGTCGTACAGGTATTATCGAAACTTCATTCCGTGAAGAAACTGAAACTGACTTATTCGGTGAGCAAGCAGTTCTTTGTGGTGGTGCAGTTGAACTTGTTAAAATGGGCTTCGAAACTTTAGTTGAAGCTGGTTATGCTCCTGAAATGGCTTACTTCGAGTGCTTACACGAACTTAAGTTAATCGTTGACTTGATGTTCGAAGGCGGTATCGCTGACATGAACTACTCAGTGTCTAACAACGCTGAATATGGTGAATACGTAACTGGCGTTGAAGTAATTAACGAACAATCTCGTGAAGCAATGCGTAATGCATTAAAACGTATTCAATCTGGTGAATACGCGAAGATGTTCATTCAAGAAGGTGCATTGAACTACCCATCTATGACAGCTCGTCGTCGTCAAAATGCTGCACATGGTATTGAAGTAACTGGTAATAAGTTACGTGCGATGATGCCTTGGATTCAAGCAAACAAAATCGTAGATAAAGAGAAAAACTAAGTTTTTTCTTTAGCTTTAAAAGTGCGTTAGCGAAGTAAAACTTCGCTCTTGCACTCGGGCAGAGCGGTGCTCTGCTAGTCCTCGCTTCTTGCGTAGGAAGAAAGCGCTGCTTTCTTGATTCCTACTCAGGATTCAAGCGAACAAAATCGTAGATAAAGAGAAAAACTAAGTCTCTTTTCTAGTGTTTCTAAAAAACCCTGCTTAATGCAGGGTTTTTTATTTTAATTCAGCTAAAACCAAGCTTAAAAAATCATCATTAAGGTCAGCTGACCTAGACTCAAGAAATCCTATATTTTTCATATAATTGGATGCTTAATTTTTGTTTAGTTTATTGATTTCTAAAGTAAAAAATACTTGACCAAATGTTAGATAATATTATTGTTTATAACTGACTAAAAAAGTCAAATTTACTAATATTTCTTTAACGTGTTTAATTGTATTTTGTGCAATGAATTGAACAAAATAAAAAAAAGTATTGAATAATCATGGAAGTCCAGTATGGGTCATGTTGATTACGATAGCACATTGATCGTCGGCTCTTTTATTGCGGCTGGCGTTATTTGCTATATTGTGATTTCCATGGAGCAGTTAATATTTAAGCAAGCTTATAGAAAAGTTGAGCCTCTTATTTTAATACTGAATGGTTTATTGCTTGGAGCAGCCATTAGTATTGTCCATATTGTTGGTATGAATGCTTACCACATATTTGAAACTTCAGCCTCGAATGTTCCATTAATTACACTTTCTTACGGTATTAGTGCCTTACTTTCGTGTATCTCAATTTGGCTGACTTCTCGTTATACTTTACCTTTAGTGAGACTGATTTTAAGCTCAGTCATTATGGGAATTGGTATTTCCGCTTCGTACTATGTGAGTATGTTGGGTTGGAATATCGATCTTTATAAGAAAGATTACACCTCATTCTTAATTCTATTTTCTGTATTAATTGCCATGAGTGGCTCGGGCTTGGCTTTCTTACTAGCCTATAAGTTAAAAGAAAGTGACCGTAATCGCGTAAGTTTAAAACTAGCTTTTGCAGTCATGATGACTTTAAGCATTATGGGAATGCACTATACGGCACTTATTGCGACAAATATTACCGATAAATTTGTAAGCCAGTATCAGGCTGAACATGATTTGCTGCTGTTTACCATTATTTTAGTCACCTGTTTGGTGCTGGTCGCGAGTTTTATTGTTGCTGTACTGGAACAACGACTCAATCAGCGCAATTTAGAACTCCGAAAAGCCAATAAAGAACTCGCCAATCTCTCTATTCAAGATAATCTGACTAAGCTACCAAACAGACTATATTTAGTTGACTACGCCGAAGTTCTCCTTTCAGACCATCGTTATAAAGACCAAAAAATTGCTTTTCTTTATATAGATTTAGATCGTTTTAAATCGGTAAATGATGCGTTTGGTCATCATATTGGAGATCAGCTCCTTATTCAGATGGCGAACCGTTTACATTGGCAACTTAGTGAAAAATGCAAGTTGCTGAGAATTGGTGGTGATGAGTTTTTATTAATAGCTGAAAATACCGATACTGATGGAGCTGTGTATTTAGCTGAAAAAGTATTGCAGCTCATTCAAGAAAGTTATCAAATTTCCGGTAAAGAAATTAACATTTCAGCGAGTCTTGGTATCGCACTGTTTCCTGAACATGGGCAAAATGTTCAAGACTTACTTATGAATGCCGATGCAGCAATGCTGATGTCTAAAGAGCAAGGCCGCAACACTTATACCGTCTTTAGTTATTCTACTCATCAACAAGAAACAAGAAGTCAGTCAAAACTGATCAACGATTTATATAAAGCAGTCGACGAAAAGCAATTTGTTCTTTATTACCAGCCGAAGTTTAATACCAATCTTGAAATTTGTGGGGTAGAAGCGCTTATTCGCTGGAACCATCCAACGTTGGGTATGCTTACGCCACACATGTTTATTGGCGGTGCGGAAAAGACAGGTTTAATTATTCCAATGGGATATTGGGCGCTTGAACAAGCTTGCCAGCAAATTCAGGAATGGGAACGCAATAATACTCATTTTTATCCAGTTGCAGTCAATTTATCGGCCTTACAGTTTGAAAATAAAAAGCTCTTTAGTACCCTCGAAAGCCTGTTAAAAAAATACCAAATTAAGCCTCATCACCTTACTGTTGAAATTACCGAATCAACTGCAATGCGACATATCGACTTAAGTATTCGTGCTTGTGAGCGACTACGTGATATGGGTATTCGAGTGGCAATTGATGACTTTGGAACAGGGCATTCAAGCTTCTTATATTTAAAAGACTTACCAGTCGATGAGCTTAAAATTGACCGTGGTTTTATTGTCGATTTAAAACCGGGTTCAAAAGAAGAAGTCATTTTAGAAAGTATTATTCACTTGGCAAAAAAGTTAGGTTTAACCGTAACAGCCGAAGGAGTAGAAACTCAGCAGCAAGTCGAAATTTTAACGCGTTTAGGCTGTCAGCAGTTCCAAGGTTATTTGTTGGGTATGCCTGTAAATGTAGGGCAACTGATCCAGTCACAAGGCGCTCATTTTGTTTAATCTCGACATTAGCTTAAAATTAAAAAAATACTTGTATATATAATATCTAAAGTAATAATTTATTTAATCTAATGAAAAACAATAAGAAATTTAAAATCTTGGCATAAATTCCACATTGACACTTCTAAACTCTCAGATTATCCTTTGCCTGCTGGCCTACATTGCCAGCCGGTCGTCGCAGACCGATTAGTAAAGGCATCAGATTATTCCCTCTGAGGAGTAGTCTTGTGTGTACAATCGTCCCTCGCTCGTTGCGGTAGGACGAGTGAGGGACACCTTCGGGTGTGCTGATTCTTTACTATCAGTCTGCGAACCCTTGCTCGTTCTGCCACCATAATTCTAAATTCATGCTTTGGCAGAACTCCAAATATAAGGAGTTGGCTATGCATACTTTTTTATCCCACCAGATTAGTCTTTAACAAGGTTTGATTACTTTTGAGTTTTCAGACTTTAGTTCGTCACGACTAAAAAATCATATGAACAATAAAACTTGAGATGCGTTAGGGCCATCTTTGGAGCCTTTGCATGCTTTTTTTGCCTAAAGCAAAAGTTGCAGCCGTTTTCTCTGATTTAGACACAACAACAAATTAATTTATAACGGTACATATATGCCATATTCAGATCTCTCATTTCGCGCGTTAAGTGCGCTGCATAAGTGTCGCTATCTTTTTAGTCAACATGGTTTTCACAACGTCGGTGTCGATCGACTTGCGAGAGAGGCAGAGGTCCCGAAAGCCTCATTTTATAACTATTTCCACTCTAAACAGCGGCTGGTTGAAATGTGCCTAAACTTTCAAAAAGATGCCTTAAAAGAGCAAGTACACTCAATCATTTACATACAAAAAGATTTAGCCTTACGTGAAAAGCTCAAGAAGATTTTCTTTTTACATACCAATTTAAATGGCAACTATTACTTATTATTTAGAGCTATTTTTGAAATTGAAAAAATTTACCCGTCAGCTTATCAAGTGGTGGTGCAGTATAGATATTGGCTCATTAATGAAATCTGTAATTTGCTTTTAACCCTAAAGAAAGAAGCCACCCAACAAGATGCTTATATGTTTTTGTTTGTAATCGATGGGGCGATTATGCAATTACTCGATGCAAACAGGGGAGATACACGAGATATGTTACTGGTGTATATTTTAAAGAGTATTTTTATGAGTGATTAATTAATTTAAATAAATAAGCTTACCTAACACTATATTTTTATTAAGGAATATTTAAAGGATTAAAATTATATAAAGTTAAGGCCGTTATGTAGCGAGTACATATTGGCCTAATTTATATTGATTAAGAGAAGAAGCAAGTCTGCTTATATAAATAAACTAAATTATTAAGTTTATTTAAGCAGCTGCACATCTCAGAGTTGTTTCGAGTTCAATTAGTTTGTTTATATAAGACCATGTTTCTTCAGGGTTAATTTCTGGTTTATTAATAGTGGCATCAATAATAAGTCCATCTATAATATTAAGAAAAAGGCTACTTAGAACTTTTGGATCTTCAATTTCTAAATCTGAAAATATTTCAAAAACTACATTGTAAATCCAGTTTCGGTATTTATTAACTTGAACTTTAACAGATGGATACATTTGTAGTACTTCAATGGTCGCTTTTTTAAATAAGCATCCATTAAAATCTTCAGTATTAATCCAGTCGATATACCAATTAAAAACACTTTTAAGTTTATTTAATGGGTTGCTTACACTGTTAATTTTGTCTAATAAAGACGCCTGAACCTCTAAAATCCGTCGTTGAAGACATTCTTCAATTAAAATCTCTTTAGAAGAGAAGTACTTATAGAACGTCATTTTTGCAACATTGGATTCAGCAATAATTTTGTCAATACCAATAGAGGTATAACTTTTTTGATTAAAAAGGGTCATTGCTGTTGTTATAATCGTTTCTCTTTTTGACATTGGTTGCCCCGTCATAGATATTTTTTGATTAACTTTGCTATTGTAAAGTATGAAAGCTTAAATAAAACTTATTTTATGATATTTAAAAAATCATATTTATTCAATAGTTTGGTTTATTTTAAAAATTATGAATTTTTATATTTTATTGTCAATAGTTTACTTTTTTAAATAATATTAATTAATCCATTGATTTGTTGAGATAATGAACATAATATCGGATCGTTAAGTATGGGTATGCGGAATTTATCCTTTTAGCAAATGAGTGCAAAATGGAAATAGAGGGATGACCCATAGCTTAACTATAAGAAAAACTTTTTATTGAGAATGATTATGTCAAAAAAATTTGAAGACTTTGATAATCCAAGACAAAAAGCATTACAAGGTATGAAAAACAGTATTTCTGCCCAACAGTGGGAAGAAAACTTACAATTTCTCAAACAATTAAGGAATAGAATTGCACATTTACCAGTAAGTCATCATCCAGCCATTGAAATATTAAATAATGGTTATCTTGATAAACAAACCCTGACACGTATTCATTTAGAATATCGTCATGCCATCGTACAAATTTTTACTGATGCTTTATTACAGGCGCAGTTTCTCACGAAGCAATTGGAACCAAAGCTTCACTCTGGCGCTAAAATGTTTCCTAGGGTGTTATTAAGCTTAAATATATTGGATGAATTCGGTTTTAGACCGGGTTTAGGTAAAGATAATTATTATTTAGGGAACCCTGAATATGCACATTATCCTTTATATGAAGATTTATTAAATGATTATGGTTTGACTGAGGCAGACCGCCGTAATTATAAACCTTCTAAAATTTCAGATCAGGTAAGAACATTCTTAGAAGATTCTTATGATAGCTATATGAAAGTTGTGGCTTTATTGGCCGTAGCAGAAGAAGAAGTCATTCTTTTTAGCCCACCATTAAGACAAGCAACCAAGTTTGTAAATATTGATGTTGAGGGTGGGGGTTATTATCACGTACATGGTGTTTCAACAGATGAAACGGCTGAAGCTGCTGATGATGACCATCAAGACGACTTGTGGTTTGCATTAGCACAAGCGATTACTCCAAGTGACTATGAAAGTTTAACAAAACTATGTCTTGATTATTGTGCATTGTGGACTGAATTTTGGGATGCCCAAATTGCCGATGTTCAATTTATTGAGGAAAAGAAATTGGCATAAGTTTCTAAGTTTATTCATAAAAAGCCTGTTTATATTGAACAGGCTTTTTTAATGGTGAATGCCATGAGTTCTTTAGGGCTTCACGAAAAATATTCCTGACATGAAAACACGGGCAGACAACTCAACAATCTCTAAACAGTACCTATAAATCTGCTACAATTACGCCAATTTTTATTTTGATCGACTTTAGATCTTTGGCACTGCAATCTCCGCAGTAGGTGTATTTCATGAGTTTTAAAGATGAGTTAGCGGCACAGGTCGCTCAACGACGCACATTTGCTATTATTTCCCACCCCGATGCCGGTAAAACCACCATGACAGAAAAACTGTTGTTATGGGGTAAAGCGATTCAGGTTGCAGGGATGGTAAAAAGCCGTAAATCTGACCGTGCAGCTACATCTGACTGGATGGAAATGGAAAAAGAACGTGGTATTTCGATCACCACGTCTGTTATGCAGTTCCCATATAAAGGTCACACGATTAACTTACTCGATACACCGGGGCACGAAGACTTCTCGGAAGATACTTATCGTACGCTTACCGCGGTTGACTCTGCACTCATGGTAATTGACGGTGCAAAAGGTGTCGAAGAGCGTACCATCAAATTGATGGAAGTGTGTCGTATGCGTGACACACCAATTATTTCTTTCGTCAACAAAATGGACCGCGAAATTCGTGAGCCACTTGAGTTGTTAGACGAAATCGAAAACGTTTTAAACATTCGTTGTGTACCAATTACATGGCCACTTGGTATGGGTCGTGACTTTGCTGGTGTATACAATATTCTTGAAAATAAATTGTATGTGTACAAAGCAGGTTTTGGTTCAACGATTACAGATATTGAAGTGCGTGATGGTTATGACCATGCCGATATTCGTGAAAAAGTAGGTGAGTTAGCTTGGGCTTCATTTGAAGAGTCGCTTGAGCTTGTACAAATGGCAAATGAGCCATTAGACCGCGAACTTTTCTTACAAGGTAAACAAACACCTGTTCTATTTGGTACAGCATTAGGTAACTTTGGTGTTGACCACGTTCTAGATGCATTTATGCACTGGGCACCTGAACCTAAAGCTCACCCAACGCAAGAGCGTGTGGTTGAAGCGAAAGAAGAAGGTTTCTCTGGTTTTGTATTTAAAATCCAAGCCAACATGGACCCTAAACACCGTGACCGTATTGCGTTCATGCGTATTTGTTCAGGTAAATACGAGAAAGGTCTGAAAATGAACCATGTGCGTATTGGTAAAGAAGTCCGCATTAGTGATGCATTGACTTTCTTGGCTGGTGAGCGTGAGCATTTAGAAGAAGCATGGCCGGGGGATATTATTGGTTTACATAACCACGGTACAATCCAGATTGGTGATACTTTCACTAGTGGCGAAAACTTGCACTTCACTGGTATTCCACACTTCGCGCCAGAAATGTTCCGCCGTGTACGTTTGAAAGACCCATTAAAGTCAAAACAGTTGCAAAAGGGTTTGAAAGAGTTGTCTGAAGAAGGTGCAACTCAGGTGTTTATGCCGCAAATTAGCAATGATTTGATTGTGGGTGCAGTTGGTGTACTTCAGTTCGACGTTGTTGCTTACCGCTTGAAAGAAGAATATAAAGTTGACTGTGTTTACGAGCCGGTAAGTGTAAATACTGTGCGTTGGATTCATTGTGATGATGACAAGATTCTTAATGAGTTCAAGAAAAAAGCACACGACCAGCTTTCAATTGATGGTGGCGGTCACTTGACGTATCTTGCTCCAAGCCGAGTGAACTTGCAGATTATGCAAGAGCGTTGGCCTGACATTCAGTTCCGTAACACTCGTGAACACTAATCATGTAAACATAACAAACAGCTTCGAATAGAAGCTGTTTTGTTTTGAAAAATAAGAAAGGATGATGAAATGAATTTGAGTAAAAAAGCAATTATTGCGCTTGTAGTTACAGCCATAGCATTAATTTCTGCTATTTCTGTATTTGTCTGGAAGGGTACTCAGTCCTCATCATCCTCTCAAAAAAATGTAGCTTCTGCTAAAGATCACTCTGCTGAGAAAGCAGAGGTACTACCTTATTTAAATTTGACCGAAACTAAAGCGAATTATGCAGTGCCTTTTTGTGAAAAGAAAAACTGTATTGATGTCGATATTCAAACGATAAAAACTCAAGATACTTGGTTAAATAGCTGGATTGAAAAAAATCAGGCGAAAGTCATTCAGACTCAAATTGATTTGAAAAAAGATTTGAGCTTGCAACAAGCAGTAGATGCTTACGTCAAAAAGTCTGATGAATGGCAAGATAAATATTCTAAAAACCGTGCCTATGAGTTACACATTCATACGCGCATTGCTTCGCAGCGTAATCAGTATGTTTTATTGCAATTAGGGTTGGACAGTAAACAGGAAGAAGTCACGATAAAAGATCGTTATTATTTTTTTGTGGCTGACCGTAAATTGCATAAAAGTTTAACTTTGCTTGATGTACTTCAAAAAGACCAACAAACCACTGTGCATCAAATCGTGCAAACTGCTTATCAAGACTGGCTCAAAAAGCAAAGCGCTGACGTCAAAAAAGACGCTCCAAAAACCTTATATTGGGGACAAGCAGACTGGTTCTTTGATGGTGAAGGTGTAGGTTTGCATTATCAGGCAAATCAGATTACCAAAGATGCTCCTCAGCTCGATATTTATTTAACGACAGAGCAAACTAAAAAAATATTACAACCTGAGGTTTATGAACAAATGTTCTAAGTTGGTAGCAGAATTTGCAACCTACTTATAGATGCGCTAACTTCATATCAGTTATGCATAATCTTCTCAGAATAAAGGCAAAATATGATGTTAACTTCTAAGGCCTCGTTCCGTTTAACGCTACTTGCTTCTGCGTTATTTTTAGTGGCATGTCAGCCTAAAAGTGATCCTAAAGAATCGGAAGATCAGCAAAAACCCGCAGTGGTTGAGCAAAAGCCAGTAGAACTGACTTTAAAAGGGGAAACAGTTCCTAGTAAGGTGGTTTTGCCAGACTGTAGTGGTAAAACTTGCCCAGACTTTAGAGTAGAGCGCCTGCAAAGTAACTATCCTTTCATTGATAAGATTATTGACCAACAAGTTTTAAAAGCACTTGGTCAGATTCTTGAAATTGCGAAGCCAGATCAAAAAGCAGGAAAAACTGATAAAAATACAGAGGCCTCTGCAGTTGCTGCTGCTAATCAACAAGATAGTTTTGATGTTGAAGTTCAGCGCTATGCAAATTCATTTGTTGGCTTAGACAACGAATTAAAAGCGCTAAGTAATAATCATCAAATTAACCTTTTAGTGAAACCTAAAATTATACAGTCACAAGGTAAAGTGGTAACCGTTGTCGTCAATAGCAGTAGCTATTTAGGTGGTGCACATGGTTCGGCAGCACAGCAATATTATAATTTTGATTTAAAAGAACAAAAGCACATCAAACTTGAAGACTTATTACGCCCGCAGAAAAAAGCGGCTTTAGAAAAGTTAGCACATGAAGTATTTAAAGCTTGGGTGACCGACTCAAAGCTTGCTAATAGTGTGAGTGAATATGAACAAGCTTGGCCATTTAAACTTACCGAGAACTTCTTGTTAGGTGATCAGGGTTTGATTCTTCAATATGGTGAGTACGAAATTGGGCCTTACGTGGTTGGGTTGCCTCGTTTAGTCATTCCATATGACCAGTTGCAAGATGTGTTGAAAGAAGAATATTTGCCACAGCCTAAAGCCAAACCAGCTTCGGCTCCCGTTGCAAAAAGTACTAGCTAATGCATTTGTTTGATACCCATACTCATTTTGATGTTGCCGATTTTGATGAAGATCGGCAACAGTTAGCCCTTGAGGCTAAGAAAGTGGGTGTAGATGCTTTGGTGTTAATTGGCTTTTTGCAGTCACGCTTTGATGAATTATTGCAAACCCATCACCAGCTTAAGCAGTGGGATAATGTACCGACCTCTTATTTAGCACCGGGGTTGCATCCATTTTATATTGAGCAGCACAAGCCAGAGCATCTTTTTCATCTTGAACAAATTTTACAGCAAGAAGAGTGTGTAGCCGTAGGTGAAATTGGCTTAGATACTTTCTTGAAAGAACATAAGCAGCCCGATATATATGCTAAGCAAAAGCAGTATTTTGCTGACCAGTTAGAACTGGCAACGCAATACCAAAAACCAGTGCTGCTTCATATTCGAAAAGCACATGGCGATGTGCTTGCATTATTAAAAGCGCATAAGTTTAAATTGGGCGGAATTGCACATGCCTTTAGTGGTGGTGTAGAAGAGGCAAAAGGGCTAATTAAACTCGGTTTTAAAATTGGTGTAACGGGGCAAGTGACTAACCCAAATGCGAAAAAGCTTCATACCGTTGTGCAAGCTATAGGTGCCGAGCATTTGGTAATAGAAACGGACTGCCCAGATATGACGCCACTTTGCTGTCAAACCTCTGCTGAGCAGCGTACTCGCAATACTCCTGTAAACTTACCGTTTGTACTCAAAAGTTTGGCCGAAAATTTAAATATGGCTGAGTCAGATTTAGCCGAAAAACTGTGGAAAAACTCTCTATCTGCTTTGAAATTATCGTAATAAAAATCAAAGATTAAAAATATTAACTAAAACAAAACACAGCGATTAGAAAAGAAGCTTAAAGTAAGAAAACAACATGTAAAAACGTGAAAAATAACATTGCCAGACATGGGAGGATAACCCAATGGCTAAGTATAGCAATATCAATAGTTTTAATGCTCTACAGACGCTAACAGTAGGTTCCAGCAATTATCAGATTTTTAGCTTAAGCCAAGCCGAGAAAAAGCTAGGTGACATTGCCAAACTGCCGAAATCATTAAAAGTACTGTTGGAAAACTTATTACGGTTTGAAGATCAGCATAGCGTTAAAACAGAACACATTCATGCTTTAGCAGAGTGGTTAAAAACCCGTAGTTCAGATCAAGAAATTCAGTACCGACCTGCACGGGTTTTAATGCAGGATTTTACTGGTGTTCCGGCTGTGGTTGACTTGGCTGCCATGCGTGCAGCAATGGCACAAGCGGGTGGAGACCCAGAAAAAATTAATCCGTTATCGCCTGTAGACTTAGTCATTGACCACTCTGTGATGGTTGACCATTTTGCCGATGATCAGGCTTTTGAAGAAAACGTTCAAATTGAAATGCAACGTAATGGCGAGCGATATCAATTTTTGCGTTGGGGACAATCTGCATTTAATAACTTTAGTGTCGTGCCTCCGGGTACGGGTATTTGTCATCAGGTCAATTTAGAATATTTAGCTCAAGCAGTATGGCTCGGTGAAGATAACGGCCAAACTTTTGCTTTCCCTGACACCTTGGTCGGTACAGACTCGCATACCACGATGATTAATGGTTTGGGTGTATTGGGTTGGGGCGTTGGTGGTATTGAAGCAGAAGCTGCCATGCTAGGCCAACCTATTTCTATGCTTATTCCTGAGGTGATTGGATTTAAACTCACAGGTAAATTACAAGAAGGGATTACAGCGACCGACTTGGTGCTCACTATTACTCAAATGCTTCGCCAAAAAGGTGTGGTGGGTAAATTTGTAGAATTTTATGGAGACGGTTTAGCCGACTTACCACTTGCTGACCGCGCAACTATTGCCAATATGGCACCTGAATATGGTGCGACTTGTGGTTTCTTCCCAATCGATGAAGTAACTTTGGGGTATTTGAAGCTTACTGGTCGTCAAAGTGACCGTATTGAATTGGTTGAAGCGTACAGCAAAGCGCAAGGCTTATGGCGTAATGCTGGCGATGAACCAGTTTTCACCGATACGTTAAGTTTAGATATGAGTACGGTGCAGGCGAGTCTAGCTGGTCCAAAACGCCCACAAGACCGTGTACTGTTGTCAGATGTGCCTAAAACGTTTAATGCCTTAATGGAGTTAAATCTAAAGCCTGTAAAAGAAGCTAAAGAGCGTTTGGAAAATGAAGGTGGCGGCGGTACGGCTGTACAAGCGACCAAATCCAATATTCAGCATGAAAGCCCATCTTGTGTAATTGACGGAGAAAAGTATCCTTTAAATCATGGCGATGTCGTCATTTCAGCAATTACTTCATGTACCAATACTTCTAATCCAAGTGTCATGCTGGCAGCAGGTCTACTTGCTAAAAAAGCCATTGAAAAAGGCTTGCAGCGTAAACCATGGGTAAAAAGTTCACTTGCACCTGGCTCTAAAGTCGTGACGGACTATTTGTTGGCTGCTGGGCTTACGCCATATTTAGATGAGTTGGGCTATAACTTGGTGGGTTATGGTTGTACAACATGTATTGGTAACTCAGGTCCTCTACCAGAACCTATTGAAGATGCAATTCAGTGCCATGATTTAAACGTAGCGTCTGTACTTTCGGGTAACCGTAACTTTGAAGGGCGTGTACACCCATTAGTTAAAACAAACTGGCTTGCTTCGCCACCTTTGGTAGTTGCTTACGGTTTAGTTGGTAATATTCGTACCGACTTAACGACGCAACCCATCGGGGAAGGTAAAGATGGACAACCTGTTTACTTAAAAGATATCTGGCCAAGCCAAGCAGAAATTGATGAAGTGCTGCAAAAAGTAAATACCGACATGTTCCACAAAGAATATGCTGCAGTATTTGATGGTGATGAAAGTTGGCAAGCGATTCAGATTCCAAAAAGTAAAACTTACGAATGGGCTAATGACTCGACTTATATTCGCCATCCGCCGTTCTTTGAAGGAATTGGTGAACCGCCAAAACCAATTGAGAATATTGAACAGGCACGTATTTTGGCAGTGCTTGGTGACTCGGTAACCACCGACCATATTTCGCCAGCAGGTAATATCAAAAAAGACAGTCCGGCAGGCCGATATTTACAAGAGCAAGGTGTTGAGCCAAAAGACTTCAACTCTTATGGTTCGCGACGTGGTAATCATGAAGTCATGATGCGAGGTACCTTTGCCAACATTCGTATTAAAAATGAAATGCTCGGCGGTGAAGAAGGCGGTAATACTATTCATGTACCAAGTGGTGAGAAGCTTGCCATTTATGATGCAGCAATGCGTTACCAACAAGAGCATACGCCGCTTGTGATTATTGCTGGTAAAGAATATGGAACGGGTTCTTCACGTGACTGGGCTGCCAAAGGTACGAACTTATTAGGCGTAAAAGCTGTCATTGCCGAAAGTTTTGAACGTATTCACCGTTCAAACTTGGTGGGTATGGGCGTGTTGCCACTCCAGTTTGTTGATGGTCAAACCAGACAGTCCCTCAATTTAACTGGTCATGAGGTTATTTCAATTCGTGGGTTATCGGATGGTATTCAGCCTCATGAAATTCTTGAAGTTGATGTGAAAGGGCCAAATGGAGTAGCCAGCCATTTTAATGTGTTATGTCGAATTGATACGTTAAATGAGGTGGAGTACTTTAAGGCTGGTGGTATTTTGCACTATGTACTGCGGAATTTGATTGCTTCATAAAAAGACTATCTTTCAAGAGTTACATAAAAAAAGCCTCATATTCATGAGGCTTTTTTTATTGTCTTTGTTTAACGGATAAGCTAAATATAAAGGCAATAATTTTTGTTATAAGAAGAAGTAGTTATGGATAGGGATACAATATTTTTAAAAGTAGAATCTCGATTGGGATATGATTTTTCAGGGGATATAAAAATAGGAGGTAAATATACCTCATTAATTGAACACGCTGGACTTGTATTTATTAGCGGTCAAATTCCAAGAGTGGGAGACACCATACAGATTTGTGGAAAAGTTGGATTAGATGTCGATTTATCAGATGCACAACTTGCTGCAAGTATTAGTACCATGAGAGCTTTAGCAATTTTAAAACAACACTATGGGACTTTAGATGTTATTGGAAAAGTTTTACAAATGAATGTATTTGTTCATTCAACATCATCATTTATACATCAAAGCGAAGTTGCTGATGGAGGATCTGAAATTCTTTATGAAATTTTGGGTACAGATACAGGACGGCATACACGTACATCGGTCAGTGTGTGCCAACTTCCAAAAAATGCATCTGTTGAAATCAACTTCATTTTTGCTTTGAAATAAAAGTAAGTTGGGTGAATTGAATTAATTCAATTTCACTGGGTATTTTTATTTGTAAGAGCGGCAAGACGCTCTACGTAAAAACCAGTAAAATATGTGGTTTGATTTTTCAGAGAAAGCCAGTTCCATGTCCGATTTACCACAAAATGATGAATATGACCGCCGTTTTGCAGGTGTAGCCAAAATTTATGGTGATTCATCTTTCCAGCACTATGAAAAAAGTCATGTGATGGTGATTGGTATTGGTGGAGTCGGCAGTTGGGCGGTAGAAGCTTTAGCACGTACAGGTATTGGCGAGATCACGCTGGTAGATATGGACGTGGTTGCAGCATCAAATGTAAACCGTCAGCTACCTGCAATGTCATCTACACTGGGCTGTGAAAAAGTTGAAATTATGGCTGAGCGTTGTCGCCAAATTAACCCACGTATTAAAGTTAATATTATTGATGACTTCTTAACACCTGAAAATGTCACAGAGCTTTTAAACCCTGTACCAGACATTGTGTTGGACTGCATCGATGATGTTAAAGCAAAACTGGCTTTAATGCTGCATTGTCGTTTTAATAAAATACCTTTGATTGTTTCAGGTGGGGCTGGTGGTAAGCTTGATCCTCTTAAAATTCGTGTGGCTGATTTATCAAAAACAGAACAAGACCCAATGTTAGCGAAGCTACGTAGTCAACTTCGTGCTCGCGGCATCTGTAAAAAGCCAAAAGAGAAATTTGGTATTACCTGTGTTTATTCAACTGATAATCCATTTTCAAGTGCTGATGTCTGCCCATCAGCTGGCCTCCGCTGTGGTGGTTATGGTTCCGCAGTAGTGGTGACTTCAAGTTTTGCTATGATTGCTGTGGCTGAAGTTTTGAAAAAGCTCGATTTAAAGAAAGCCTAATTTAAATATTGAAAAGGCATGCTCTTATGTTGGAGAGCATGCCTTTTGTTTTTGAGAAAAACGATTTAATCATATAGCTCTATAGTGTCGTGTTTGGGCTGTGTTGGAAGCTGCTGATCGTAAAATTTAAAACACCATAAAAGTAGAACAACGACAGTAAAGATGGTGAAACCTTTAAAATACTTCATGAATAATTCAATCAAGTGAGTAGTCTTGATAAAATTCTAGCGAAGGCAATCTATCTAATCTAATATAGAAAATAGACCTAATAATCTAATTTTGAGATGGTGATGCCCACATTAAAACAATTCCAATATTTTATAAAAATTGTAGAAGAAGGGAGTTTTACTGCTGCTTCAGAAAAGCTCTTTATTGCTCAGTCTGCTTTAAGTCGACAAATGAAGCTATTGGAAGAAGAAATTGATTTTCAGTTATTTGATCGCACTGATAAGAAAGTAAAGCTTACAACGGCAGGAGAGGTCTTCTATAAAAAAATAAAAAATAATATGCACTATTTAAATGAAATCATTGGAGTTTCTAAGAATATTGCTGAAGGAAAAAATCGCCAGATTAAAATTGCTCACTCGAGCAGTATTATTATGGATGAGAGAAAGATTCATATATTAAAAGAAATTAGCTTAGCTAATCATATAAATTTTGAGATAAATACTTTGTCGTCTGAACATCAAATTCTAGCGTTAATGAGTGGAGAAATTGATATTGGTTTTATTCGGCCGCCCGTTCGGCGCACCTTAGAAGACATGAATGTTCTTAAATTATATGAAGAGCCTTTAATGGTAGCTGTCCATATTGATCATTCTAAGTTTACTAAAGAAGAAAAGGTTTATTTAAAAGACTTAAAAAATGAGCATTTTGTAGCTACACCTTATGCGGAAAGAGGGGGCTTAAGTTATTTGGTGGCAAATCTGTGTCTAGCTGCAGGATTTACTCCACAAAAAGCCCCAATTCAGTCTCGTAAGGTTTCGCAGCTACAATTGGTTTCTGCAAATTTGGGAATTAGTATTGTTCCCCAAGAGTTTGAGAAAATATTGCCCCATCAGGTCAAGCTCTTACCTTTGGCAGATTATTTGTCACTTTCAGAAGTTCAGTTGGTCTATAGAAAAGATCATGATGAAATGATTCAACGCTGTGCCGAGCAAATTCATCAAATGTTTTATCTTAAAAATGAATTAGCCTAATCTGTAGTAAGTATAAGTAACGCTATCATCTTTATAGACGTCATAACTGCTTTGTTTAAAGTCAGAAACCCATTCACTACCTGTGTAACCAGCAATATGCCCATAAACGTGATTGCGGGTTCTATGAATGATGTAAATGTCGCCTTCTTGTGGCTCATCAAAAGCTGGATCAATTTCTTTATAGCCGATCTTTTTCAGGGTATCACCCCAATCAGATGCTGCAATTGGATGGTTTTCAACATCGGCACCAGCAGACTCAAGTGCAAGACGAATGCTACGTGCACAACGAGCTTTACTGCGTCTAGAGGTAACACTTTCTAATTTTGCTACGAATTTTTCTACATCTATGGCTGGAGGGGTGTTGCTTTCAGTGCGGTGATTATTGGGTTTCATGGTGAAGGGATAAGGAAGGCTTGGTGTGCTGTGCGATACAATAATCGCTGCCTGATTTGAATCCTGATACATATAGTTATCAGCTACTTGTCCGTCATAAATAATCATCGTGAAATCTCTACCCGTACTACCTATATCCGTATTTAGAAAATCACCACCTACCTGTGGCGTTCAGAGATACTAATTGCCCAAACTTAAAAGTTTTGTTTATGTTATGTAATAACGTATCTTTTTTCCAGTTTTTATTTCTGACTGAGAAAAAAAGCCTACTTAAAAGAGTGGCTAAAAGCAGTGAAATTTAATTACTTGATATTATTCATTTTAAATAATTAATCAGAGCTTAAATTTGAATATTTTGAGCCGACATTTGCGAATATACTCAAAATCTAAGTCTCTGATTTAAAATGCCACATTTTCTTACAATTTAAGGGCGCTGAGCGCGCTTAAACCTGATGCTCTTTTACATATTCTTCAGTACGAATGATGGCAGCTTGCATGTTTCGAATTGCATTCTCTACATCAGCTAAAGTTTTCGCATTTCCACCGCTCAATGCCTGACGCCATTTACGTGCACCCGGTAAGTTTTGAAATAAACCTAAAATATGACGGGTAATGATAGACAGTGGTGCACCCTCAGCCATACGTTGCTCAATATAAGGCAGCATTTGTTCCATAATATCGAAACGGTCTGGTGCTTCTAAGTTCCAGAGTTGGCCGAGCTCAGCAAGTAGGTAAGGGTTGTGATAGGCTTCACGGCCAATCATCACGCCGTCAACATGCTGTAAATGAGCTTGAGTTTCAGCAAAAGTTTTAATACCACCATTAATTTCAATAGTTAGATGTGGGCGTTCTTGCTTTAAACGGTAAACATCTTCATAGCGTAGAGGTGGTACTTCGCGGTTTTCTTTCGGAGACAAACCTTTCAATATGGCAATACGGGCATGGACGACAAAGTGTGTGCAGCCCGTTGCCGCAACAGTATCTACAAAGTGCAGCATTTCTTCATAAGACTGCATGTCATCAATACCGATACGGTGCTTTACCGTTACTGGAATATTCACCGCTTTTTGCATGCTATGAATACATTCAGCGACCAAGTCTGGTTCTGCCATTAAACATGCACCGATTTTATTATTCTGTACACGGTCACTTGGGCAACCTACATTCAGGTTGACTTCGTCATACCCCCAGTCTTCAGCCATTTTTGTACAAGTGGCAAGTTCTTGTGGGTTTGAACCACCGAGTTGCAGGACGATTGGGTGTTCTTGAGCGTTATAGTCCAAGTGGCGTTTTGCATCGCCAAATAAAATCGCGCCTGTCGTTACCATTTCGGTATACAGCACAACGTTTGGGTTAAACAACCTTGCAAAGAATCGGTAATCCTTTGTAGTCCAGTCCATCATTGGGGCAACTGAAATACGAGGTTGTAACGATTGAAGTGATTGCATAATCAATAGACCCAAAAGTCGCTAAATTAAAGAAAGGGCAGCATTATACGGGGTTTAGCCTTGAATCGACAGAGGCTTTTAGCCGTATAATTTATAACCGACCTTGAGTTGGGGATAGAAAGATGATTTTTAACAAGTTAGGTTATGACTGAGCCAGCTGCTTTTTTTGTAAGAAAGCATCAATCACGCTAAACAAAATACAAAACACAACGAGTCCCACGCCAGCAAGGCATGTCATGCTCCACCCACCATGATTCCATGCAAAAATTCCTAATGCTGAACCAGCTGCGCCACCAATAAAGTAAGTGGTCATATAAATAGCATTAATACGAGATTTAGCATCTGGACGTAAACGGAAAATAATACTTTGGTTACTGGTGTGAACAAGTGCGAGTGCTAATTGAATTAAAGCAAATCCGATAACATAAGCGAAGAGTAGAGTTTGTCCGAAGTAGAAGCAGATCCAGCTGACTAAAAATAGCCCGCAGCCCATCCATGTAAGTAATTTTGTATAGCCTTGATCGGCATATTTACCAATATAGCGGGTTGATAATGCACCAAAAATACCAACTAGAGGAACGAGTCCGATAAATAGATCTGGCAAATCGTGTGCCGAGGTGAGTAGTAGTGCGATAGTGGAATACAAAATACTGACTGCTGCAAATGCGAAGGCACCAGTAAGCGCTCTTAATAATAATCGCTTCTCTTGCTTTAAAAGCTGAGCCATAGAAACAAAGATTTGCCCATAGTTCATTTTCATGCGCAATACATAAGGCAGGCGACTTTTTAAAGTAAATGCCAATAGCAGCATTAATATACCGCTTACTACATAAACGACTTTCCAATGAAAAAGATTGGAAAATAAGCCAGCTAGACTGGTAGAGAGTAGAATCCCGACCAATAAGCCGCTCATTAAAAAGCCAATAATCTCACCCGTTTTTTCAGGTTTTACCGTCATAGTTGCAAGTGGGATAAGAACTTGGGCAGCAACAGAAAACAAGCCTGCCAAAATTGTACCGATCCAGAGCATAGGCAAGTTAACAGCAAACGCAGAAGTAAATAAGCCAACTGCGCAAAGCACCATTAAAAATGGAATAGCCTTAGCTTTATTGACGATGTCACCCATCGGAACAATAAAGAGCAAACCGAGGGCATAAGACACTTGAGCAAATGTTACTGTTAAAGCGGCTTGCGCTTGAGTTACTGCAAACTCTTGCTGAATAGAGTGAATTAGTGGCTGACAGTAATAATTCACACCTGCACATAAGCCACATGCTGCTGCCATCAACCAAAGCAAAGGTTTATTTTGACTGATATCTTCAGGGGTAGACATGATGTTCTCTCAGTTTTATTAAGTATATGCCGTTGCTTCAACTTCAATAAGCATGCGTTCTAATGCAAGGCGTGGTACAGGAATGAGCGTGCAGGCTGGAAAAGGATGATTTTTCCATAGATTTTGCATGATTTTAATTAAAATTTGGTGTTTTTCATCCGAGTGGTCAACAATTAAAACTCTTAAAACCGCAATATCAGAAATTTTTGCATCTGCCGCAGTTAAAGCATGTTGAATGTTATTAAAAACTTGAGTGGCTTGTTCTTGAAAACTTGAGCTCAGCTCACCTTTTGAATCTTCACCACCTTGACCCGCAACATGAATAATGTTGTTAAAATTTTGGACTACGGCAACATGACTGTAAGCATTCGGTGTTGGATTATATAAAGTAGAGGGATTTATGATTTTAAAAGTTTCTTTATTCATTGGAACTCAACCGTTCAGTAAAATTTAGATGAGTATCCAACCTCAACTTAAGTTGAGGTCAAGCAGATTTAGTGTTTTAGTCTTTTCTTTCTAAGCGTAATCATCATGACACCTACAATATTGAGTAGGCAGCCGACCCATTGCCACATATTAAGATGTTCATTTAAGAAAAGAACGGCAAGTAAAATTGTTAAAACCGGTCCAATCGAAGCGATCATTGCAGATTGTGATGCGCCCAGACGTTCAATGCTTTGTATGAGCATAACGGTGGGTAATACGGTGACTAAAAAGCCTAAGCCGACCCCATACCAAATGACGCTTGAGGGAAGTTGTAATATAAGCTGAATAGGGTGAGGTGTACTCAAAGCGTAATGCGTTAATGCACCAATACAGGCGATAGTAAGCGCTAATCCTGTGAAATTCCAAGAACCAAACTTTTTAATTAATGGTGGAGTCAGCAGTAAATAACCAGCAAAGGCTACAGCACTTGCAAATACAAAACTTGTCCCTAACCAAAAGTTGCCCTGAATTGGTGCATTGTTGTGCTCTTGAAGCATCACCAATACGGTTCCACCATAACTAAGAAAAATGGCGAATAAACTTTTTACATCTAATTTTTGTTTGTAGAGCAGGCTTGATGCGATCACGGTAAGTGTTGGATATAAAAATAAGATAATCCGCTCTAAAGAGGCGCTAATAAACATGAGACCCATGAAATCGAGCCAACTAGCGAAGTAGTAGCCTAATAGACCAGCAAAAATTAAAATTAGCCAATCCTTCTTTTTTATGCCCTGATTATGATGCCTATTGAACCAGCAAATGAGTAGAAAGAACGGTAAAGCGCTTAATATGCGTAAAGCCATCAGGACTGTACCGTCTACTAATGGAGAAAGGGCATAAGTCTGTTTAATAAAGATTGCTTTTGTGCTGAATAGAAAAGCAGAACAAAGCGCAAAAAAAGACCCAATTTGAAACGAAGATAAAGAAATTTTCATATACAGGACTGTATAAGAGAGACTATTGTCTGCAAAAAAAGAAAAATCTTCCTATATTACACTCCAAGTCAAATATCGTGAATCATCAGTTCAAAATATGGGTATTTATTAAATAAATAGTGGGTGGTATTTTCAAAAAGTTCAATTAGAATCCAAATTCTGTACAAAGAATACACATGGGGGAAACATTGCAGTTTGCAATGTTTTTGACAATGAGAAATTAGCTTGAGGAACGCTCATGCAGATCGGAATCCCAACCGAAACTGTCGTCGGTGAAAATCGTGTAGCTGCTACGCCAGAGACAGTAAAGAAGTTGATTAGCGCTGGTCATAGCGTTGTGATTGAACGTGGTGCTGGTGTAAAGGCTGCGTATATTGACAGTGCTTATGAACAGGTCGGTGCAACCATTACGGATGATGCCTATACGGGTAGTCAAATTATTTTGAAAGTTCGTGCGCCTCAAGGCGGGGAAATTCAAAAACTTGCAGCAAATACAGCTGTTGTAGCAATGTTTGATCCTTATCGTAATACCGAGCTAGATCAATTTGCCAATCAGCAAGTATCTGCTTTTGCTCTGGAATTGCTTCCTCGTACGCTTTCTCGTGCACAAAACATGGATGTGTTGTCTTCTCAGGCAAACTTGGCTGGTTATAAATCAGTTTTGCTTGCTGCTGCCGAATATCAACGCATGTTCCCAATGCTTATGACTGCTGCTGGTACTGTGAAACCTGCACGTGTTGTGATTATGGGAGTTGGGGTTGCAGGCCTTCAGGCGATTGCTACTGCAAAACGTTTGGGTGCAGTTGTTGAAGCAACAGACTTACGTCCTACAGCTAAAGATCAAGTTGAGTCTTTAGGTGGTAAATGGTTAGACGTACCAATGTCTGAAGAAGAGCAACAACGTGCGGCAGATGCAGCAAAAAATGGTTATGGCTGGATGCCGGGTGAGCAATACATTAAAGACCAAGCTGCGATTGTAGATAAAGCTGTTTCTAATGCCGATATCGTGATTACAACCGCATTGTTGCCAGGTCGTGATGCGCCGCGTCTGATTAAAGCTGAAACTGTTGCCAAGATGAAACCAGGTTCTGTCATTTTGGATATGGCAGTTGAAACTGGCGGTAATGTTGAAGGTTCTAAAGTTGGCGAGACTGTTTTTACAGAAAATGGCGTGAAAATTTTGGGTGTTCCAAATATTCCAGCAACTGTAGCAACAGAAGCTTCTGCTTTATATGCACGTAACGTTTTTAATTTCGTAGAAACTTTATTCGACAAAGAGAAAAACTTTGCGATTAATCAAGAAGACGAAATCCAAAAAGCCCTATTGGTCACTCATGGCGGTCAAGTGCTGCTTAAGCGTGGTTAAGGAGATTTCTCATGGTTGAAACTATTACAATTTTCGTCCTTGCCATCTTCGTAGGTTATTACGTTGTTTGGGGTGTTACACCAGCTTTGCATACGCCACTTATGGCAGTAACTAATGCATTATCATCAATTATTGTTGTTGGTGCGATGTTGCAAACTGTAGGTCTACCTGTTTTAGGTGTAGATGCGAATGTTGCATTTCAAAGTGTGAATGTGGTGAGTGTACTCGGTGCAATTGCAGTATTTTTAGCAAGCATTAATATTTTCGGTGGCTTCGCAGTAACTGCGCGCATGCTGGAAATGTTCAAGCCTAAGCAAAAGAAATAAGAGGGCTTTGACATGGAATTTATTCAAGCAAATGCAAACTGGTTGTACCTTGTAGGCGCAATCCTCTTTATCTTGACGCTTCGTGGCTTGTCTGGCCCTAAAACAGCAATTCAAGGTAACCGTTACGGTATGATCGCAATGGCGATTGCTGTTATAACGACCTTCTTTGTTGCCAACAACCCAGTCATCTGGATGATCGTTGGGGCGATGGTGTTAGGCGCAATCGTGGGTATTGCACGTGCACGCACAGTGCCAATGACACAAATGCCTGAAACGGTTGCGCTTATGCACTCTTTGGTTGGTTTGGCTGCTGTCCTTATTGCAATAGCTGCAATTTTACATAACAACCAATTAACTGCACTGTTTGCTCAAAATGAGGCGGCGTTGACTGCAGCTGGCGTACAACATGCACACATGAGCAAGGTTCATCTATTTGAATTGTTTGTGGGGTGTTTCGTTGGTGCGATTACCTTTACTGCATCTGTATTCGCATATGGTAAATTGGCTGCGAAAAAATGGGCTAAAACAATTTCTGGTGCATGGGTTAAACCTGTTCAAGCACTTATCTTTGTTGCGATGTTGGCTTGTGGTTTCTACTTCTTCACAACTGGCAACATGACTGCTTTCTGGGCAATGACAGCACTTGCACTTGCATTTGGCTGGGTGTGGATTGCACCGGTAGGTGGTGGTGACATGCCTGTGGTGGTATCGCTTCTTAACTCGTTCTCTGGTTGGGCAGCAGCAGGTATTGGTTTTACCCTTGAAAACAACATGTTGATCGTTGCGGGTTCTCTCGTAGGTTCATCTGGTGCGATTCTTTCGTACATTATGTGTAAAGCAATGAACCGTTCAATCATCAACGTATTGTTTGGTGGTGCAATGGGTGGTGCAGCAGTTTCTACAGCTGCTAAAGGTGAACAAGTTCAACGTAACTACCGTTCAGGTTCTGCTGATGATGCTGGCTTCTTAATGTCAAATGCAGACAGCGTTGTAATTGTACCGGGTTATGGTATGGCGCAAGGTCGTGCACAAAATGCTGTAAAAGAGTTGTGTGAAATTCTAAAAGAGCAGGGTGTTCGTGTTCGTTTCGCAATTCACCCGGTTGCAGGCCGTATGCCTGGTCATATGAACGTGTTGCTTGCTGAGGCAGACGTAGCATATGAAGACATCTTGGAAATGGATGAGATTAACTCAGACTTCCCTGCAACTGACGTAGTGCTTGTCATTGGTGCAAACGACGTTGTAAACCCTGCTGCGAAAGATGATCCAAGCTCGCCGATTTATGGTATGCCGATTCTTGAAGCGCATAAAGCACGTACAATCATGGTGATTAAGCGTTCTATGGCAACAGGTTATGCAGGTCTAGACAACGATTTGTTCTATAACGAAAAAACAATGATGATCTTTGGTGATGCTAAGAAAGTTGTTGAAGATATGACTAAATCAATTAATGGTACAGGTCACTAAATTACTTTGAAATAAAAAACCACCTTCGGGTGGTTTTTTTTGCTTTTTAGGATTTAAAGAAACTTTTCGACCAGATCCATTGATTGTTGGTAGAGATCACGTGCCAGTTGCTGGTTTTTAGCATGTGACGATTTCCAGTCAGGCATATGTGCGCTGACATATTCGCCATTGCGGCTTTGCCATGAGTCTCCAATTGCCATTTCTGTAATAAGTTTTGCAGGAACTGAGGTTGGTACTAAGCCTATTTTCATGGCTGCATAAACTGGTTTTGGTAAATCACGATAAATATCAGAAGCAACACCGCCGGGGTGTAGTGCATTATTGGTAATTGAACTGTCTGCTAGTCGTTCAGCTAGTGCATTGCTCAAGAGTAAGTTTGCAAGCTTGGATTGTCCATAATAGAACAGGGGATTGTAAAAACCTTCTGCACGAAATTTATTAGGTTTAATTGAGCCAACCCAATGAGCAATAGAAGCAAGATGAACAATACGTGCTTGAGGAGATTGTTGTAAAACTGGGAGTAACTTTTGAGTAAGTAAGAAATGGCCTAAATAATTAACGCCAAATTGTTGCTCAAAACCATCTGCTGTGAGCTGTTTTGTTCTTGCAAATAACCCAGCATTATTAATAAGTACATCAAGATTGCCATATTTATCTGCAACTTCATCTGCAGCTTTTTTAGTTAACTCAAGACTGTTCAAATCAAGAGAAACGATATCGACTTGCCCTTGGTCAAGTGAGCGCAGTTTGTTTTGTGCTTCTTGAGCTTTTTGAGGATTTCGACACGCCAAAATGACATGTTGCCCTTGTTTTACAAGTTGTTCTGCTGTGGCAAAACCAATCCCTGTGTTGGCGCCTGTAATGAGTATCTTCACTTTTTAGTGCTCCAGTTATGCTATTTATTGATGAGACTTTAAGAAGAGTTATAGTGCTGTAATTTTGACAATTTGTCATGTCAAATTTAAAAATTGGTGATGACTGACAGCTTTGAGACTTTCACTTAATCTCTATAATCAAAAAATGGAGGTATTTATTTTTATTTAATGTGATGTAGAGGTTATATTGGCTATTTTTTACTTTAACTGGATGCTAAGAATGATAATATTTGATTGATATATAGTAATTATTTAAGGAATTTAAGTGGTTAAAAAAATAATATTCTTTTTAATTTCATTTATCAGTTTTTTCTTTTCATCGGTAACTTTGGCAGAGCCTCTTGAGGAAGTAAGTGAAAAATATGCAAATTGTTTGATGGGACAAGTTGGGTCTCAAATAAAAATGAACAAAGATGAAAATGATATTGTTGAAGATGCTTTCTATAAATGTAGACAAGAGGAAAAGGAATGGATGGGGGTAACTGATATAAAAAAATTGGCGGGTGATGATTATAAAAATATAAGTGAGGAGCAACTCAAGCTAATTTCTGAGCTACAAAGTGATATTGTAAAGAAAATGAAGATAAATATGACTGAGGAAATGCTTAAAGTTATTCGAGAAGAAAGAAAAGTTGATACACAATAAACTTTAGGTAGTAATGAAAAACATCACCTTCAATAACTAAAAAAGCGGCTCAAAAGAGCCGCTTTTTTTAAAAGCAAAAATTTTATGCGACTGACTCTGGGGCAGTACGCCATAAGCTTTCTAAATCATAGAATTTGCGGGCTGTCGGTAGCATCACGTGTACTACAACAAAGCCAAGATCAATTAAGATCCATTCGGCATCTCTTTCGCCTTCAACGCCAATCGGGCGGAAACCAGCTTTTCGAGCTTCTTCTGCAACATTATCAGCAAGTGCTTTGACGTGACGAGTAGAAGTACCACTCGCAATAACAATAGCATCAGCAACGTTGCTAATAGAGCTAACATCTAACTGTAGAATATCTTTTGCTTTTACATCAACTAAAGCGTCATGGACGACTTTGAGACAAGCTTGTACGTCTTTATTTGAGGTGTTCATTGCGAAATCGTGAGAATTAGACACGCTGGGCGATGGTTCTAAATTCATATAGGGTATATTTTCCTGACAATTACTCACTATCTAATATAGTGGTTTTCACTCAGAATTTCAAACGAAACTAGTAACAGTTTATATATTTACATCATCGGAAAAATATTTGTTTTTCCATGTAAATGACTGATTTGACCCGTTTTTAGGTTTGTATTCTGCCGCAATGTAGCCCATATAAGCACTTTGTTTGATCCAAGAAAATATTTGTTCGTAAGGAATCTGGGCTGTATCGGGTTCATGGCGTCCCGGACAATCTGCGAACTGAATATGGCCAATCTGGTGAATATTTTCTTGTAACCCTTCAAGTACATCTTCACCCATCATCGCCATGTGGTAACAGTCATATTGCATTTTTAAAGCAGTGTGATTGACTGCTTCTAGCATTTCTTGAGCTTGAGCAATGTTCTGTACTAAAAAACGTGGCATATCTGTGCCATTAATCATCTCAAATACAGGTTCAATATCGTGTTCTGTGAGTAAGTCACAGGCCAGCTTTAAGTTGCTTGCAAGAGTTTTAAGGCAAGGAAGTAAATCTGAATCTTGAGGTTGCTTACCTGCCAAGATATTGACACGTGGTACTTTTAAAGCGGTGGCATAACGAATAGCTAATTCTAATGCTTCACGAAATGCTTTTTCTTGGCCTGGTACACCTGCCAAACCATTTCCACCTTGCATAAGGTCGCCAGCAGGAACATTAATTAAGCATAAACTGAGGTTATAGCGTTCAAGTTGGTCTTGAATATTGGAAATGGTAAGTTCATATGGGAATTGGATTTCTACATGTTCAAAGCCCTCTGCATGGGCTAATGCAAAGCGTTCAATTAAAGAAACTTCGGTAAAAATCATGGATAAGTTAACGGCAAGACGACCCATATGCAAACTCCGTTTATTATTGCTCTACTACTTGAATCATAGTAGCTAAATCTTTCTCAGCAAAGCCATTTTTTTGGTGAGTTTGTAGCTGTAATAGAGCTTTTTGTGCAACAGGGATGTCTAAATTAACATTCTTAGCTAATGTTACCGCGTTGTTAAGATCTTTAGATAATGTTTGAACTTTCCACTGAATAGGCTCGAATGTATGAGTTGCCATGCGTGGCGCAAGTATTTGAAAAGGTTTTGAGTCGGCAAATCCACCAGCTAGCGCGGGAGCGAGTAATGTCGTGTCTACACCTGCGCGGTCTGCTAGTGCTACAGCTTCAGCGATAAGAGCGCTATTTGCTGCCACAATGAGTTGATTGCAAATTTTAGTGGCTTGGCCGGTACCAGTATCCCCCATTCGTGTTACACGTTGGGAAAGTACATTATAAACAGGGCTTAAAGCTTCAATAGTTTGAGCATCTCCACCTGCAAAAATGACAAGTGTGCCTTGTTCAGCACCAGCTGTACCGCCTGAAACAGGAGAGTCAATCCATGTCACGTGTTGTGAAGCAGTAGCTTGAGCGAGTGCTTTTGTTGCAGCAACAGACAGACTTGAGAAGTCCACAATAACTTGACCAGCTTTTAAGTGAGGTTGAATTTGTTCAAATACAGTTTGCACAGCTTTATCGTCAGCTAAACAAGTTAAAACTATAGGGTATTGTCCGATGTTTGAAAGATCGAGAGCGTGTGCGCCGATATCGATAAGTTCTTCACAAGCAGATGCTGTTCTGTTCCAGACAGCAACTTGAAAACCTGCTTGAATAAGACGGCTAGCCATACGGCTTCCCATAAGCCCTATGCCTAAAAAGGCAATCGGTGTATTACGATCAAAATTCATCTTCAAAGCTCTTATCTATATTGGCGTGGTAAAAATTTAACTTCCGGATGTTTATCTTTTTTACGAGCGAGTTTGCTATTTTTACCAAGTAATAGTTTAAGTTGCCAGATTTTTTCTAGACGCAATGATTTTTCTGGTTGATGTTCCATTGCATCTAATACACGTTTTGCAGCAGTCAATGCATCTGGTGAGCGTTGCAGCATTTCTGAGGCAACTGCATTCGCTTTTTGTAATGGATTTTCGTTTAAGTGCGTTACAAGGCCAATATCTTTTGCGTAATTTCCGTCAAACACACGCGCAGTTAAGGTCAGTTCTTTGGCAAGGTCTACACCAATCAAACCTTTAAGTGAGCGGGAAAGCCCCATGTCGGGTACTAATCCCCAGCGGCTTTCCATAATCGACATTTTGGTTTCTGGATGGGCAATACGGATATCGGCAGCCAACGCAAGTTGCATTCCCGCGCCAAAGCAATAACCTTCAATCGCTGCAATCACAGGTACAGGCAAGTTTTGCCAAATCAAAAATGCTTTTTGGAAAAGGCTTTGTCCTGGTTTTACAAGCTCCCAAATCGCAAATGCAGAATTTTTAGGATTGTTGAGGTCAGATAAATCAATTCCGGCACTAAATACTTGTGCTTCGCCAGTCAAAATTACACAGCGGATCTCTCGGTCTTTTTGTATTGCTTTAGCCGTTGAAACAAGTTCTTTGAGGAGAGCGAAACTCATGGCATTACGTTTATCCGGACGGTTTAGATAAACTGTCGCTATGCCATTATTCTTTTCAATACGTAAAAGTGCCATGAAATTCCCGCTTATTTTTTATCGATAAGCGGAGCATAACATGGCTTGAAATTGGAAACATGACAGGTCAGTCATGCCTTTTTTTACAGGTTCTTTTTAGTCCGGTATCACTAAAATTTGGTGAGCTGCACTCTCTACTTCTTTAATCACAAGTCCTAATTCATTGAAGCGCTGTGTAACTTCTTCAATAAATCCATCGTCAGCTCTACGGCGCTCTTTGCGCAACTTAGAAACAAATTGTTCAAAGTCACCTGTAACTTGTTGAAGTTTTGGTGTGCCAACATATCGAGTTGCACCATAGAGGCGGTGTAATACATGCTCAAGTTGAGGGAAGTCTTCAAGTTCAATGAGCTGCTGCATTTCATCTAGCTCGGTTGGGAAACTGTCCACCAACATTTTAAGCAAGTCTTGGGCAAGGTCTTCTTTGTTTGCTGCCAATTGTAGGCTTTGCTGCCAGTTTAATATTTCTGGGTCTAGTGCCTCGGCAACAACATGATGATCTTTATCTAAGGCTTGTGCAGTGAAATTGTTTTTGGTCCATTGCGTTAAAATCTGAATGATTTGCTCCATTTGAATTGGCTTGGTGACATAGTCATTCATACCCACTTTCAGAAGCTTTTGTTTTTCATCAGCAAGCGCGTGAGCTGTTAATGCAATAATTGGAAGCTGCATTTCTCCATCTAGCGTTGACTCTAGCGAGCGGATCGCGCGACTAGTATCAATGCCTGACATAACTGGCATTTGAATGTCCATAAACACCAAATCAAACGGTTTGAGCTTTTGATCAATGCGTTCTTGGATGATATTCAGCGCTTCTTGTCCACTTAAGGCTTTAGTGGTTTTAACATTTAACTCGCCTAATAGTGCCTCTAAAACAATTAAGTTCGGTAAATGGTCATCGACCGCTAAAATATGTAAGCCCTGACCATTAAAGTCTTGTTGTTCCTCTTCAAAAATAGGTTGGTCACTTAATAATTGAATAAGTCCACTGCGGCTTAACGGTTGATAAAGTGGGCGAGCGCGATATTCGGTGAGCATATTTGGCTCAAGTGTCATTTGGTAGCCGTAAACTGCTAGGTTACCTTGATAACGGCTACGAATTTCTTTAAGTAGGGCTTCTGTGTCACCGCTATGATCAACAACAAGCCATGTGTTGTCTTTCTGGTCGAGGTGTTTTAAGCGGCTAAATAAGTCCAAAATCGATTGAGTTTCGATATGTGGAACTTGATAATTTTCAAGATAGTAGCGTAAAACACTTGCCGTTGCTGGATGTGCTAAATAAGACACGACTTGTAAATGTTCGAAGTGAGGATGTTCTATCTCATGTTCTTCATCTACAGCAAACTGTGCAGTAAACCAGAATGTTGAACCTTTTTCTGTTGGCGCACGTTCTTGGTTATCTTCAAAACCAATTTGACCATGCATGAGGTGAACCAGTTGTTTGGAGATCGCGAGACCTAAGCCTGTACCACCAAATTGACGTGTAACAGATGCATCGCCTTGCGAAAACGACTCAAATAATTTTTTACGGTCTGTACCGCTTAAACCAATACCACTATCTTGAACGCTAAAATGAAGTAAGCATTGACCAATATCGTCATGTTCCATACGGACACGAACAATAATTTCGCCATCTGGAGTGAACTTGATTGCATTTGAAATTAGGTTGGTCAAAATTTGTTTAAAGCGTAAAGCATCCCCAATGACTTCTTGAGGAATGTTGTCTGCATAATAAAATGCCATGGCAATATGCTTTTGGGCAGCCAAAGGTGACAACATGTCCATGACATCGAAAATAGCTTCTTCTAAATCAAACGGTGCTGTTTCAAGTTCTAGTTTACCTGCATCAATCTTCGAGAAATCTAATACATCATTAATTAATGCTAATAAGTGGGCAGAAGATTTTCGAATAGTTTGTAGATAGAGATTTTGTTCGTTACTCAGGTTTTGTTGGCGAAGCAATAAATGAATAAAACCATCAATACTGTTAAGCGGCGTACGAAGCTCATGACTAATATTGGCAAGGAAAACGGATTTTGCCTGATTTGATGAAATGGCTTGGTCACGTGCCTGACGGTAAGTAATGTTTTGAACTTCTAAAGTGTCTAATGTTCTGCGTAAGTCTTCTTCGGTTTGTTCTGTATGTTCTTTAAGCTCTAAAAAACTAAAATGTAAACGTTTTACTACGTTTGCAATATCACGTTGGAGTAATCGTAATTCGCCTGTACTGTTAATGATCATGTGCTGATCTAAAGTGTCTGCATTAAGTCGTTGTAATTGCATTCGAATTTCGTACATCGGTGCAACCCAGCGGCGAGAGAAGAAATTTAGGCAGAGCAAAAGCAAGAGTAGCGTCATTAAGCTGGTAATGACTAAAGCGATCAAAATACGATAGCGTGCTAGCTCTAATGGCTGATTGTCCATTTCAATCACAAGCCAAACAGGAGTTTTTCCTGTGGTATTAGTGACTCGAATACCATAGATATTGTTATGGTTGTAAGAAATAGGGCCGAAGAAACTACTGCTTTGTGTAAAGTTGGGCCAGTAACGATTATCTCGATAACCCACACTTAAGTATGTTTGACCATTACTATCAATTAAAGCAGCACGCTTTAAATCTTTTTCACTGAACATGCTTTGCATAATGTTTTGTGCATGATCATATTCATCAGGTTTTAGCTCTACCAATGTGTAGAGATTTTTGGCGATTTCATTATAACGAGCCAAAATAGCCGAAGCGTGATGGAGCTGCTGTTGTTTGGCCGAATGAGATGTTTCAGTTAAAACCAGAAATGCGCCAACCCCTGTTAAAATCATCATGGGCACAAAAATAAGAGCAATCAACTGCCCATATGCATGATTCAGACGTAAGCGTTTCGATAAGGTTTTATTGAAATTAGACATGGCTACATCAGATTGATCTCTCTGTAGGGCATATTATCACGCTTTATTTTAAAACAGACGGCATTTTATAACTGACCGTGCTTTAATCACTTTTATTAAAAAGCATAGTGAAATGGGTGCAGTACCGATCATTTTTTCATACAATAGTGCCACCCCGATTTAGGTGTTGATCATGAGTAATACACAACCTGATTTTTTAGCCGACGAATTTTTGTTAGATCACTATGTAGGTAAAACACCTCTAGTCCGTTTGCAGCGCTTGGCTTGTCATACGCAAGCAACGGTTTTAGCAAAATTGGAAGGTAATAATCCAGCAGGTTCTGTAAAAGATCGTCCCGCCTACAACATGATTATGCAGGCAGAAAAGCGTGGTCAAATTAAACCGGGCGATACGTTAATTGAGGCAACTAGCGGTAATACAGGTATTGCGCTGGCTATGGTTGCGGCAATGCGTGGCTATAAAATGAAACTCATTATGCCGAATAACATGAGCCAAGAACGCAAAGATGCGATGCTGGCCTATGGTGCAGAACTGATTGAAGTGACTCCCCAACAAGGTATGGAAGGCGCACGCGATTTAGCTTTGCAAATGGAAAAAGACGGCAAAGGTCATGTTCTAAATCAGTTTGGTAATCCTGATAATGTCGAGGCTCATTACCTTACGACAGGCCCTGAAATCTGGAAACAAACGGGTGGTAAAATTACTCACTTTGTAAGCTCAATGGGTACAACAGGTACCATTATGGGTGTTTCTAAGTATTTAAAAGAACAAAATCCAGACATTCAGATTGTGGGTTTACAACCATCAGACGGATCAAGCATTGCGGGTATTCGTCGTTGGCCAAAAGAATATTTACCTACAATTTTTGATAGCAGTCGTGTAGACCGAATTATTGATATTCCTCAAATTGAAGCTGAAAAAACCATGCGTAAATTAGCGCGTATGGAAGGTATTAGTGCTGGTACATCTTCAGGTGGTGCGGTTTGGGCATCAATTAAGATTGCAGAAGAAAATCCGGATGCTGTTATTGTGTGCATTATCTGTGACCGTGGCGATCGCTACTTGTCTACAGGTCTGTTCTCAGTACAGGACGATAACTCATAATTGAGAGAAAGAATGCGTTTCCCAACTTTAGTTTTTGACATTGAAACTTTAACTGATTTAAAAGCGGGAGCGCATTTATATCATCTTGATTTGCCAGAGGCAGATGTTGAACAGGCACTCACAAAAATCCGTCGCCAAGAATCAGGTATGGATTTTCAGCGTTTGCCATTGCATGAAATTGTTTGTATTTCTGGACTATGGATTGATGAATCAGGTTTTAGACTGTTTTCTTTTAGTCGAGAGCACTATTCAGAAGCTGAAATTTTACAGAAGTTTTTATCTATTTTTGATAAGCGCCACCCGACTTTAGTAAGTTGGAATGGTTCACAATTTGATTTGCCAGTTATTTTGTTCCGTGCCATGTATCATGGTCTTTCTGCGCCGGGCTTGTTTGATCAAGGTGAGCTTGATAGTCAAAAACGTTTTAATAATTACCAAAACCGTTATCACCATCGTCATATTGATTTAATGGATGTTATGGCAATGTTTAATGGTCGTAATTTCCAAAAGCTTGACGATATCGCCTGTATTTTAGGTTTGCCGGGTAAGCGTGGTGAATCGGGTTATCATGTTCCTGAATATGTTCGTAATCAACAGTGGTTAAAATTAACCAGTTATTGTGAAGGTGATGTACTCAATACATGGTTCATTTATTTGCGTTGGCTAGTACTAAAAGGCCAATTAAATGCAGATGAACATAATCACTGGATTAGTTCGAGTATTGAATATTTACAAACTATGCCTCAGCAGGCAGATTTTCTTGAAGTGTGGCAACGTACTTCGAAATACACTGAATTTACATCCCACTATTTTAATCCTTTAGATTTTTAGGTTCATTCTTTGAAACAGCAAGCCAAATCTCGCAAAGCTCAACAACCAGAATATATTTTTCAGGTTGAAACTCTTTCTCATGAGGGGCGAGGAATTGCGCACTATGGTTCTCATCCAGATCATCCGGCAGATAAGCATGGTAAAAAAGTGTTTATTCGTTATGCGTTGCCTGGAGAAATGGTAAAGGCTCAAATCACGCATGAAGCTAAACGTCTTGAAGAAGCTGAAATGATTGAGCTTTTAGCTGAACCTTCACCAAATCGTGTAGAGGCAGTTTGCCCTCATTATGGTATTTGTGGTGGTTGTAGCATGCAGCATATCCATCCAGATGAGCAAATTCGCTTAAAGCAAAATGTACTCCAATCACATTTACAACACTTTGCGGGTATTCAACCTGAACAGTGGTTAGAGCCAATTCGATCTTTACAAAGTGATTATCGTCGTCGAGCGCGTATTGGTGTGCGATATTTGCCAAAACCAGACCGTTTGATTTTAGGGTTTCGCGAGCATCATAGTAATCGCTTAACTTCTATCCATACTTGTAATGTTTTGGATAAAAAGTTATCAGATAGTCTGCCAGAGTTGCGTAATTTACTCCAAAGTCTAAAGGGCAAAGCACATATTGGTCATGTAGAATTAGCAAAAGGTGATGATGAAACGTCTTTATTGGTTCGTCATGTAGAAAAATTAAATAATTCTGATGTCAACCAATTAAGACAATTTGCGTTACACAAAGGCTGGCAATTGTATTTACAATCTAAAGGCCCTGAAAGTCTTCGTCGTATTGATGAAGAGCAAGGTGCTATGCGCTTACATTATGCTTTAAATGCATTTGAGGTAAATTTTGCTTTTTCGCCATTGGATTTTACGCAGGTCAATGCGACAGTAAATGAACAAATGGTACAATTGGCATGTGAATTGCTTCAATTACAAGACGGTGAAAGGGTGCTAGATCTGTTTTGTGGATTAGGTAATTTTTCGCTTCCACTTGCACGATGTGTTGGTGCAAATGGTCAGGTTGTTGGTGTGGAAGCTAGTGAAGAAATGGTGCAGCGAGCAGCAGACAATGCAAAATGCAATAATTTGGTGCAAGCAACCTTCTTTTCACAAGATTTAACAAAAGATTTTTCGCATCATTCTTGGGCAAATCAAGGATTTGATGCATTATTGATTGATCCTCCTCGTGCCGGTGCATATGAAATTATGCAGTATGTACCAAACTTTGGAGCAAAAAGAATCGTTTATGTATCATGTAATCCAGCAACACTAGCAAGGGATGCTGGTGTTTTGGTTCAACATGGGTACCAGTTAAAAAAAGCAGCGGTTATGGACATGTTTACGCATACAGAACATGTTGAATCAATTGCTTTATTTGAAAAAATTCAAGAGATAAACGATTAAAAACATGAGTTACATATCTAGGAGAATGGTATGGTCACAGTACGTGAACAGTTACCTGAACAACTAACTGAGTTGTCAGAGGAAACGACTGTAGAGCATGCCGCCGAAACACAAGTCGGTTTAGCCTCATGGTTGGATCGGGTTCGTGAAATATTAGATGGGGCAGAGCTTAAACAACTCGAAGAGGTTGCGCATTTAACCCTGCAAAAAGAGTTAGATTCAACGGTTAATCATCGTTCCAATACATTTGCTACTGGTGTTGGAATGGCTGATATTCTGGCGCATTTACATGTAGATGAAGATACTTTATCTGCTGCGATGCTTTATCGTAGTGTTCGTGAGGACATTACTGATATAGAAGAAGTGAGGCGCAAATTTGGTGAGCAAGTCTATAACCTTGTCAAAGGCACTTTGGCAATGGGTAAGCTTTCAGAGCTCATTGAAAAAAATAAACGACTAGAAGACCATTTTAATAATAACCAGCGGGAACATTTAAGCGGCATTTATAAAATGCTGATTTCTGTGACCGAAGATGTTCGTGTTGTTTTAATTAAGTTAGCCGAGCGTACTTATTCTTTACGAGAGCTTGCAAACTCATCACGTGAGCGTCAAGAGCGTGTCGCACGTGAAATTCTAACTATTTATTCTCCATTAGCGCACCGTTTAGGAATTGCACAGCTTAAGTGGGAACTCGAAGATTTAGCTTTCCGCTATTTGGCACCAGACCGTTATAAAGAGATTGCTTCTTTACTTAATGAAAAACGTTTAGAACGTGAACATTATATTCAGTTCGTGATTGATCGCTTAAAAAATGAGTTGGCGTCTTACGGTATTGAAGCTGAAATTACAGGTCGAGCAAAGCACATTTATTCGATTTATCGAAAAATGAAAAGTAAAAACCTGAGTTTCGATCAGCTTTATGATATTCGTGCCTTACGTGTGTTAGTGAATAGCGTACCAGAGTGTTATCACTCATTAGGTATTGTTCATCAAATTTGGCGTCATATTCCACACCAGTTTGATGACTATATTACCAACCCGAAAGCAAATGGTTATCGCTCATTACATACTGCTGTAATTGCTGAAAATAAATCTTTAGAAGTACAAATCCGTACTCATGAGATGCATGATGAAGCAGAATTAGGTGTATGTTCGCACTTTAACTATAAAGAAGGTTCAAAGAATACCGACCATTCTTTTAACCATCGTTTACATTCGCTTCGTGCTGTTTTGGAACATTACCAAGAACGTAATGAAACCACAGTACATCAAAATGAAGACGAGACAGAAGGCTTTGATCAGCTTCAAGACTTTGAAGGTTTTGAAAAGATTTATGTCTTTAGTCGTGATGGTGATATTAAAGAATTACCACGTGGTTCAACTGTTTTAGACTTTGCTTATCATGTACATACAGAGGTAGGGAATAAATGTTATGCAGCGCGTGTTAACCAGCGCTACGTGCCATTAACCTATACGCTAAAAACAGGTGAGCAGGTTGAGATTTTAACCAAGAAAGACCGTGAACCAAACCGTGACTGGTTGGTGAATTCTTTAGGTTATATCAAGACATCTCGTGCACGTGACAAGCTACGTCACTGGTTCAGGCAGCAAGATCGTAGCAAGAATCTTGAAGTCGGTCGTGAGTTGCTGAACAAAGAATTGTCTCGATTGGCGATTCACCCGAAGAGTATCGATCTCAACGACTATTCATCACATTTTAATGTGAAAACAGGCGATGATATTTTGGTTAATCTGGTTAGCGGCGATATAAGCCTACATGCCTTGATTAACCAGATTAATCGTCAAATGCATCTTGATCAGGATGAGCCTGAACTGGTACTTAAGCCAACATTAAACCCGCGTGCTAGTCATACTTTGTCTGCACATGGTATTTTGATTGATGGTTTAGACAATGTAGAGCTACATATTGCACAGTGTTGCCAACCAGTCCATGGCGAGTCAATTGCTGGCTATATCACATTGAATCGTGGCGTAAGTATTCACAAAGTTTTGTGTTCTGATTATCAACGTATGATCAAGCAAGAGCCAGAGCGTGCTGTTGAAGCTGATTGGGAAATGCAGCCAACTCGTGGTCAAAGTGTTCAAATTGTAGTTGAAGCTTATGATCGTCGTGGTTTACTCAAAGACTTAACTCAAGTGATTTTCTCTGACCAAATTAATATCCGTCAGGTAAATACAATTTCTGAGGCTGATGGTATTGCCAATATGAAGTTGCTGATTGAGGTGAAAGGTTTGGCTCAGCTTTCACGGTTGTTGGCTCGTTTAGAGCAGCAACCGGGGATTATCAGCGCACGACGCATGATTCAAGGTGTTTAATTAAATTAAAAAAGACCGTCAATTGACGGTCTTTTTTATTTACCAATGAATTGGTTTTTCGCTAGAACCAGAAGGAAGATCAGCATCTGATAAAGGAGAAGAATTTACTTGATTATCAAAACTATCTGGATTCTGAGAAAAGTTCGGTCTTAAAGATAAACCACGTAATACATCGTTAACCACTTGATCTGCAAAAATTTCTGCACTAGATGGAGGGGTTTCTTGGGTAACTAAATTACCGATATTTGTGTGAAGTGGTTGCTTGATAGAACCAGCTGCTGCAATTTTACCTGTATTTACTTCGATTACACGCCAATTGAGTTTGATCGCATCTCGTTCAGCGGAAACTGCACCGTAGAAAGATTGACCTTGTACAGTACGAGCCTCATTAATTCTACCTACAAGGATATAGTCCGCACCTACTTTTTGAGCCAATCTTGCCATTTCTGCTGGAGCACCATCCCATGCAAGGAATGCATTTTCTGTTGCCATTTCATCAACATAGTCCCGACTCACTAAGCTGAGCTGTTTTGAATTTACCATTTGTGTGCCAATGAGGTCCGCTACTTCTTGCACGAACTCATATGGATTTTCCTCTGAGGCTAAATTAAATTTTGACTCAACAACTTGAAATGGAAAAACAGCAATTCTACGTAAATGTTGATCAGCTACACTTGATTGATATTTAGCAATATAAGCTCGAACCCGGGCTTTGTAGTTTTTACCTGAACCTGAAACGCTGAGAACTTGAAAGCGATTGATAGCGCCGGATGATTCTGTTTGAACACTAAAAACAGGTGAGCTTTTACCTTGATATGACCAATGCTGATTTGTCATGACCATATTAACCTCTTCGGCCATTCCTACTTGTGGGCTGACTTTGGTTCCATTTACAGATTGGGCTGCGGTGAGTAAAGCTTCTGCAATAGCTTGTTGTTGTGTTGGTCCACTACCAGAAGCTTCTTTCATAACTTCTTGTAAAGCAGCAAAACTTGAGGTTGCAGTTAGACTTAGTAGAACTGCACAAAATATTGTTCTCATAAAAGCTCTTTTTATTCATATAGCATGGCAACAGGTAGAAAAGTGCCATGCTAGAAAGTAATTAACTAGAAATGCTTATAAGCCGAAAGTTGATTTCTTTGCAGATTTACGGATTTCTTTTTCACTGGTCCACTCCACAATACCAGTTTTTAAATTCAGTAGTTTTAAAGTAAATTTGTAGTAAACATCACTTTTTCCACCTGAATTTTTTACAATGCTAGATAAATTACCATTTAGCATATATTCAGCACCAATCTGTGAGCCAGCTTGTACAGCTGTGCGTTTATCTACCATTCCACTACGTTGTTGATAAGCCATTTGATCTGCAACAGCACCTACAGAAGTCATATCTACAAAACGGAATTTGCCAGAATTAATTAAACGGTTTTGAATGGTATCGGTAATAGATTCAGTATCGATATGTTCTTGGGATTTATTCTTGATCTTATCAACGAATAAAACTGGACGACGATTTTTCGTCATATCAATAATTGGTGGGAAAGCCAGCATGTCATCCACCATTTTTGTGGAAATTTGCTGTAAGTCTGTAGAACCAAAATCTTTAGTTAACGTTTCAACAGATTGCGCATCGCCATAACTAACACTTTGTGACGCACAGCCTGAAAAAAGTGCAGCACTGCTGATGGTCGTAATCAGTAGTAGTGATTTAAATTTCATTTAAATATCCTGTCTCTATATTTCAAACAATATTGTGAATTTTGTGCAGGGAAATTAAGGATAAAAGTTTAATTTCCCATGGGGGTTAGTCTTTTTTCATATAAATCAAAACATCAACTGCACCAGGATTAGGAGCAACCGATTGGACTGTTTTAACTTCGCGACCTTGTAATGAAATAGGTTTCCAAATAGCACCTTCTGGATTGATCTCCGTTCCTTCTGCATCAAACCATACAATTTTGTATTGGAAACTTTGCGCATAGAACCAACCATTCTTTAGGGCAAGAGATGCTCGTTTAATATCACCTAGAGTCGTCATGTTGACTCGACTAACGCCAATACGCGTAGCTAAAATAGGATTATTAGTTTGGGTGCGTACCGCACTATTACCTGTAGTAGGGTCAGTTTTTGTTTGCATAGCATTAGGAGCTGTACAACCTGTAAAAAGTACAGATGTAATTGTGAATAGACTCAAACAAATTATGGTCTTTTTCATTTTGAGAATCCTTTAATAATTAATGAGTAATGGAAAAACTATCTGTTAAAATTTCTTGATTTGCATCAATGCCATGAATAAAGACGGTTTGATTTGGTTTAACATCAATGCTGATTTCTTGAACCGTATAAGCATTTCTAAGCTGGATAGTATGTGTACCTGCGGGTAATGTGAGGCGAGCAAATTGAGCATTACCTGGTAATGTATTCCACGCACGTACATCGGCTTTTTCTGAAGCAGTGTTGTAAATATTTCCAGCAATTTGACCGATAGCGCCGAGACGATTTCCGAGTTCTTTTTGAACCATATATTTTGCTGTCGTGCGTGTAATCTGCGTAGCCATATTGGCTGCTACGTTTTCTTTTAGCGTTTTTACTGCTAAAGCACCTATATCTGTTAATGTCGATGTATTCGTCACAGATCTACCATTTACTAGAACCTGAAGACTTGCTGGACTGCTATAAGTAGAGGGGTTGTAACTAGCAAAAGAAATATTGACTAAACCATCTGGAGTTGGGAGAGCAAGAGTATTCGAGATTTTTTGCGGTACTAAACCCTGTTCTAGAAAAATAACAACGGGATACTGTCCAGATTTTTTATTAGAAGCTGAATCTAAACGTTTAACATCATTTTTAATAAATTCATTGGGTTGTAATTCATAAGCTTTTTTGAAATCGACGAGAGCATCATTTTCTTCTCCCAAAGCTTCCCAAAGTGTCGCAGCCATATAAAAGGCGTAAGCATTTTGATAGGTGTTTTTAACTTTCCCAGCAATTGTATCTAATCCAGCGAAAGCTTCATCTAGACTCTCGGAAGTATCTGTTCCAGCTTTCTGTTTAGCTTTTTCTGTTTCTTTGGTATGGGCAAGTTCAATTTCTCGTTGAATACGTTGAGCAATACGCATTTCAACTCCTGCACTCTCGGTATTATTCAGTGCTATAAAATTAATTGCCTGATAGACATGTGCTAGTACTTGTTCATACTCTGGAATTTTATAAGGAATCACACTGTCATTGCTCACAATTGAAAGAGCTTTGAATCCAAGTTCAGAGGCGCTTATTTTCGCTTTATTATTGCGCTGTTCTAATAAGACAAATGCAGCTTCAAAAGATTTTTCACTTTCTTCATATTGATGGTTTGTCTGTTGTAATCGGGCTTTTTCAAGTAAGTAAAGTGCAGCATCACTTCCTTTCGCTTTTTTATCTAAGAATTTGAGCGTTTCTTCTGTAATTGGTTGTGTGACATTTGCACGAAAATTTTGTGCGGTTTGGTTGTAGTCATCAAAAAAGCCAGCGTGTGTGATTGAAGCAAGGGGAGTGAGTAAAAAAATATTAAGAAGTGTTTTATGGAGTTTAAAATGTCCTTTTTTGGGAATAATTTTCACAAAAAACACCTATAAGTTTACAAAAATAAACGCAATATAATTTTATAAACTAACCATTTCAATCATTTTCTTTATTATTAAATTTTTATTTTTCTAATGAAATTATTTATAAAGTCTTATGGGATATAGCTTTGAGTTCTATTTTAAAAATATTTTTTAATGATTTATTTGTTTGTAAAACAAACTAAGTAAAATAATTTTATGTAAATCAAAGAAAATGAAAGTCTATTTTTTATGCATCATAATTTTAAATAATTTCATAAAGCAGAATAGTTATTAAATTCATGAAATTGTTATTTTTAATTAGTCTACTTTTTAAACATTGGAAGGTTTTTTAATTAATACAATTTATCTAAATAAATAATCTATAAAAAAGGCCGTCAATTGACGGCCTTTTTTATAAGCTACTTTCTAGATAAATAAATATTAGTTAACCGATTTAAAAACTGTGGGCTTATTGTTGAGAGTTGATAAAGTAATTTGGTTTTTATACCAACTGGCGTGTGCGTAGGTGTCCAGAAATGAGCTTTTTTCTCGACAAGTGAAAGCACCTGTTGAGCGATATCATTTGGTGTTAAGTCAACCCCCATGTTTTGAATACTGCCAGCATCCATATTATTGACCATCGCAGTTTGTACAAATAACGGCATCACATCTAAAACACGAATACCATATTTTTTCCATTCCACATCTAAACCTTCGGTAATTCCTCTAACTGCAAACTTACTGGCCGAATATGAAATGAGATCAGCTTGTCCGTAAATTGCAGAAGCTGATGAGAGGTTGATGACTCGTGCAAAAGAAGCTTGCTTTAAATAGGGCAGTGCAGCATGGCAGCCGTTGATTACGCCATTTACATTAATATTGATTGTTCTTTGGTGTGAATTGATATCGATGTGTTCAAAGGCCCCAGAATATAATATGCCTGCGTTATTCACCAAAATATTAAGCTCGCCAGCCCAGTCGGTAAATTCTTTTAATATATGTTGCCACTGGCTGTAATCACTAACATCTAAATAGCCAGCGCATGCATTAGGTCCTAACTCTGTTGCTAAGCTTTGAGCAAGTGATTCGTTAATATCATAAATGCCTACTTTATATCCTTGTTTATAAAATACTCGCGCAATTTCTGCGCCAATACCTTGAGCTGCGCCACTAATCAGGATGCTATTTTTCATCTTTTTTCTCTTTATCGTTACAATATGACGAATGATTTGCCGCTTTAATTTTGATCATAGCAAATTAAAATTTTAAATTTACTGACCGACTTTTTTAACTTGAGGGTTACCATGGATAAATTGCTTAAAATTATGCAAGAGCTACGTGAAAAATGTCCGTGGGATCAACAGCAAACCCCAATGTCATTGACTAAATATGCGATTGAAGAAGCATATGAAGTCGAAGCTGCCATTCGTCAGGGCGATATTGATGAGATTCGAAATGAGTTAGGTGATTTGTTACTACAAGTTGTATTTCAATCGCAAATGTTTAGCGAACAAGGGGCGTTTAATTTTCAAGATGTAGTTGAGGCAATTAGTGAAAAATTGATAAGACGTCATCCACATGTGTTTCAAGCTGATCAATTTAATAACTTAACACCCGAACAAGTCAGTGAGCTATGGAAACAAATTAAACATCAAGAAAAGCAAGGCAAGCCGCAATCAAGATTAGATGAAATTAAACATGGTCCTGCACTGTTTCAAGCACACGAAATTCAAAAGAATGTTGCAAAAGTCGGATTTGATTTCGAAACAGTAGAAGATGCTTATGCAAAACTAGAAGAAGAGCTCGGTGAGTTCAAAGAGGCGCTCAAAAATCAAAATATTGATGAAATTCAAGACGAATTTGGAGATTGTCTGTTTTCATTAGTCAATGTAGGACGTAAACTTAACATTTCAAGTGAAACTTCACTTTTATCAACCATACATAAATTTAGAAGTCGTTTTGCTTTTATTGAAGAGCAAGCCATAAAACAGCAAAGAACATTAGAAGACATGACTTTGTCCGAGATGGATGAATTGTGGAACCAAGCAAAACGACAATTACATTCAGGGGAAAAACGACATGCGATACAGCATGAGAATTTGGAAAAATAATTGTTTTATTTTAATGATGTTGTGCTTAGGGGTAATTTCACCTTCGGTTTTTGCTCAATCTTTTGATCAAAACTTTCAGGAATGGAAGGCTAAACAGCAGATGTACGACCAAAAGTTAAACGTCTCTAAGCCTTCTCATTCATATGGTTCTAAAAATTCTCATACTAAGAGTTCTAATGACTCTACAGGGCAAATTCACTTGAATCAGGCCACTGTAAATGAGTTTCAGCAGTTAAAAGGCGTAGGTGAGAAAAAGGCGCAAGCGATTGTAGAATATAGACAGAAGAACGGAAGTTTTAAAAATATTGACGAAATTAAAAACGTCAAAGGAATCGGCCCCGCTATTTTTGAAAAAAATAAATCGCGTTTAGCCTTATAAAAGTTCTGTTCGTCAATTATCATTTCCTGCGCAATCTAAAGAGAATCAAATTGCCCTTTGTGTGTGTTAGAGCTATGATTAGCGACAACTTGTTATTTACGTCCTGACGTAGGAGACAGCGTCTTTTGCAAACCTTGCGAGCGTCAAAATGTGGTTTGTCCACAGCCCAACTTCCTTCTTCGATTTTAGATGTGATCGATAGTCTGAACAAAGCAGGCTATGAGGCTTATATTGTTGGGGGTGGTGTCCGTGATTTAATGCTAGGACTCAATCCTAAAGATTTCGATGCAGTCACCAATGCAACACCTTCTCAAATTAAAGAAGTTTTTGGTCGTCGATGCCGAATTATTGGTCGTCGATTTGAATTGGCACATGTCTATTCAGGGCGTGAGCTAATCGAAGTTGCGACTTTCCGTGCTCCTCCTAAAAAAGCAGTCACCAATGCTTCAGGCATGATTTTGCGTGACAATAACTGGGGAACAATAGAGCAGGACTTTGCTCGACGCGATTTTTCTATCAATACGCTTTACTACCAACCACGTAAGGGTATTGTGCTCGATTTTTGTAAAGCAATTGATGATGTCAAAAATAAGACTTTACGTTTATTGGGTGATCCTGCACAACGTTTTGAAGAAGATCCGGTGCGTATGCTACGGACATTACGTTTTGCAGCGAAGCTAAATTTCAAGATTGATTCAAATATTCTCGATATTTTTGATGTTGAGATGACACAGTTACTTCGTGATGTTTCTCCGCACCGTTTATATGATGAGTCTCAGAAGCTTTTCACAATGGGTCATTTGGCACGTGTATTACCAATGCTAATTGAATTTGGCGTGTGGAAGCAGCTTTTTGCTGATATTCGTCCAGATCTGACGCCATTTATTCAACGCGCTGCAAAAAATACAGATCAACGTATTCAAATTGGTAAAACCATTAACCCAGCATTTTTCTATGCGGTTTTATTGTGGCAGCCATTTTTAGAACGCTGTGATTTTTATTTAACAAAAGGTGTGGTTCCAGCAGAAGCTCGTGCGCAGGCCGGTTTAGATGTTTTAAAACGTCAAGCCACACGTACAGTCATTCCTCGTTTTGCTGAAACTTTTATTCGTGAAGTTTGGGAAATGCAAACCCGATTGCTGAATCCAAAGCCACAGCAAATTGAAGCATTGGCAAGCCATGCGCGTTTCCGTGCAGGTTTTGACTTCTTATTACTTCGTGAAAAGTCAGGTGATGACACAACGCAAGGAATGGGGAGTTGGTGGGATGCTTACCAAGAAATGTCAAATGACGAAAAAGAAGCCGCGATTAGCCAATATAATCGTCAAAAAGCGAAAAGTCGTCGTAAGGTTGCTGCTGAACCGATTGAAAGCAACAGATTTGATGTAGAAATTGAGCCTTTGGTAGACGTTCCAGAACCTCGAAGCCGTCGTGGTAAGAAAGAACGCTCACGACAAGAGCAGTCTGTTGATCGCTTTATGGAAAAATCTTCTGCATCACAAGCTAACATGACGAGTGATCACCCAATTTTAAAGCGCAAGCGGGTACAACGTGATTTGAGCCAAGTTATTTTTGGGCCTACACAATGACAGTAACCACATATATTGGCTTAGGAAGTAACCTAGGTGACTCACGCCAGATTTTGTCTGAAGCAATAGCTAAGCTTAAATCTATTGGTGAAGTGAAGGTCTCCAAACTGTATCAAAGCCCACCCATGGGTCCTCAAGATCAACCGAACTATCTAAATGCAGTCGCTCAGCTACAAACCGAGTTACTTCCGCTTGACTTACTTGACCAGCTCCAGCGCTTTGAACAGGAAGCTGGACGTGTGAGACTACGTCATTGGGGTGAGCGAACTTTAGATCTTGATCTACTGATTTATGGCAATGAAAAAATACAAAATGAGCGCTTAACTGTGCCGCATGTAGGAATACTGCAAAGAGATTTTGTTGTGATTCCTTTATTAGATTTAGATGCTGATTTACATATTAATGATCAGCCACTTAAAAATTTAGAACTCTTACAGCAGCCGACGCTGACTGTACTTGCTGATGAGTCTTGGGCTTAAGCCTGACTTATACGTTCTGCAAACTCCTGTAGAGGATACCATCATGATTAGTCTTAGTGACTTAAGAAAATTTAAAGCCGAAGGACGTAAGTTCTCTTGTCTAACTTGTTACGATGCAAGTATGGCAAAAGCAATGGAACTTGCTGAAATTGATACTATCTTAATTGGTGATTCTCTTGGAATGGCAATTCAAGGTCGTGATTCAACGTTACCTGTAACTGTTGAAGACATGGCTTATCATACGGCAGCGGTGCGCCGTGGTAACCAGCATGCATTGATTATGACTGATTTACCATTTATGAGTTATGCCACTTTAAACGATGCTTTGCAGAATGCGAAAACAGTTATGCAAGCTGGTGCCCAGATGATCAAAATCGAAGGCGGTGCATGGCTAAGTGAAACAGTACAAGTGTTAACGCGTAATGGTGTACCTGTATGTGTTCATTTAGGTTTAACACCTCAATCTGTGCATGTGTTTGGTGGTTATAAGTTGCAAGCTAGAACACGTGAAGCTGCGGATCAACTGATTGCTGACTGTACGGCTGTGGTTGAAGCTGGAGCAGCGGTACTATTGCTTGAATGTGTTCCTGCGCAACTAGGCCAAGAAATTGCTGAGCTATTCCCAAATACTCCAGTGATTGGTATTGGGGCAGGTAATGCGACTGACGGTCAGGTATTGGTTGTACAGGACATGTTAGGTTTGACGTTTGGTAAGGTTGCACGTTTTGTGCGTAACTTCATGAAAGAACAGTCTGGTGAAACAGCTATTTTAGATGCTTTTAAATCTTTTCATGCTGCTGTACAAGATCAGTCGTTCCCTGCCAAAGAACATACTTTCAATGTTGAGCTGTAATTCATGAAAACAGAAACCACTATACAAGGCTTAGCTGCTTCTTTAAATCCTGCTAGAGCTGCACGTAAAATCATTGGTTTTGTCCCAACTATGGGAAATCTACATGAAGGCCATCTCACACTTGTTCGTGAAGCAAAGAAGTTATGTGATGTTGTGGTTGTAAGTATCTTTGTGAATCCGACCCAATTTGGTCCGGGTGAAGATTTTGATAACTATCCACGTACTTTGGAGCAAGATAGCCGTCTACTTGCAGATGTTGGTTGTGACATCGTTTTCGCACCTTCAGTCGAGCAAATGTACGGTACACAACCTCGTTTAACTAACATTAGTGTTAGTCAAATTACGGATGACTTGTGTGGTAGTTCACGCCCAGGACATTTTGACGGTGTAGCGCTGGTTGTCACAAAACTCTTTAATATTGTGCAGCCAAACTATGCTTTCTTTGGTCAAAAAGATTATCAACAGTTAGCTGTAATTCGCCAGTTTGTTCAAGACTTAAATATTCCGTTGGAAGTTATTGGTGTGCCTATTGTTCGTGCCGCAGATGGTCTGGCATTGAGTTCGCGTAATGGTTATTTGACGCCTGAACAGCGTCAAACGGCACCAGTCATCTATCAAGGTCTAAAGCAAGCTGAAGAACAATTACATCAAGGTAAGGATTTGCAACAAGTCTTGGCAGATTTAAAAACGTTGTTGACAGACAATGGTTTTGTTGTGGATTATGTGGAAGCTCGTCAGTCAAATCTGTTACCTGTTACTCAATTTGATCGTAATATTGTGTTGTTTGTTGCGGCTAAGTTGGGTGGGACACGTTTAATTGATAATTTACAAGTTGCCTTTACACCTCAATAATACATAAAAGGACAGCCATGCCATGAAGCGTATACTTATCGTGACAGGACAGTCTGGTTCAGGAAAATCTTCAGCTCTTCAAGTGTTGGAAGATTTGGGCTATTACTGTATTGATAATTTACCTTTGGCATTGCTGCCTGAAATTGTGGCAAAGCTAGATCATGAAAATAATCTTGAACAACTCGCTTTAGGTGTAGATGTCCGAAGTACACGGGCAGATATGCAGGAGTTCGATCATGTTTTTGAGCAACTACAAAAGCATGGTACGGTTGATGTGATTTACCTGACGACACAAGATCAAGATTTAATTGCTCGATTTAGTGCTTCACGTCGCCCGCATCCGTTGGCGAACCGTTTCAAAAGCCTTTTACAGTGTATTCATGAAGAAAAGCAGTTGCTGATTCCAATTCAGTTCCGTGCCACTGTTCATATTGATACTACAGATAAAAGTGTTCATGATTTAAAACATATCTTGCTGTCAAAATTAGGGCAGTCGGATAACCTGATTGTTATATTGCAGTCATTTGGTTATAAACATGGCATTCCTTTAGATGCTGACTATGTTTTTGACGTACGGCATTTACCAAATCCACATTGGGATTTAGAATTACGCCGTTTTTCTGGTTTAGATGAGCCAGTAAGACAGTTTTTAGAAGCAAGTCCGCAAGCAAATGAAATGTTTGAGGACATACACCACTTCTTAAAAAAATGGTTGCCTGCATTTGCTGAAGGGCATCGTCACTATATGACGATTTCAATAGGTTGCACAGGCGGCCAGCATCGTTCAGTCTATATGGTAGATAGACTAAAACAAGCACTTGAGGCAGAATGGACTGTTCAGGTCTTACACAGAGAAATGAAGCACTGGTCATGATAGACACAACTGTTGATGTAATTAATAAACTCGGTTTACATGCACGTGCATCAGGAAAACTGATAGAGGTCACTACGAAGTTTCGTTCGTCAATTCAGATTGGTAAGGGCGATCATTTGGTAGATGCAAAGAATATTATGTCGTTACTGATGTTAGGTGCAGGTAAAGGGACCACTTTACGTTTGGTCATTGATGGCGCTGACGAAGAACAGGCATTAAACGAAGTACAGGCGTTATTCGCCGCAAAATTTTATGAGGCAGATTAATCGTGGCACGTCGTCCCCAGCGTTATACTGAAGAAGATTTTGATTCTTTAGAAGGACGTGCAAGTAAAACCGAACAGAAAAAAGCAGTTCAACGTATGGCTGCTTTAGGCGAGCAGTTAGCACAACTTTCTATCAAACAGATTCAAAAACTTCCGGTTGATGAGCGTTTAATTGATGCTCTTTTAGAAGTCCAGAATATTAGTTCGTTTGAAGCACGCCGTCGCCAGTTTCAGCGTGTTGGTAAACTCTTGCGTAATGAAGATGAGACAGTCATTTTGTCTTATTTGACACCTCAACAAGGTGCGAAAAAGCAAGCTCAACTTATGCGTTGGGTAGATCGTATGATTGAACAGGGTGATCCTGCAATCAATGAGTTTAGCAAAATTTATAATGCATCAGAGCGTCATACTTTGCGTCAACATGTGTTAAGAATTAACCGTGATAAAACTCAGCAAGTTGCAGAAGCAGATCTTGAAGCATCTAAAAAGAAGTTTATTAACTACGTGCAACAAATTGCTTTATTGTCAGATCAAGGCTAATACCTTTCAAATAAAAAAAAGCGACGTTCAATACGTCGCTTTTTTATTTGAAAATATTTAAACGCGCTCCTTTGCCCATTCACGCAAGATAAATTTTTGTAATTTGCCTGTTGAGGTTTTTGGTATTTCAGTAATGACCACATCCTTAGGAACTTTAAAGCGAGCAAGCTCTTTTTGACAGTGTGCAATAATTTCTTCAGGAGTTGCTGTAGCACCTGTTTTTAATTCAATAAATGCACATGGTACTTCTTGCCAACGTTCATCGGGTTTTGCCACAACAGCAGCTGTTAAAACTGCGGGATGCTTATATAAGACGTCCTCAACTTCTAAAGATGAAATATTCTCTCCACCGGAAATAATAATATCTTTGGAACGATCCGTAATTTTTGCATAACCATCTGGATGACAAACTGCCAAATCTCCAGTGTGGAACCAACCACCTGCAAATGCCTCTTCAGTTGCTTTTGGATTTTTTAAATATCCCTTCATCACAATATTGCCACGGAACATAATTTCTCCCATGGTTTCACCGTCATTTGGTACAGGTTGCATCGTTTCAGGGTCTAGCACTCGCATACTGTCCTGAAGTGGGTAAGGCACGCCCTGACGTGAATGTAGTTGTGCTTGCTCTGTAATAGAAAGATCGCTCCATCCTGCTTGAGAGGCACAAAGCGCGGATGGTCCATAAGTTTCAGTTAAACCATAAACGTGGTTTACATTAATTCCAATATTTCGCATACCTTCAATCACGGCGACAGGAGGTGCTGCTCCCGCAACCATAACTTCTACATGATGTTCTAAGTTCGGCTGTTTTTCTTTAGGTAGATTAATAATCATGGACAGCACAATTGGAGCACCGCAGAAATAATCAACTTTATGTTTTGCAATAAGCTGCATAGCCAGTTCAGGGTCAACTTTGCGTAAGCAAATATTGGTTCCACCACTGGCTGCAATACTCCATGCAAAGCACCAGCCATTACAATGGAACAGAGGAAGCGTCCATAAATAAACGGCTCGAGGTTTCATGCCACAGGCTAGAATATTGCTCGCTGCATTTAAGTAAGCCCCACGGTGGTGATAAACCACTCCCTTAGGGTTGCCTGTTGTCCCAGAGGTGTAATTTAAGCTAATCGCATCCCACTCATCTTGCGGCAAATGCCATTCAAAATTAGCATCACCTTGAGCAATCCATTCTTCATATTCAAATGAACCAAGAAATTGATTTTCTCCCTCATATTCTTCATCAGCTACATCAATCACAATAATACGTTGGTTAGGAATCAGTGAGAGGGCTTCTCTGGCTAAATTAACAAACTCTGGGTCAACTAAAAGTACTTTAGTTTCAGCATGCTCTAGCATAAAGGCGATGGTTTTAGCATCTAAACGAGTATTTAATGTATTAAGAACAGCACCAGCCATAGGTACAGCAAAATGTGCTTCGATCATTGCGGGTATATTGGGCAATAATACAGAAACAGTATCATTTTTAGTAATACCTAATTGTTGAAGCTGAGAGGCAAATTGCCGACAACGCTGATAAGTTTCTTTCCACGAAATTTGACGGTTGCCATGAATAATCGAAGCCTGATCTGGATATATATAAGCTGCCCGTTCTAAATACCGCAAAGGGGATAACGCAACAAAGTTTGCTTGTGTACGTGGTAATTCATCGTATGCACTAACCATGTGAAACAACTCCATGTTCTATTTTTTAATTCATTCTTTGAAAATATGACTTAATATTAATCAAAGCATTAATGCTTTAGTCTTAAACAGAAATACCCCTCAGTCAGAAAATGAGCACAAATGCTATTTCCATCATGTTAAATCAGTTCTGATGAATAATTATCCTATTTATGTATTTCTTAAAATTTATGAGAAACACTTACGAAAGTCACTTATTGCTGTTTACGGTATAATCAACATCTATTTATGATTTTATGAGCACAAAGGTTTTCACTTGGCGTGAACAAGTGTAAAATCTTTCTGGTTTTTAATTTTGATTTACACCGTTTTTATATTTTGAGGTTCGCCTCGATCATAATCTCGCGGTGAAATGCTCCTTCGTATAGGGCATCACTCCTTAAGGATTTTTTTATGCCAATTATCACATTGCCAAATGGCGATCAAAAAAGTTTTGATCACCCTGTATCTGTTATGGAAGTCGCTCAAAGTATTGGGCCTGGTTTAGCAAAAAACACCGTTGCTGGACGAGTAAATGATCGCCTAGTTGATGCATGTGACTTAATTACCGAAGACTCGACCTTACAAATTATCACTCCAAAAGATGAAGAAGGTCTTGAGATCATTCGCCATTCTTGTGCACACCTTGTAGGGCATGCTGTAAAGCAGCTTTTCCCTGAAGCTAAAATGGTGATTGGTCCAGTCATCGAAGAAGGTTTTTATTACGATATCTGGATGCCACGTCCTTTCACATTAGATGACATGGCAGCGATCGAAGAGCGTATGAAAAAGCTCATCGACCAAGATTACGATGTTGTTAAAAAAATGACGCCACGTGATGAAGTCATTGCTGAATTTACTGCACGCGGTGAAGAATATAAATTACGCTTGATTGCAGACATGCCTGAAGAAACACAAATGGGCTTGTACTACCATCAAGATTATTTAGATATGTGTCGTGGTCCGCACGTACCAAATACTAAATTTTTAAAATCATTCAAACTTACAAAAATCTCTGGCGCTTACTGGCGTGGTGATGCGAAGAATGAACAGCTTCAACGTATTTATGGTACTGCTTGGGCTGATAAAAAACAGTTAGCAGCTTATATCAAGCGTATTGAAGAAGCTGAAAAGCGTGACCATCGTAAAATTGGTAAAGCGTTAGACTTGTTCCATATGCAAGAAGAAGCACCGGGTATGGTGTTCTGGCATGCAAACGGTTGGACTATTTATCAAGTACTAGAGCAGTACATGCGTAAAGTTCAGCAAGATAATGGTTACCAAGAAATTAAAACTCCACAAATCGTAGACTTTACGCTTTGGGAGAAATCTGGCCATGCAGCAAACTATGCAGAAAATATGTTTACGACTCATTCAGAAAGTCGTAACTATGCTGTAAAACCAATGAACTGTCCTTGTCACGTTCAAGTGTTCAACCAAGGCTTGAAATCTTACCGTGATTTACCAATTCGTTTAGCTGAGTTTGGTTCTTGTCACCGTAATGAACCATCTGGTTCTTTACACGGTATTATGCGTGTTCGTGGCTTTACCCAAGATGATGCACATATCTTCTGTACTAAAGAACAGATCGGAAAAGAGGTTGCAGACTTTATTAAACTCACTTTAGATGTTTATAAAGACTTTGGCTTTGAAGAAGTTCAAATGAAGTTGTCTACTCGTCCGGAAAAGCGTGTAGGTGATGACGCACTTTGGGATTTAGCTGAAAAATCTTTAGCAGATGCTTTAGATGAAGCTGGTCTTAAATGGGAGTTGCAGCCGGGTGAAGGCGCATTCTATGGTCCAAAGATTGAGTTCTCTTTAAAAGACTGTCTTGGTCGTGTATGGCAATGTGGTACCATTCAGTGTGACTTCAACTTGCCAGTTCGTTTAGACGCTTCTTATGTAACTGAAGAAAATGAACGTGATCAGCCTGTAATGTTGCACCGTGCAATTCTTGGTAGTTTTGAGCGTTTTATTGGTATACTAATTGAACACTACGCTGGTTTTATGCCGCCTTGGTTATCACCTGTACAAGCATGTGTCATGAACATTACCGATGCTCAAGCTGAAGCAAGTGAGCAAGTTGTGGCAAAACTCAAGGAAAATGGCCTTCGCGCTATTTCTGACTTGAGAAATGAAAAAATCGGATTTAAGATTCGTGAGCGTACTCTAGAGCGCATTCCTTACCTGTTAGTTCTTGGTGATCGAGAAGTTGAAGAAGGTACAGTGAATGTACGTACTCGCTCAGGAAAAAATTTAGGTACTATGTCAGTGGATGCTTTCATTGACTTAGTGAAATCTGCCGTCGCCGAACGTGGCCGGTATATTGTGGAGTAAGAAAGATTAAACAGCCTGACCGTAACCAACAACAAGGTGCAAAGAGTAACCGTCCAGCAATTAACGATGAGATCCGTGCAAAAGAAGTACGCCTCGTCGCTGCTGATGGTGAGCAAAAAGGAATTGTTTCATTAAATGAAGCACTGCGTGCTGCTGAGGATGCAGATCTTGACCTTGTTGAGATTGTCGCAAACGCTGAGCCGCCTGTTTGTAAAATCATGGATTACAACAAGCACTTGTTTGACCTGAAACAGAAGCAAAAAGATGCCAAGAAAAAACAGCATCAAGTGCAAGTGAAGGAAATCAAACTACGCCCAGCAACTGATGTAGGTGATTATCAAGTTAAGCTTCGTGCTATTTTGAAGTTCCTTGAAGAAGGCAACAAAGTCAAAATCACCTTACGTTTCCGTGGTCGTGAAATGGCTCACCAACAACTTGGTTTAGCTCAATTACAAAAAATTGAAGCAGATGTAGCTGAGTTTGGGGTTGTAGAGCAAGCTCCGAAAATGGAAGGTCGACAAATGGGTATGTTACTTGGACCTAAAAAGAAAAAGTAATACTCAAAAAAAGCACTGCAAAAGCAGTGCTTTTTTTTGCTTGTCATTTTGTGGTTTAGTTCCTTTAAAGTGCGATTTAATAACTTTTTGAACCAAAGTTATTCTCAAATTTTATGTGTTTTTTGGTGTTGGAAATATTATTGTATTACCCAAAACATGATATAACGCAAGACGCAGTCATGATAACGATGAATAGGAAAATAGAATGATTGATCTATATTATTGGGGTACACCCAATGGACATAAAATCACAATTGCCTTAGAAGAAATGGGACTGGATTACACTCTTTATCCAATTAATATTTTAGAAAATGATCAATTTCAACCCGACTTCCTGAGAATCTCTCCAAATAATAAAATTCCTGCAATTGTTGATCAGGATGGTCCACGTGGTGAGCCAATTTCAGTATTTGAATCAGGGGCAATCTTACAATATTTAGGTCGAAAAACTGGCTTGTTCTATCCAACTGACGAGCAAGAGCGAGTTGAAGTAGAACAATGGCTCATGTGGCAAATGGGTGGTTTAGGCCCGATGTTAGGACAAAATCATCACTTCAATCGCTTTGCACCAGAGAAAATTCCTTACGCCATAGAGCGTTATTTGAATGAAACTAAACGTCTATATGGTGTATTAAACAAACAGCTTATAGGGCAAAAGTTTGTTGCAGGCGAATACTCAATTGCGGATATGGCAATTTTACCTTGGATTTTGCGCTATGAATGGCAAGGTATTCAATTAGAGGATTACCCATATGTACAAGAATACATTGTTCGCTTAACAGCACGTCCAGCTGTACAAAAAGCATTATCAATTAAAGTTATCTAATTTTACTTGATAGGTAATGAATAAAGTGAAAGGTAGTTTGGTTTTAATTTAATATGCTAAGTTACTTTTTACTTTTTTTGAGTGCTTTTGGGGCGGCTACATTATTACCGCTACAATCAGAAGCTGTACTCGCTGCTTTATTATTAAAAAATCAACATTCTGCATTTCTTCTTATTTCGATTGCTACTTTCGGAAATGTACTCGGTTCATGTGTGAACTGGTGGCTTGGTTTAAAAATAGAACAGTTTAAACATAAAAAATGGTTCCCAGTTTCTGAAAAACGTTTAGAACAAGCTCAACGTTTTTATCATAAGTATGGCTTTTATTCGCTGCTTTTAAGTTGGACACCTGTGATTGGTGACCCTATTACTTTGGTTGCTGGCTTATTCAAAGAAAATTTTTGGCGTTTTTTATTTACGGTTCTTATTGCTAAGGCTGGGCGTTATATTTTCATTTATTGGGTAATTACAGACTTTATTTAAAGTAAAAGCATCCGAAGATGCTTTTATTAAAAGGATTTAATTAGTCTTCTGAGCTTTTGGTAATGTCGACTTTAAATAGGTCGTTGGTTTTTAACCAACAGAACGTGACCACTGCAAGTGTCATACAACCACCAAAAATAGTCGCGGCAATCGTTCCCAAATATTTAGCTGCTAGGCCTGATTCAAATGCACCCAATTCATTACTAGATGAAACGAACATTCCATTTACAGCCGCAACGCGACCACGCATATTTTCTGGCGGGAAAATTTGCAAAATGGTTTGTCTAACCACAACTGAAATACTGTCACAAGCACCTGTCATCGCCAGTGCAAATAGGGATAACCACATATTGTTTGAGAAAGCGAAAAGGATCGTAAATACACCAAACCCGGCAACTGCTAATAGCATGTTACGCCATGCGTGTTGATTTGGAGGAAAACGAGTCAAAGCAATCATGGTAATGAGGGCACCAATAGATGGGGCTGCACGTAAATAACCTAAGCCTTCTGGTCCCACTTTTAAAATATCTTCTGCAAAGATAGGCAATAGGGCAATCACACCTCCAAATAAAACAGAGGCAAGGTCTAGAGAAATAGCCCAGAGAACTATTTTGGTTTTCCATATAAAGCGGAAACCATCACCTAAGCTTTCTAATACATTGGTAGTTTCAATTTTAGGAAAGCTTCTTTTTTGTAATAAATTAATGAGAATAAAACAGATGCTAAGTAGGGCTGCAACACTAAAAAGACTGGTTTCTCTGCCTAAGTAAGCAAGCATAAACCCACCTAGCATAGGCCCAATAATCACGCCACTTTGCCAACCAATCGTTGTCCATGTTGCGCCATTGGCATAAAGTTCGCGTGGAATTAAGAATGGTTTCAATGATGTGGCAGAGGGATTGTAAAAACCACGTATGGTACCTAAGCCAAAAATCACTGCATAAATACCCCAAGAAAGGAAATTTACGCTGATATGGCCTAAACCATGTAAATGAAACAACAGCCACAAAACTAAAGGTAGAGGCACTGAGAAAAATAAACAGATTTTCATAATGACCTGTTTATTAAATTTATCAGCAAAATAGCCACCCCAAAGCGATAGGGCAATAAATGGAATGGCTTCTGCTAATCCAATTAAGCCTAAAGTTAGAGGGTCTTTGGTAATTTGATAAAGTGAATAAGCAACAATAATTTCTTGAATCAAAATTGCTAACGTTAAGCAAAATTGATTAATGGTAACAATAGAGAAATCTCTATAGCGCAGTGCAGCGAATGCATCATGTTTCTGCATTTGAAATATCGTATGTTGATAATTTGAACATATTATAGAGTGAAATAAGCCACGATGCTGAATTTATTAGCAATGACTACCTTCTAAAAAAATGATATGAATTTTTTAGTTTGTTAAGTTGGTAATCCAAAAAAATGCTAAGAGTAGTTTTAATTTTAGTCAGCATGCTATAAAATACGCGCTTCCTTACCTGCAGGTCGATTTTGCAATGGTGCGATCGCGCCGAACAGGTGCCTAAAAGAGGTTACTATGGCTAAGTTAAAAACTCGCCGTGGTGCAGCTAAACGCTTCAAAGCGACTGCAAACGGTTTTAAGCGTAAACAAGCGTTCAAGCGCCACATCTTGACCAAAAAATCTGCTAAACGTATCCGTCAATTACGCGGCTGTGTAATGGTTCATGTTTCTGACATGAATTCAGTTCGTCGTATGTGCCCATACATCTAAGGAGATTATAAATGGCTCGTGTAAAACGTGGTGTAGTGGCTCATCGTCGTCACAAAAAAATTCTTGCTCGCGCTAAAGGTTACTATGGTGCTCGTTCACGCGTTTACCGCGTAGCGTTCCAAGCGGTAATCAAAGCTGGTCAATACGCTTACCGTGACCGCCGTCAAAAGAAACGTCAATTCCGTGCTCTATGGATTGCGCGTATCAATGCTGGTGCTCGTCAAAACGGTTTGTCTTACAGCCGTATGATCGATGGCTTGAAAAAAGCTCAAGTGATCATCGACCGTCGCGTATTAGCTGACATCGCTATGCATGATGCAGTAGCATTTGCTGCTTTAGCTGAAAAAGCTAAAGGCGCATTAGCTGCATAAGCTTAGAGATTCAAAGAAAGACCGCTTTTTAGCGGTCTTTTTTATTTTTAGCGGTTCTATTTTTAAAAGATAAAATAATCAGAGATAAATGATGAAAGACGAAAAATTTCTAAATGATTTAATTCAAAAAGTGCAGCAAGGTCACCAGTATAAATACTTATATTTCTGGGGACATACTCCTAAACAAGCTGACCTTGTTGATAAAAGCTGTTTTAGCCAGTGGTTCTCAGCGCAATTTAAGGTAGAAGGTGTCGAGTACTTTACTGCTGAGCACTATATGATGGCGCAAAAAGCAAAATTATTTAATGATGAAGAAATTTTTGCACGAATTTTGCAGGTTAAACATCCGAATGAAGCGAAGCAACTCGGCCGTAAAGTGCGTAATTATGATGAACAGATATGGCAAGAAAATCGTTTTGACATCGTGGTGCAGGCGAATTTTGCTAAATTTTCACAGCATCCTGAATTGAAAAAATTCTTATTGGCAACGAAAGACCGTATTTTGGTTGAAGCATCTCCTGTCGATAAAATTTGGGGTATTGGTATGGCTCAAGACCATCCAGATATCGAAGATCCATCTCTATGGCAAGGTCTAAATTTGTTGGGATTTGCTTTAATGCATGTTCGAGAGCAGTTTTTAACTGAGTAGGTACGTGTGAGACTAATCAATACTTCATTCTAAAAAGTAGTGACGTGAGGGGAGTGAATTGAAACCATTAAATGACACAGATATTCGTATAGCCTCATTTAAGGATGCATTATCTATTGCAGAAGTACATGTGCAAGCTTGGAAAGAAACCTATACCGGTATGGTTAAGCAAGAAATATTAGATGAGCTTAACGCACTAGATAAAGAACAGTTATGGAAAGAGATAAGCAGAAGTTCTGATCATAAGTTATTTATCTATACTGAAAATGGAGTAGTAAAAGGCTTTCTTGATGGTTATTTAAACCCAGAAAGTAATATTGCTGAAATTCTTGCTTTTTATCTTTTAAAAGAAGTTCAAAAGCAAGGCATAGGCCGTGAGTTATTCCAAAAGTTCTATCAATGCGCTTTAAATCAAGGTTATGCTTTTATTCGTTTAGATGTTTTTAATAAAAATCCGAGTCGCTTCTTCTATGAAAAAATAGGAGCAAAGTTAATTGGTGAAGCCGAACTACCAGAGTTCGGCTTCGGAATAACAGAGTTGCTTTATCAATGGGAACTTTAATCAAGATTAAAGCCCAAAATAATAAGCTAAGGCACAAATAATAACGGTTAAAATAATGAGCTTGATTACACCTGTTCCACCAGTTTTATGATGAGGTGCTTTTAAATGAGTTACGGACTCATTTGTTGCATCAAAAGGAGAGGGTTTCTCAACAGGTTTTAATTGAGCTGTTTGATAATGATTTGCTGCTTTCACAATCAGCTTTGCGAATAGATCATCAGTTTTATGGGTAAAATTTCTTAAGTTAATAATTTGTTCTTGGTCTAAGTCTTCCCCTAAAGGATCATTTGCGGCGCGTTTCTTTTGCTCCAAATAATCTGATAAAGCTTGGGTGCGGTAGAGGAGTTGGTGTGCACAATCTGCTGGGTAGTTTTCAGGAATAAGGGCAAGAGTTGGTTGTTTATCTATAGAGATTCGATCATTTGATCCATCAAAATATTTTTTCTGAAATTCTGGTTCTGCAAAACCTGCTGCATACTTACTTCGAAATAACTCAGTTTCCATAAAGTCAGCAATTTCATCCCATTGAGGTGATTTTAAGTCAGCATCAACTTTCTTAGATAATTTTTCGTTCAGCTCAAAACGCCAGAAAGTTTCTAAGCGTAAATCACTACGCTGATTTAAAGGTGGTTCAAACTCGTTATCGCTGCTATACCATTCGGCAAGCTCATGGCCAAAAATCCATGCGATTTTTTTATTATTTTGATGGCTCACAATAAAATGGGTATAAGGTAAAAGTTCTACATTATTATTTGGATTCTGCTCTTCATTTAAGATGGTTGATAAGTGAAGAGAGATTTGGGTTGTTCCCTGTTTTTTGAGTGCTTCTAGCCAAACTTGGAAATGTTGAGCAAGTAAATGCTGTGAAATTAAGTCACGAAACTGAAAACTATGTTGGTCAAAAATATGATGTTGTCGCCATTGGTTGAAGCTTAAATTCTGGCGAAGGTATTCATTACCGTAGGTCACAAGTGTAAGTTGTTGTTTCCAAATCTGATTGAGCGCCATAATAATTGATCTCATTGACGATAGTATTATTTTATACGTTTTATCTTTTTGTTGCCTAATACATTTTTCATGATGGATAAACTTCATCAATACGGTGAAAAACTGTTAGAATGCAGTGTTTTATTATATTTTTAAATTTGTTGCTTTGAGAGTTAATATGTCACTGGAAGCCCTGACCACAGAAGCGCTTGCTGCCATTGCAGCAGCTCAAGACCTTGTTGCACTTGATCAGGTGCGTGTGCAATTTACAGGGAAAAAAAGCCAGCTTGCAGAACAATCGAAAGCATTAGGGAAAATGGACCCTGAAGAACGCAAAGTACAAGGTGCTGCGATTCATGCTGTTCGAGAAACAATTAATAGCGCTTTAACTGAGCGTCAAACGGCATTACAACAAGCTGCGCTAGCGCAAAAACTAGCAAATGAGACCATTGATATTACTTTACCAGGTCGTGGACAGCGCATTGGTACAGTTCATCCTGTTACTCAAGTACAAGAACGTATTTGCCAGTTCTTTACTAAAGCTGGTTTTACAGTTGCAACAGGACCGGAAGTTGAAGATGACTATCATAACTTTGAAGCATTAAATATTCCTGGGCACCATCCTGCACGTGCCATGCACGATACTTTCTATTTCGATGCAAACCATTTGTTGCGTACGCATACTTCTGGTGTGCAAATTCGTACCATGGAAACAAGCCAGCCGCCAATTCGTATTGTATGTCCGGGCCGTGTATATCGCTGTGACTCAGACCAAACGCATTCGCCAATGTTCCATCAAATCGAAGGCTTGTACGTTGCTGAGAACACCAGCTTTGCTGAATTAAAAGGTTTATTAATTAACCTACTGAATGAATTTTTTGAGAAAGATTTAAAAGTACGTTTCCGCCCATCATATTTCCCATTTACAGAGCCTAGTGCAGAAGTGGATATCATGGATGAGCGTGGACGTTGGTTAGAAGTATTAGGCTGTGGCATGGTACATCCAAATGTATTGCGTGCTGCGGGTATTGATCCTGATAAATACAAAGGCTTTGCTTTTGGTTTAGGGGTAGAGCGTTTTGCAATGTTGCGTTATGGCATCAATGACTTACGTATGTTCTATCAAAATGATGTGCGTTTCTTACGCCAATTTGCCTAACATTTTTTCAGGATTAAATAAGGTTTATAAAGATGAAGATTAGCGAAAATTGGTTACGCACATGGATTAACCCAGCCATTGATAGTGATACATTATCTGATCAGTTGACTATGCTTGGTCTTGAGGTAGATGAACTAGCGCCTGTTGCTAAGCCATTTACTGGGGTTGTGGTTGGTGAAGTTCTAACAGTTGAACAACATCCAGATGCAGACCGTCTACGAGTCACAACAGTGAATATTGGTTCAGGTGAACCGCTGCAAATTGTATGTGGTGCTCCTAACGTTCGTGTTGGAATGAAAGCACCTGTAGCAACTATTGGTGCAGTATTACCAGGTGATTTTAAAATCAAAAAAGGTAAGCTTCGTGGCGTTGAGTCACAAGGTATGCTGTGCGGTGCTTCTGAAATTGACCTTGAAGATAAAATCGATGGTTTACTTGAATTACCTGCCGATGCTCCAGTAGGGGTAAACATTCGTGAATATTTGAAACTTGATGATAACGTCATCGATATCAGTATTACACCAAACCGTGGTGACTGTTTCAGTATCCGTGGTATCGCACGTGAGATTGCGGTAATTAACCAACTGCAAATGAATGAGCCTGAAATCAAATCAGTTGATGCGACAATCACTGATGAGAAAAAAGTAGTGATTAGCACGGATGGTGCTCCACGCTACTTAGGACGTGTAGTTAAAAACGTGAATGTAAAAGCTGCGACTCCAGAGTGGATGGAACAAGCTTTAGCACGTTCAGGAATTCGTACTCACAGTATTTTGGTTGATGTAACGAACTACGTCCTTATGGAATTGGGTCAGCCAATGCATGCTTTCGATTTATCTAAAATCGAAGGAACTGTGCACGTTCGCCATGCTAAGCCACAAGAAAAGTTACAACTTTTGAATGATCAAGAAGTTGAGTTGCAAGAAGATATAATGGTGATTGCAGATGACCAGAAAGCATTAGCAATCGCTGGTATTATGGGCGGTCTAGCATCAAGTGTAACTGATGATACAGCTGATATCTTCTTGGAGAGCGCATTCTTCGCTCCACTTGCGATTGCTGGGCGTGCTCGCCGTTTTGGTTTACATACAGATTCTTCGCAACGTTATGAACGCGGTGTAGATTTTGAATTGCCATTAATTGCGATGAATCGTGCTTCTCAGCTCATTAAAGAATTAGCGGGTGGTGAGTTTGGTCCTATCACTGTAGCTGAAAAAACGGATTTACTTCCAAAACGTGAAGCGATCGAACTTAAGCAAGCTCAAGTAGACCAATTATTGGGATATCAAGTTGCTGCTGAGTTCATCACAGATGCTTTAACTCGACTAGGTTGTAAAGTAACTGTTAAAGCTGAAGGTGAGTGGAGCGTTATTCCTCCATCACATCGTTACGATATGGCAATTTATCAAGATTTGATTGAGGAAGTTGCACGTATTGATGGTTATGACAATATCCAGATTAGTCTACCAAGCATGGATGTTCAGCTTGCTAAGTACCAAGATCGTTTTGAAATTGCACAGTTACGCCAAACAGTAGTTACTTTGGGCTACCAAGAAGCAATTAGTTTTAGCTTTGCTGATGCAAAACTTGAAAAGCAATTGAACCCACAAGTAAATCCATTAATGCTTACAAATCCAATCTCAAGTGATTTGGCAGTAATGCGTAGCACTTTGCTTTCTAGCTTAATTCCTTGTGTACAATATAATTTAAACCGTCAGCAAAGCCGTGTGCGTTTCTTTGAGTTGGGCTTACGTTTTGATTATCAAAATGCTACGACTATTCAAGACTTAAAGCAAATCCCGACATTAGCTTTAATTGCTGTAGGTTCTCGTGAACCAGAATCATGGCATGCTAAGCTACAGCCAATGGATTTCTTCGACTTCAAAGGTGAAGTAGAAGAAGTTTTAGCTGCTGGACGTGTCAAAGTTGAATATGTACGCTCAGAGCGTGCTTGGTTACATCCGGGACAATCAGCTGAAATTTTAGTTGATGGTAAATCAATTGGTTACCTAGGCCGTTTGCACCCATCTTTAGAAAATGAGCTCGATTTGAGCACAACTTGGGTTGCTGAGCTTGATCAGGCAGCAGTTTTGCAATCTTATGTATCTAATTTTACAGAATTATCACGTTTTCCTTCGGTTAGACGTGATATTGCGCTTTTAATCTCTGATAATATAAATGTTAGAGATATTCAGCAGTTAATCGAAAAAACTGGTGGAGAGCTTTTAGACTCTACTTGGTTATTCGATGTGTATACGGGGCAGGGTGTCGAAGAAGGTAAACGTTCATTAGCGTTTGCACTACTATGGCAACATCCTTCACGTACGCTTGAAGATGCTGAAATTAAATCTGGTATGGACAATATAATCCAAGTGTTGGAAAACACTTATCAAGCGACATTGAGGGCCTCATGACAGCACTAACTAAAGCAGACATGGCTGATCATTTAAGTGAGTTAACCAGCTTAAATCGCCGTGAAGCAAAACAAATGGTCGAGTTGTTCTTTGACGAAATTAGCCAAGCGCTGATTGCGGGTGAGCAGGTTAAGCTTTCTGGTTTTGGTAATTTCGAACTTAGAGATAAACGCGAACGTCCAGGACGCAATCCTAAAACAGGCGAAGAAATTCCAATTTCTGCTCGCCGAGTAGTGACCTTTAGAGCAGGTCAGAAATTTAGACAACGTGTTGGAAATGAGCAGATCGATTGATCTGCTTTTTTTTATTTATAATTTTTAATGGTTTGGAATAAAGTATATTTTATAGGTGATAAATATTATTTAAATAATATATAACGTAGCTATTGTTTAAATTATAAAATTTAAGCATAAAAAAAGAGGACATAAAGTCCTCTTTTTTATCTAATCTAGAGTATAGATTAGTGTGCAGCAGAAGCAGCAGCGTCAGTAGCAGCAGCAGCAGCGTCAGAAGCAGAAGCAGCAGCGTCAGAAGCAGCAGCAGTTTCAGAAGCAGCAGCGTCAACAGCAACAGCAGCTTCAGAAGCAGCAGCAGTAGCTTCAGAAGCAGCAGCTACAGCTTCAGATGCAGCAGCAGCAGCTGGAGCTTCTTCTTTCTTAGAACAACCAACGAAAGCTAAAGTAGCGGCAACAGCAGCAGCAACAGCGAATTTTTTGAATAACATGGCATCACTCTCACAAAAAAAATTTGAGATTAAAAAAACCTAAGTTAGGCTGTTTTGCTTTTATTATTCCTAAACGTAGCTAGGTAACAACGCATGGAGCAGTCTAACTGGTCTGCCGCTATGCTATCACTGCGAATGTTGAAATACTACTGTCACCTGTCAAAAAAGCGTAGAAAAAACGAAAAAACAGGCTGTTTTTTAACAGAAAAAAACAATCAATTAGATTAAACATATTGGAAAAGGTATAAGTAAGCTACTAAAAAACCTAATTTTTTTATACTAAAAATATTTGTTTTCAAAAACTTAAATATATTCTTACATAGAAAACAACAAAATGTATTTTTGTGTAAAGCTTGTCAACCAAATAAAAAAGCTACTCAATAGAGTAGCTTTTCTCAATGATAGTAAAATTGATTAAGTTGAAGCTTTACGTTTCATTTGATCAAAGAAATCATCATTTGTTTTAGTTTCTTTCATACGATCAAGTAAGAATTCCATAGCAGCCAACTCATCCATAGGGTGAAGAAGTTTGCGGAGAATCCAGACTTTACGTAATTTATCTTCATCCATTAAACGTTCTTCGCGACGTGTGCCAGACTTTTTGATATTCATGGCAGGGAAGACACGTTTTTCAGCAATACGGCGATCAAGTGTAATTTCTTGGTTACCAGTACCTTTGAATTCTTCGTAAATTACATCGTCCATTTTACTGCCAGTTTCAATAAGCGCAGTAGAAATGATCGTTAAAGAACCACCTTCTTCGATGTTACGGGCAGCACCAAAGAAACGTTTAGGACGTTCTAATGCGTGAGCATCTACACCACCTGTTAGTACCTTGCCAGATGAAGGAATTACAGTGTTGTATGCACGAGCTAAACGTGTAATAGAGTCAAGCAAAATCACAACATCTTTTTTATGTTCAACAAGACGTTTTGCTTTTTCAATCACCATTTCTGCAACTTGTACGTGACGGGCAGGTGCTTCATCAAATGTTGAGGCAACAACTTCACCGCGTACAGTACGCTCCATTTCAGTTACTTCTTCTGGACGCTCATCAATAAGTAGAACAATAAGGAATACTTCCGGATTGTTTCTAACAATAGATTGCGCAATGTTTTGAAGTAACATTGTTTTACCCGCTTTTGGCGGTGCAACAATAATTGAACGTTGACCTTTACCAATTGGGGCAACTAAGTCGACAACACGAGCAGTTAAGTCTTCAGTCGTACCATTACCTAGTTCCATAACCAATTGTTCGGTTGGGAAAAGAGGAGTTAAGTTTTCAAATAAAATTTTATTTCGAGAATTTTCTGGCGTGTCATAGTTAATTTGATTAACTTTGAGCAACGCAAAATAACGCTCACCTTCTTTTGGAGGGCGAATAGTACCTGTGATGGTATCACCTGTACGCAAGTTAAAGCGTCGGATTTGTGAAGGACTCACATAAATATCATCCGGACCTGCTAAATACGAACCTGCGGCAGAGCGCAAAAAACCAAAACCATCAGAGAGAATTTCAAGAACGCCGTCACCAAAAATTTCTTCGCCATTCATTGCATGGCGTTTCAAGATGGCAAAGATAATATCTTGCTTTCGGTTACGAGCCATACCTTCAAGGCCCATAAATTCAGCAATTTTAATTAGTTCGCCGATTGGTTTTTTCTTGAGTTCAGTTAAATTCATAAGGGTCAGAATTAGGAAAGAGTAGAGTGTGGTTTAAAAGAAGAAAAATCGCTCGCATACAAAAAAGAGTATCGCAATTGTATTTACACAATAACAATTCAGAAGTCTGATTAACTGTTTCGAAGAGAAATGTGAAAAAACAATTTCTGTTGCCGAGTGGCGATCTTTATGTTTGTGTCTTGTAAGAAGCCGGACAGAAGACGATTCCCTTCAGTGCCTCTTGAGCATGCAATATAAGTGAGATCAGCTAATTTGTCAATTTATAGCCGAAAAAAATACGCTATATAGGTATAGCGTATTTTCATCTATAACGTTTCGTTTTAAACGTTTTCGTCAATAAAGCTAACGAGTTTAGAACGAGGTACAGCACCGATTTGTTGAGCTACTACTTCACCATTTTTGAAAAGTAATAGAGCAGGAATATTACGGATATTGTATTTTACTGCAGTATCTTCACAAGAAGTCACGTCAACTTTAACGATTTTTACTTTACCAGCATATTCACTTGATAAATCTTCAAGAACAGGTGCAATGGCTTTACAAGGCGCACACCAACCTGCCCAGAAGTCAACAAGTACAGGTGTTTCAGCATCAAGGACATCTGCTTGGAAGTTATCATCAGTTGTATTTACAATAGTCGCAGACATGGTACGGCTCCAATTTTTAGAAAAAAGTGCTATCACTGTGTGAGGATATAATCTCTATCAGTATTACATAGCTACTTAGTTCAATGTAAGGGTTTGATGCTATTATTCAAGGCTTAACTAAATTTGTCTAATGGATGCTCACGATATTCATCATCGGCTTGTACAATCGTTTAACAAATAGAAAAATATCGATGGCTAATAAATGTTGATGAAAATGGCTTTTCAATTGCATTCTTGTGAATTACTCTAGGCGTGAATTGTTATGGGTTTAGTTCAATAATGTCTGACTTTCTGATTGATGAAGAATTACTTGCTGCCATAGATATGGGGTCGAACAGTTTTCACCTTGCGATTGCACGGGTAGATCACGGTGAAGTTAAAAAAGTGGCTTCAATGTCAGAGAAAGTACAGCTTGCAGCTGGTCTGGATGAAAATAAAAACCTAACAGAAGCAGCGCAACAACGTGGATTAGCATGTTTAGCTCGTTTCGTTGGACGTTTAAGTTCGGTTCAACCCAATCGTTTAAGAATTGTGGCAACGAACGCTTTGCGTCAAGCTAAAAATGGTCATGAATTTATTCAAAAAGCGGCCGAAATTTTACCTAAGCCTATTGAAATTATTGCGGGTCGTGAAGAAGCTCGTTTGATTTATCTTGGTGTATCTCACACGATGGCTAATGGCGGACGTCGTTTAGTTGTAGATATTGGTGGGGGATCTACCGAGTTTATTATTGGCGAAGAGTTTGAGCCAATTTATACCGAATCATTACAAATGGGATGTGTGGCGTATACAAAAGCTTATTTCGCTGATGGCGAAATCACACAAAAAGCATTTGATAAAGCTGTAGTTGCTGCCCGCAAAGAACTTTCAGCAATCGCAACGACTTATAAGATGGAAGGTTGGGATACTGTTGTTGGCTCAAGTGGAACGATTAAAGCTTGCCGTCAAATTATGGTGAATATGGGGTTAAGTGACGAGCAAGAAAATGTCACTCGAGAAGGCCTATATAAACTTAAAGATAAACTACTTAAGTTCAAAAATATTTCTGAAATTGATTTTGAAGGTTTACGAGAAGATCGACGAGCAGTTTTGCCAGCCGGATTGGCAATTTTGTACGCAGTTTTCGAAGTTTTAGAAATTGAACGTTTGGCATATTCTGATGGTGCATTACGTGAAGGAGTCATGTATGACCTGTTAGGTCGTTTCAAGCATGAAGATATTCGGGATCGTAGTGTACAGGCCTTGATGGGGCGCTATAACGCCGATCCTAAACAAGCAGAACGTGTCGTAAATACAGCCCAACATTTATTTGATGGTGTTGCAAAATCACTTAATTTAACCAGTGAAGACAGTGACTTACTACGTAGAGCAGCCTATTTGCATGAAATTGGTTTAGCAATTAGTCACGGTGGATATCATCGTCATGGTGCTTATTTATTACAGCATTCTGATATTCCTGGTTTCTCACAAATTGATCAAAATCATCTTTCACATTTAGTTGCTCACCATCGACGTAAATTACGTAATGATGTAAAAAATGAAGTTTTGAAGGCTGGCGGTAATAAATTACTTTACCTAAGTTTATTACTTCGCCTTGCAGTTTTACTCAATCATAGTCGCAGTGATCAGATGCTTCCTGCCATTGAATTAACCATCATAAATGATCAACAATGGCAGCTTAGTGTTTCTGGTGATGCCAAACAATGGCCATTGTTAGTTGCCGACTTGCATGATGAGCAAGAGCAGTTTAAGCATTGGGACATTGAATTGAATATTCAGTCGGAAAAATTTATCGATTAAAGGGATAATATTCGACCTATGAAAAAAGCTACTCAGTCCAAAGCGTGGACAACGGTTCAAATTGCACGTCATCCTGATCGTCCGCAATTTCTAGATTATGTCGGTGAAATCTTTACAGAGTTTGATGCCTTGCATGGTGATCGTTTGTTTGGTGACGATGGTGCGATGGTAGGTGGTCTTGCTCGTTTTGACGGTCAACCTGTGATGGTCATTGGACAACACCGTGGTCGTAGTACCCGTGAAAAATTAAAGCACAACTTTGGTATGGCGAACCCAGAAGGTTACCGTAAATCTCAGCGTTTATTAGATATGGCTGAGCGTTTTAATCTTCCAGTCTTTACATTTATTGATACTATGGGCGCTTACCCAGGTGTTGGTGCTGAAGAGCGTGGACAAGCTGAAGCAATTGCAACGAGTCTTGCTCAACTTTCAAGTTTGAAAGTTCCTGTAGTTGCAACAGTACTCGGTGAAGGCGGTTCTGGTGGTGCTTTAGGTATTGGTGTTGCTGACCGAGTAATTATGCTATCTCATAGTATTTATTCTGTTATTTCACCAGAAGGCTGTGCATCTATTTTGTGGAAGACTGCTGAAAAAGCGGCTCAAGCAAGTGAAGCTTTAGGTTTGACAGCAGATAAGCTGCAATCTTTAGGTATTGTTGAATATGTAGTAGATGAAGGCGAAGGGGCTCATTTAGACCCTGAGCGTGTTATGCAAAATCTAAAAGTAGTTTTGAAGCAAGCTTTAGATGAATTGCTACCAATGGATGCAAATGAACGATGCGAAGCACGTTATCAACGTTTAATGAAGTTTGGCAGCGAAAATTTAGGCATAGCGTCTTAAAGCAGTCTCAAGAGTTTTCAGAGAATAGCTCTTTTCTTATTGGATGTAGTGGCGGCATGGATTCAATGCTGCTGCTACATTTGATGTCTCAAATTTTCCCTCAAAAGATCCGAGTAATTCACATTGATCATCAACTGCAAGAACAAAGTGCAGAATGGTCGAAACTAGTTGCCAATCAAGCAATAAGTTTAAATATCCCTTATATTATTCAAAAAGTCCAAGTTACTGATGGTAATTTGGAAGCTCAAGCACGTCAGGCACGTTATCAAGCTTATCTACAGCATTTACAACCTAATGAAACTTTAGTGCTTGCACACCATCAACAAGATCAAGCCGAAACAGTTATATTAAGATTGTTGTCGGGAGCTGGTGTTGATGGACTTGCTGCTATGCAGTCTATTGATTATCGTGTAGATATGGCGATTTGGCGTCCTTTTTTAGATTTAACTCGTGAACAAATTGCTGCTTGGACCGCTCAACTTGAAATTGAGTATGTAAATGATCCTACAAATTATGATATTCATTATGATCGGGCATGGTCACGTGAAGAGCTTTGGCCATTCTTACAAAATCGATTTCCGAAAATGCAGCAGGCTTTAAGCCGAACCAGTTATCTCATGCAAGATGCTTCTGAAATTTTAGAAGAAGTTTTAAAAGTTGATTTAAAACATTGTGGCACGGCTGAGTGTTTAGATTTAACTAAATTACTAGAGTTGACATCTGCACGTCAGCGTCAATTACTTTCTGTTTGGATGAAAGGTGATGGACAATATCGGCCTGCATTTGAAATGGTTGAGCGGTTAAAGAGTGAAGTAATTAATTCAAAGTCTGATGCACAAGCCGCTTTGCACTGGAATCAGTTTTACTATGTTCGTTATCAAAATTACCTTTATAGATTAAGTAAGCAAGATTTTCTTGCCGAAACATTAAATCCGGTTGAAGCTGAACTCGAGCATGTATTTAAATTAGAAGAAAAATGGCAGGGGGCTTCTGGACTTTTTCATATTCTGTCTAAAGAAATTGGTTTGAGTCATTCTTTACTAAATAAAGAATTGAAAATAATTCGACGTCAAGGCGGTGAAAAAGTCCATTTATATGGTCGTGTTGGGCAATGGCCGTTAAAAAAAGCAATTCAAGAAGCACATATTTTGCCTTGGCTTCGTCATACAATTCAAATATTAGTCATAGATAATGTTATGCTTGGGGTTTTTACACCGAAAGGATTTTGGTTGGCTCAGTCTCCGTATTGTGAGCAAGGAGGATGGCAACCAGATTTAATTTCTCATTCTTGTGATCTGGTAAATGGCGAATATGGTTATGACAAGTGCAGTAAATAGTAATATCTGTTTTATTGGTGGTGGTAATATGGCCCAAGCCTTGATTGGTGGCCTGATTTCAAGAGGTTTACCGCCAACACGTATTACCGTTTCAGATCCAGTTGAACAAATCCGCCATTTATTACAAGAAAAAGAAGTTCATGTAACACAAGATAATGTGGCTGCAATTAAAAATGCTGATGTCGTTGTATTGGCAGTAAAACCACAAGTTTTGGCAACTGTTTTGCGTCCTCTAAAAGGATTTTTATCAGATAAATTGGTTATATCAATTATTGCTGGTGCTGAAATTCAAACGATATCAAACTTAATTGATAGCAACCGAATTGTTCGCGTTATGCCAAATACGCCAGCCCTCGTTCAAACTGGTGCGCATGGTATCTATGCAAATGATGTGGTGGGTTCTGCGGATCGTGAATTAACGAGTCAAATTTTAGCAGCCACAGGCTTAACAATTTGGGTAAACTCCGAAGCTCAAATTGATGCGGTAACAGCGGTTTCTGGCTCAGGTCCTGCATATTTTTTCTATCTCATGGAAAGTATGATCCGTGCTGGTAAAAATTTAGGACTTGATGAAAAAGTTGCTACTGCTTTAACTCTTCAAACGGCATTAGGTGCAGCTCAAATGGCAATTACGAGTTCAAATACTCCATCTGAACTTCGTAAGAATGTGACATCACCAAATGGTACGACACAAGCTGCACTTGAAGTTTTTGACCGTGCACAAATCTCCCAAAATATTCAATCTGCATTGGCTGCTGCACAGAAGCGTAGTCAAGAGTTGGCTCAAGAACTGAGTGACAGTGCAAAATAGCTTAAATAGGATAAGACAACTATGGGTGCAAATTCTGCGCTAATTTTTGGAATTTTAATTAATGTCGCGATTTTATTGGTCTTTTTCCGTTTTTTAATGCAATTGGCGGCAGTAAGTCCTTATAATCCTGTGGTTTTATCGACAGTAAAAGCGACGAAAATTGTTGATATTTTTGGCCGAATTTTTCCAACGGTCGCAAAAGGCCGATTCAATTTAGCCGCATTAGTTCTTTTAATTATTTTATATTTACTGAAAATTTTCGGTGTAATGTATCTTTCTGGCTCAATGCCAAATAGTCCGATTCATTTAGTGATTCTGACATTTGTGACCATGATTCAAGATTTGATTCGTTTCTGCCGTTATTTGATTTTTGCGACAATCATTTTGAGTTGGGTGGTTATGTTCACTCAATCTCGTTCACCTTATATTGAAGTGATTCAAGATTTAGCTGAACCATTACTGGCGCCATTCCGTCGTTTATTGCCTAATATGGGAATGATTGACTTATCGCCAATTTTGGCATTTTTGGCACTGTATATTGCCGAAATTTTAATGAATGAAGTTGCTAAAGTTCTCTTAACTGGTCTTTAAGCTAACTCAATAAAAAGGGCTGTATTTCACAGCCCTTTTTTATTTCTATTAATTAATGGGCATCATCCCAGTTTTGTCCTTGTCCTACTTCAACCACTAAAGGCACGGAAATTTCTACAACAGATTCCATGACTTTTGCGATTTGTTTTGAAAGTTCCTCAGCAATATTTTGATTAGCTTCAAATACTAATTCATCGTGTACTTGAAGTAGTAGTTTGGCTTGATCTTTTGGCAAGATTTTATCAACTTCAATCATTGCAAGTTTAATAATATCAGCCGCACTACCTTGTAAAGGCGCATTAATTGCAGCACGTTCAGCAGCCTTACGTACCATCACATTTCTTGCATCAATATCTGGTGTATATAGACGACGACCTAAAATGGTTTCCACAAAGCCTTGCTCTGATGCAACCTGACGTGTGCGTTGCATATATTCATAAATGCCAGGATAGCGCTGGAAATATTGCTTAATATAATTTTGCGATTCTTGACGTGTGAAGCCTAATTGACGAATTAAGCCAAACTCAGACATACCATACAGTAGACCAAAGTTAACTGCTTTCGCTTGGCGGCGTTGGTCATTAGTCACATCTTCAATTGCAATACCCAATACTTCTGCTGCCGTACGACGGTGAACGTCTTGACCATGTTGGAACGCGTGTACCAATGCTTCATCTTGAGAAAAATGAGCCATTAAACGAAGTTCAATTTGTGAGTAATCGGCAGCCAATAGAACTCGTCCTTCTGGTGCAATGAATGCCTTACGAATTTGACGGCCAATTTGTCTACGAATTGGAATATTCTGTAAGTTAGGATCAGAAGAGGAGAGACGGCCTGTCGCTGTGAGTGCTTGATGATAACTCGTATGTACGCGATGGGTATCGTTATGAGATTGCTCAACTAAACGGTCAGTATAGGTACTTTTTAGCTTTGCTAACCCACGATGTTCTAGAATAATTTCCGCTAAAGGATGTTCAATTTTTTCTAAAACACTTTCACTGGTGCTGTATTGTCCAGTTGCAGTTTTTTTACCACCTTTGATTCCTAATTTATCAAATAGGATTTCGCCTACTTGCTTAGGTGAAGCAATATTAAAAGTTTCATCTGCAATTTCCATAGCCTGATTTTCAAGGCCTTCCATGGTTTTTGCAAACTCGACACTTAATTTGTCTAAGAAAGCATGATCTAAACGAATACCATCTTCTTCCATGCCTGACAAAATTCGGGCAACTGGCATTTCAATGTTATATAAAATATTTTCTAGCTCAGGATGTGCTTTAAGTTTATTTGAAAGGACTTCATATAAACGATAGGTCACATGTGCATCTTCGGCTGCATAATGAGCAGCAACTTCAATCTCAATTTGATTAAAAGTCTTCTGTTTAGCACCTTTACCAGCAATTTGTTCAAAAGTCGTGGTTAAGTGACTTAAGTAGACACGAGCAACATCATCCATACCATGACGAGTAGCAGCTGCATTTAGTACATACGATGCCAGCATGCTATCGAAATACCAGCCTTTAAGCTCTATACCGTGGTTTGCAAAAATATGGGCGTCATATTTAAGGTGATGACCGATTTTTTTAACTGCTTCATTTTCTAGCACAGGCTTAATTTGAGCTAGAATTTGTTCACGGTTCAGTTGTTGTGGTGCATTTTCATAGTTATGCGCTAAAGGCACATAGTAGGCATCTTGTGCATCAAAGGCGATTGAAAAACCGACCATTTCTGCAATACGGTAATCAAGACTTGTGGTCTCTGTATCAATAGCAAAATGATCAGCATTTTGCATGCGTTGCCAGAGTTGATCCCAAGCTTCTTGAGTTAAAACAGTATGATAATTTGCAGTTCCAAGCTGGTCATCTTGACTAGTTAAGCTGGCTTGATCTTCGGTTTCTATCGTTTCAGCAGGTTTAACTTCATTTTGAACAATAGTCTGTGAAGCTTGCTGTTTGTAGCTTGAACTATTTGGGTTGTTTGGATGATCAAGCGATTGTAATTGGTTTCTAAACTCAAGCTCAGTGTATAGATTACGCAAAGCCTCTACGTTTGGATCAGTAAGCTTTAATTCATGCCAGTCGAGTTCTAAAGGAAGATCACAGACAATGCTAGCTAACTGGTGATCAAGCTTAATATTATCTAAATTATCTTTAATATTTTGGCTAATCTTGCCTTTAAGTTGATCAGCATTGGCAATGATATTGTCCAATGTGCCGTATTCAGTCAGTAACTTGGCTGCTGTTTTTGCGCCCACGCCAGGCACGCCCATAATACCGTCAGATGCATCGCCCATTAGCGTTAAATAGTCGATAATCTGATTTGGCCAAACGCCAAACTTCTCAAATACGCCGTCGCTGTCCATTACACGGTCTTTAAAGCTATCTTCTAATTTTACATGGTCATTGACGAGCTGAGCCATGTCTTTATCTCCAGTTGAGATAAGGACATGATGGCCCTCGAGTACGGCACGTTTAGCAAGTGTACCGATAATGTCATCTGCTTCAGCACCCGGAAGACTATATAAAGGAATCCCTTGAGCTTTAATCAATGCATGCAAATATGGAATTTGTTGAGATAGCTCTTCAGGCATGGTTGGGCGATCACCTTTATAAATAGGTGAAAGCTTATGACGGAAAGTTGGCTCAGGCGTATCAAAAATGACAGCCATATGTGTTGGCTGCATACGGCGCATTAATTTTTGAATGGCAGAAATTGCCCCACGTATTGCATTGGTATGTAACCCTGTAGAGGTCGTCAATGGTGGTAATGCATGATATGCACGAAATAAAAAATAGGACCCATCAACCAAGACAAATGGTGGCATTGAACAATTCCTTAATTTGAATTAGGGGTATTTTACGTGAAAATGGCTATGAATGCAGGATTATGATTTTTGCAGTATTTTGTATGAATAAATATACGCTTGTATTGGCTTGAAGTAATATGACATGTAATGAAGCTGTTATATTGCTAAGCCCATGTATAAAAAAGACAAACAGGGAATGATCGTCGTTTTGATCGCTTTGACTTTGTTTTTAGCCATTTCAATTGGTTTTAAATTTCAAAGCGCCGTTGTTGCTTTATCTATTGCGCTCACTGTCATATTAGTTCAATTTTTATCAAATTTGCATCAGCGTTTAATTCATTTAGAACAACAGTTTTCTCAGCAGAAAACGCCACTTTATTCTATACACATACAAAGAACAGTAATTTATGCAGCCGCCTTGGTTGCATTAGTTGCTTATATTAATCATTGGATGTGGATTGCTGGTGGGGCATTACTGGTTTTATTATTATGTTTGATTCAAATCATTAGTGCATTTCATACTCGTCTATTGTTCCTTGAGTCAGCAAAACAAACTGTTCGTGTAAACGATACTCTACAAACAGAAGCTATAACTCCAGCGATAGAGCAAGTTGATCCAAAAAATATCGTTGAGCCAGTCAAGCCAGCTCTACCTGAAACAATAGCTTTAAATCAAGAACAACAAATAGCTCATGTACAAAGCGCATGGTGGCAACCAGCAGTCGATTGGATGGTTCATGGTAATCCAATCTTAAGAGTTGCTGTTGCTGTGCTGATGGTTGGAGTAGTGTTGTTATTACGTTTTGCAAGTGAGCACTGGCAGTTAAGCTTAGGTGTAAAACTTGGTTTTATTGCAATTGCTGGAGCTGTGTTAACAGCATTTGGGTATACCTTGCAAAAGAAAAATCAACTTTTTGCTGTGGCATTGCAGGGTGTAGGACTTGCAGTTGTATTTTTGACGCTGGTGTTCTCACATCATTTTGGTGTGATTGCTAATCTCACTACAGCGAGTATTTTATTTGCTATTTTATTAGCAATTACAGTATTCCTGAGCTTAAAACAACAAGCAATTTATTTGGCAATATTAGCACTCGGTATGGCTTATGCGGCACCTTTAGTTATTCCGCAATATCGCCCAGATGTGATTTGCCTATTTAGTTATTACTTCGTCATTAATCTTGCAGTGGCTGCTGTTAATTTTATTCAGCCTTGGAAAATCCTAAATCAGATTGCTTTCTTTGCCACAATGTTTATTGGTGGTAGTGCAATCGCATTTTATGCAGAACCCGCAAAGTTTGACACATTAGACTGGATCTTATGGTGTCATATTGCTTTGTTTATTTGGTTAAGTGTTCGTTATAGCCAAAATATATCGCGGGTTTCAGAACATGATAAACAAGTAGGTATTCGTTTACCTCCACTGTTAGATGTTGGTCTTATTTTTAGTGTTCCTGTATTAGGCTTTACGCTTCATGCCTATTTAGTTCATGAGTCGACCCAAGCTTTGACGATTGGTGCTGCTGTATTAGCGGGTACTTATGCGGTATTAACTTATTGGATTAAAAAATCCCATCCAGAACTTTCAGTTCTTGCCAAAAGCTTTTTCATTCTTTCCGTTGCTTTTTTTGCCTTAATTTTTCCACTCGCGAAAGGGGCACATTGGACTGCTATTGGTTGGGTTGCTCAAGGTACGGCCCTCATTGTATGGGGAGTAACTGAACGCTACCGTTTAAGCCGATATATTGGGGTGATTTTAGTTTTACTTAGCTCACTTGCACTGTTTTATCAGGTTTGGGCAAATGAAGAGTTTCCAACGCTAAGCACTAGCATTTATGCAATTGCTCAATTCATTTCGGCCTTTTATTTACTGCAATACAACAGTAAAGAACAACGCTATTTCAGTGCAAGCATGTTTAGCGGCATTTTCTTATGTCTAGGTATGTATGCGGGTGCTGTAGCAGGTGTAGAAATAATGGCATGGCATCATCATGCCTTAAGCCCATATTTGATGTTTGCCATAGCCCTAATCGCAATATTTAGTGCAGTTATTCATTATAAGCTTCGCGTCCAATGGGAAAGTTTACAGTTACTTTTAATTAGTCTGTTACTGTTACTAATTTTGGGTGAAGCCTTTACAAGTCAAGTTTTTACGTTGTTTAAATGGGTAGATTCATTACAGCAAATTACTTTCCTTGTTAGTACTATTCTTCTTAGTGGTTTATTTATTATCGCTCAACCGCAGTCGGGGGAATCTAGCTACTTAAAAGTCTGGGCTGGTTTAAGCTGGTTAGTATTAGCGATAGTGGGTGTGGCTATTTTTCCGCAAATGCCAATTGTGGCTTTGGCTTTTGTTCCAGGGGGGTATTCACTTTGGGCATATAAAGCTCATAAAGCGACGTTGTTGCATCAAATTCCGGTGTGGTGTTTGAGCTTATTGTGGTTGCTTGCGGTGAGTGTTGATATTCATTCTGCCGAGTACCTATATTTTGTTCCTTTATTTAACTTAACTGACTTACTTTCAATTACGGGATTTGCAGGCCTACTCTTTATTATTTATCAACATGATTTTGATCAAGATAAGTCACTGGAGTGGACTTTTAAAATTACAACAATTTTAGTGGGACTGTTAGTGTTCAGTAGTGTGGTCGTTCGGGGCTTGCACCACTACTGGGCTACACCACTATGGAGCGTGGCAATTTGGACAAATGGAATAGTCCAATTAAGCCTGACACTACTTTGGGTTATTTTGGCATTTGTATTGACCACATACTCTAGTCGGAAAATGATTCGTCAACTCTGGTTTGTAGGTGCAGCACTTTTAGGGATTGTTGTATTAAAGTTGATTTTGCTTGATCTATCGCAAAGTGCAACATTAACTCGAGTTATTTCATTTATTGGAGCAGGTGGGGTAATGTTGATAATTGCTTATCTTGCACCATTACCACCATCATCCTCTGTGCAGAAGAATCAAGAGCCTAAGCTTTAGGCTCTCGTTTTAACTCTTTCTGGTTGCTGTATTGATCAATATCATCTTCAGCAAAAACAGTAGATGGACGATCAATTAATCCCATTTTAGGAACAGGAATTTCAATTTGGTTATCTAAAAAGCCATTTCGGATACGTTCTTGCATTTCATCTCGAACTTTTAAAGAATTTTCTTGGCGGCACCACATTGCAAATAAAAGCTCAATCGATGATTCCCTAAATGCAGTTACAGTTACCGCAGGTTTTGGGTCATCTAATACGAGTGGATAATTCGCTGCCACATTTAGTAACACTTCGCGAACTTTAATAATGTCTTCGTGAAAGTTAATGGCGAGTGTAATTGGAATACGCCGTATCGGATATTTAGATAAGTTGTGTACAGGCGCACGAATAAGTTGTTCATTCGGCAAACGAATATAAACATTGTCGAGCGTGAGTAGCTTAACCGAGAGTAGGTCAATTGAAATGACTTCACCTTCGATGGTATTGCCACGAATGAGGGTAATTTGAATGGTATCACCGACTTCAAATGAACCTTCCCCAATCAAAAATAGACCACTAATTAAGTTACTGGCTGATGTTTGTGAAGCAAAACCAAGTGCTACTGTTAAAATCCCTGCCGCTCCAAGGAATACACTAAGTTTAAATCCTGCCTCTTTCAAACTCGTCATAATGAAGAGTAAGAAAATAAAATAAAAAATACCACGACGCCACACTAAACGTTGATGAGCATTAAAGCGTGAGCCAATAGTTCTAATAAATGTATTTGAAATAATGCGTGCAAGAACAAAACCAATAAAGCAAAGCACAACACCGACTAAAATTTCACTAATACGTTCGGTATTAATATTGGTAAATATACTTTTGAGACTATAAGCGATTTCTTTCGGAATACTTGTATCAGCCATATAACCCCCTTAAAAGAATGAATCAAACATATTAAATAGTGCACCACCAGGTGACCGCGGGGGATGAACATAAGTCACTTCACCAGCAAGAGGTGGTGTACGGTTTTCAATACGAATACGGGCAGGACGGTCAGAGCCCTCATAATAAACTTTAATTTGAGAAGTCCATAAACGACCAGTACTTTCACTATAAAAAAGAGGTAGTGCAGTTACTGGTACATTCATACGATCAAAGCGTAATTGATGGTTACTGGTATTGTGAAAATCAATGGGTGTAACTGCACGAAACGCACGTGGTGTTAACAAGTTTAAATCAGTACGTCCATCAACAGAGGTTGCATAGCAAATTTCACCTTGCTGCGCATTAGGCCCAAACCATGTATCTTTAGGCTGAATTACAGGAATTTCAAATAAAGGCTCATGCTGACTTTCAACTAAACCAGCAATCCAGAGAGGCGTACTAATATAAAGAGTTCCTCGCTGACCTGCTGGAATATAAATCGGATCAACAGGTTTAATAACCACAGAACGATCTGCCAGACGTGGCATCAGTAAAAATTCTGAATTGGTCTTTCGAAACATATAACGTTCGACTTGAACATTATGTGGAAAAGCAAAATGTGGGTCGGCAACTGGATGCCAATCTTGCTCATTATCATCTTGAAGAGAAGGACGATAATATTCGATACGCCATTCTTTTATGCCACGCGTTAAACGAAAGAGCATTGAACCAAATTGCCATGCTTTGGATTGGTTAATTTCAAAGTGCTGTTCACCCCACCATTTTAAAGAATTTTGGGGGCGAGGCTGATATTCATTATTTTCAAACAAGACGTAAAATTCCTCTACCGAGTTGTTAAACAGACTTCACGCTGTAATCTGCTTAGAGTACACTCAAAATCATCTTACTCATCATTATAAATTGTGATGCAAATATTGAAACAAATACAAGTTCCATATAGTTTTGCCAAGCGTCATGGTGTTTTATTTCGTTATGACGGTGATCAAGTTTTTATTGTTAGACGTCAAAATACAGAAAAAATTGCATTGCAGGAAGCAAGACGAATTTTGGGGAAGCCTGCACATTATCAGTTATGTACTGAACAAGAGTTTAATAGTCTATTAAGTACGAGTTACGCAGGCGACACTGGGGAGTCGCAACAAGTTGCGGCTGGTTTAGAAGATCATCCAGATTTATTGAGTCTTGCCGATCAAGTTCCTGAAACAGAAGACTTAATGGATCAAGAAGATGACGCGCCTATTGTCCGTCTGATCAATGCATTACTTTCAGAGGCAATTCGGGTAGGGGCTTCAGATATTCATATTGAAGCTTTCGAAAAGAAATTATCTGTTCGTTTACGGGTAGATGGTCAATTGCGTGAAATTGTACAGCCACGCCGTGAACTAGCTCCATTACTTGTTTCACGTATTAAAGTTATGGCGAAACTCGATATTGCTGAAAAGCGTGTACCGCAAGATGGACGTATTTCTTTACGTCTTGCTGGCCGTGAAGTTGATGTCCGTGTTTCAACTTTGCCATCGTCACATGGTGAAAGGGTTGTTATGCGTTTACTCGATAAACAAGCGGGTCGACTCAATATGACTCACTTGGGCTTAATGTCAAATGATTATGAACGTTTAACGCAATTGGTACATCGTCCACACGGCATTATTTTAGTCACAGGGCCTACGGGTTCAGGTAAAACAACAACTTTATATGCAGCTCTATCTGATCTAAATGACAATACCCGAAATATCTTAACTGCCGAGGATCCTATCGAATATCAACTCGAAGGTATTGGTCAAACCCAAGTGAATACCAAAGTGGATATGACATTTGCTCGTGCTTTAAAAGCAATGTTACGTCAAGATCCTGATGTGGTGATGGTGGGCGAGATTCGTGACTTAGAAACTGCTGAAATTGCAGTACAAGCCTCGTTAACAGGTCATTTGGTTTTATCTACACTACATACCAACACTGCTATTGGAGCGGTTACTCGGCTTAAAGATATGGGGATTGAACCCTTCTTATTATCAAGCTCTTTAATTGGGGTGGTTGCTCAACGTTTGGTTCGTACTTTATGTCCACATTGTATGACATGGCGTGAAGCCGATACTTTTGAAAAGCAGGTTTTTCAACATATCTCGCATGAGCCAGCTTTAAAGTTACCTGAAGCCAAAGGGTGTGATCATTGCTCACATTTAGGGTTTAATGGTCGTACGGCTATTTATGAAATTGTACCTGTTGATGAACCTATGCGTCGCCTTATTCATGGCAATGCCGCTGAATATGAATTAGAAAACCATGCTCGTCAGTATTCAGGTTCAATTCGTGATGATGGCTTGCGTAAAGTGCTTTCGGGTAAAACTACACTTGAAGAAGTGCTTCGAGTAACCAATGAGGCAAGTGAAGCATAATTTGGAAGATATAAAAAATGCCCGATTTGATTCGGGCATTTTTGAAATATCAAAACTTATTCAGTCACAATATTAAAAGTCACATCAATATTATTGCGAGTCGCATTTGAATATGGACAAACAATATGAGCTGCCTCCACTAATTTTTCAGCTTCTTCACGGTCCATACCGATTAAGTAAACATTTAACGTTACTTCAATACTAAAACCTGTAGGAATTGGACCAATACCGACTTCGCCTTCAACATAAGCATCTTTGCTAATATTAAATTTATCGCGGTTTGCAACAAACTTTAAAGCACCCAAAAAGCACGCTGAGTAACCAGCTGCAAATAATTGTTCTGGGTTAGTTACAGCACCACCAGCTCCGCCCATTTCTTTAGGTACACCGAGTTGTACGTCTAATACGCCGTCTGAAGACGTTGCACGACCATCACGGCCACCAGTTGCTTTAGCTTTTGCACGATATACAACTTTTTCTAAAGACATCTTATTATTCCTAAATTAAATTGAATACAAATATATCGTACACAACTTAATTATTTTAACAAGCCAAATTTGTAAAAAAATTGATGATTATTTGGCTATATTTGTACGAAGTTGTGTTAGTTGATCTTTCAAACTAAGTAGGGTGGTCATGTCACAAGAACTTGCTTCCAAAATATGAGCTGGAATATTCACAGCTTGTTGCTTAAGTTCTTTACCTTTTTCACTTAGTGTAATAATTACTTGACGTTCATCTTCTTTTGAACGAGTGCGATTTACGAGTTGAATTGCTTCTAACTTTTTTAAAATGGGAGTTAAGGTCGATGATTCTAAAAATAGTTTGTTGCCAATCTCTGAAACGGTAATCTCATCTTTTTCCCATAGAACTAACATTACCAAATATTGAGGATAAGTAATGCCTAATGGAGTCAAAAGTTTTCTATAAAGCTGATTCAGAGCTAAATTTGTTGAATAAATGAGGAAACATAACTGATTCTCAAGCTTTAAATTTTGACAGTCTTGGTCCATATATTTCTCAGAAAACTAATAGATGCTTTTGTAGTATATCGCTTTATGTTTAATTTCTTAAATGCTCATAATTCTGAGCTATTGATAAAAATGAGATAACGCAAAAAAAAGAGTAATCGAAAAATTACCCTATGACTTGAAAATATGAATTTGGAACAGTTACCAGAGATCGGCAATTTTCTTCATTAAACGAGCACGATATTTTGCAGTTGGGTTATTTTCATTACGTTGTTGCTCTTGTTCATAGAAATCTTGCCAAGCTGTAATCATTTCTAAAGTTGTTCCTTGTTTTTTAATCATAGAAACATCAGCAGGTTGAATATTTTCTAAACGTTGTCTTGCGCCTTCAGCACCCGTTCCCCAACCAATAATCCGCTGACCAAAAGCAGGCAGAGGAATGTTTTTTGGAGTTGGTGGAAGAACATCTTGTTTCAGCTGCAAATTTGGAGAAACAAAATGATTCGTTGCACCAAACTCAGCTGCATAACAGTGAATATTTGCCCCTAAGCAAAAAATGCTAATTAAATATTTCCACATGAATAATTAAGCTTTTAATAGTGAATTAATTTACGATGCGTCATTAAAGGCATTGATGTACGGACAAGCTCTTGAGCAGTTAAATCAAAAGGTACAGTAATTAAACCATTACCTTCATGTTCAATCATACTTAAAACTTGTCCACGGCTATCAGTTGCTCCTGCATGTCCCCAAGTTTGACGTTTTTCTCCATGCCAACCTTGCTGTGCTGCCCCTAAAACATAACATTGACTATCCATCGCACGTGCTTGTAATAAAAGCTGCCAGTGCATTTGCCCTGTTGTATAGGTAAATGCTGCTGGTGCAGTCAATAGATGAGCACCTTGTTGTCTCAAGGTTAAAGCTAACTCAGGAAAACGCAAGTCATAACATACCATTAGCCCGATATTGCCAAAAGGGGTAGATGTGACTACAACGTCTGTTCCAGGTTCAAAGAAGCGAGATTCTTGATATCCACCGACAGCATCGCCAACTTGAACATCAAATAAATGTATTTTGTCGTAACGTGCTTCTGTCCTTTCTGGACTAATACATAAGCTTACTGTGCGCACACGGCCATCTTGTATGATAGAACCATCTGGACGAAATGGGCACGGTAAAGTGCCAGCAACAATCCAAATTTGATATTGATGCGCAAGTTTCTCAAGTCTTTGCTGAATTGATTCAAATTGCTCAGCTGTTTCACGCTGTTTACCAGCAGCGAAACATACAAAGTTTTCTGGAAAAACAATTAAGCTGGCATTTTGAGCTTTGCTTTGCTGAATCAATGACTCGATTATTTGAAAGTTGCTTTCAATGTCATCTTGAGAATTCATTTGAACAACTGAAACAAGAGTCATATACAAATCCAGATTAGCAATAAAATTTAGGCATTTTGCTTATCAGATACTTGTTCAAGCGTGTCTTGTTCTTTCTGCAATTGCTTAACAAGTGGCTCAAACATATTCTGATTGTTTGCATTAAGTTTCATCAATGTCTTGTGTGCATCCAGCACGGTTCTTAGCATTGCATTATGAGTAATGTGTTCATCCGTTAGCGTCAAAGTACAAACGTTAGGATCGCCACAATAATTCAAAATGACAAAAACCTGCCCTAGCCCCATGCTGTTGGCTAAGGTTGTGATATCTGGATTGGTAGATAGCATCACAGCTTGAATATGATGAGTCTGTTTCAGTTTTAAGCCTAGCTTAGCTAAGATGCCTAATACAGTACTATCAATAAATGTTGTTTGGGTTAAATCAACGATTGCACCAACAACATTCTCTTGCTGTTCAATTCTGTTTAAAAGTTTGTCTAGACTTATACAAGAATGGGCTCGCACTTCACCAATAAGTTTGAAAATATGCGTTCCATTTAAGCTTGCATATTCAACATGACCTGTTGACATATAAATGCCATTTTCAGAGAAGGATAGAAAAATTATCACATAGTGCCATCTCAGACTCAAGAGTCCTTAAGTCGTATATTTTTTAATTGATTGATTTTTAAATTAATTCATTCGACAAAGACTAAAAATCGCGATGTCATCAGCAACATGATCAGGGGCTTGGAATGATTGATTTTGCAAATGTTGGACCAATTGTTGAAACTGATCATTCAATCCGCCATCAAATGGTTCTAGTGCTCCATCTGAGCAAACAATAAAACGCGCATGACGATTTAATGTGCAAACATGTTCTTCAACTTCCAATTCATCTGTTAAACCCAAAGGGAAACTACTAGTCGTTAAAATTTTGGGGGGTTGATTAGGTTCAAAAATAATTGGAGGAGGGTAGTGACCTGCACTAGACCAGCGAAGATTATGCGTTTCAAGATTTAAAATACCGACCACGATCGTAATATGTTTTTCAATATTTTCTTGAACGAGCATTCCATTTAATTTTTTGATCAACTGTCGGGGTGTTTTTGAACGGCCATGAAAGGCGGCCATCCAAGAAGTTAATAAACTGCTTGTTACACCGTGTCCTGATACATCTGCAAGATAAAATAAAACTTCTTTATCGTTTAATTTCCAATAGTCATACCAGTCACCTGATAGATATGCGGAAGGTTGGAAAAAAGTTTCAACTTCATAATTTAATAAATCAATAGGATTCGGTAGTAAACGTTTTTGTAATTCTGCTGCCGAAGGTAAGTCGCGACTATCTTGATTGCGTTTATATTGAGCATCAATTCTTGTTAATGCTTTATTCAGATCTTGAGGTAACTGGTTCCATACCCATCCAGCAAGAGCACCTGCCTCCCATGCCTGAGCTAATGCACTACCTTCATGTTCGAAAGCAATCACAATGGTAGGTAAACGCCATTTATAAGTCAGGAAATCTTGTACATCAGCAATTGCGATAATTGTTGGATCGTATAAATCGAGATCATCTATGTGAATGACTTGTAAGTCTGGAAGTGATTCCAGAGCTTGCTCTAAGAAAGGGATAGAGCGTGTCGGTTTAATAAAATACATAGAAGATATGATTGTCCTTTTTCAAGATCATTTTATCCATCATAGAGGATGTATAATCAAAATCAAGGTATTGCCTTTCTATATAGTAGATACAATACCTTGATTTCTTCTTTAATTATTTCTTGCTTTTAGGTTGGCTATCATCTGGAGCATCTTCAGATTCGTCATCATCGATGAAAGATACGTCTGCTGAATTACCCTTTTTCTCGGCAATCTGGAACGCCTTACGTTGAAGATACAAATCGCGAATCATCGCATATTGATCGCCTTGTATCGTTTGATCCAAATCTAAATACTGGGCACGTGTATCAACAGCTTGTAAGACGTTGGTTGACCAATACAAACCATCTTGGTTATCCATAATATACTTTTGTGGACGAGCTTGAGAGTCTACAGCTAAGCCTAAACCATCACGTAAAGTACTTGGGCCAAAGAAAGGTAGCATTAGGAAGGGTCCTGAAGGAACACCATAGTAACCAAGAGTTACGCCAAAACTTTCGTCTTCAGGTGGAAGCCCTAAGCGACTAGCAGGGTCAGCTAAACCTAAAGTTGTTAAGGTGTTTACAGTAAATCGGCCTAGGGTTTTTACTGCGCGACCAGGGCGACCTTGAATGAGTTGGTTAACAGCATTCCATGGCTCACCCAGGTTTTTGCGGAACTGGCGATAAGAGCCGCGAACATCTTCTGGTGTTTTTTCGTTATATTGAACTGCAACGGGACGTAAAAAATTGCGATCTAGCATGTCATTAAAAGAATAAATCGGGCGGTTTAATGACTGTAATGGATCTTTTACTGTGTCAGGTTGAGCAGCGTTTGCATTGATTTTTAAATCTTTAGCTTTTAGACCTTTCAAGTCTTTAATAATTTGTGAGCGGGGGCGGCTCTGCTGAGCCTCTGTCGAAGCGACATCTTCCGAACTCGCGGTAGATCCTTCAGTAAGATTTTCTTGAGCGTGTGCTGATGTATAAATACCAACAGTTAATAAGCTCGATAATAGTAAATTAGAATAATTCATATAATTCCTTAACCGCTAGCCAGGCTATCTATAATATGCAGTTGGATAGAGATATATTTTAATACAGAAGCGATAACCTATTATCAATGTAAAATTGGTCAAATAATATAGAAATATGGCGAAAAAGCACAAAAAGTGACCGCTTGAATAATAGAATATGAGAAAGGTATTGCAAAGGGTTAATAATCCTCTATAATGCACATCCATCGGCGGTGATGCAGATAGAAACTTGTTGAAAAACAGTTACTTGTGATTAAGTTGGTTGCTTTAAGTGATGAATTTGATGATAAGGTGGTTTAGAAAATAAGTTTTAAAAAATATCGAAATTACCTGT
>NZ_LFZQ01000039.1:0-319 GCF_001990725.1 Acinetobacter genomosp. 33YU | reverse complement strand
TTATAGGTATTGGTTGTCGGGTCATAAACTGCAGTCGTATTGGTACCATCTGCAAAGTTAACCGTTTCGCCTAACTTCACGTTGTCCGTTGTACCACCATTGACACTAAAGTTCAGGCCTTTGTCTGCCGTCGCTTGCGCTGCTGCTGCATTGGTCAATGCGGTATTTGCTGTGTTTTGTGCAGTGGTTACATTCTGGTTGGTTGCATTTAACTGGCTAAAATTGACTGCATCAGTCGCATTAGTGCCTGCTTTAACATTGGTAATTTTCTGATTACCCGCATTAATCCCTGCTGTGGTTACACTTGGGCCACCAGTAA
>NZ_LFZQ01000038.1:0-1564 GCF_001990725.1 Acinetobacter genomosp. 33YU | reverse complement strand
CGCTGCATCTGGACCCAATGCTACACGGGCATCGAAGCTACCGTCTGCGCCAAGTTCTGATGCATTGATGATGCCGTCACCGTTCAGGTCGTCCGGTACGGTAATCGCACCCAGCAAGTTCGCTGGTATGGTATCAATCGTCAACACTGCACTATCCGTACCTACATTACCTGCAGGATCGGTTGCAGTCACAGTGACCGTATGAGGGCCATCAGCCAATACCGGAAGCGTATTATCTGCAAGCGTCCAGGTACCATCACCATTATTCGTCGCTGGATAGTTCACACCATCGACAGTCACTACAACTTTCGCAGTTGGATCGTTTACTGTACCTGTTAATGCTGGTGTACTGTCATTGGTTAACACATCATTCAAGGCAACAACTGGTGCTGTGGTATCTACTGTCACCACCGCATTTGTTGTTCCCACATTATCTGCAGGATCAGTTGCAGTCACAGTGACCGTATGTGGACCATCTGTCAATGCAGGAAGCGTATTATCTGCAAGCGTCCAGGTACCATCACCATTGTTCGTCGCTGGATAGTTCACACCATCGACAGTTACCACCACCGTCGCTGTCGGGTCAGTTACTGTACCTGTTAATGCAGGTGTACTGTCATTGGTTAACACATCATTCAAGGCAACGACTGGTGCTGTCGTATCTACCGTCACCACCGCATTTGTTGTTCCCACATTACCTGCTGGGTCTGTTGCAGTCACAGTGACCGTATGTGGACCATCTGTCAATGCAGGAAGCGTATTATCTGCAAGCGTCCAGGTACCATCACCATTGTTCGTCGCTGGATAGTTCACACCATCGACAGTCACTACAACTTTCGCAGTTGGATCGTTTACTGTACCTGTTAATGCAGGTGTACTGTCATTGGTTAATGCTGTCGTTACAGCCACTGTTGGTGCAACTGCATCTACTACTGCTGAACCAGGTAATGACGGGTTGCCTGCTGGATCAGTCGCTATTGCAGTCACTGTTTGACCATCAGTCAAGTCACCTGGATTTGGTACTGTCCATTTACCATCAGGGCCTGCAACAACTGTTGCTGTACTGCCATCCGGGAAAGTCACCTTAACTGTTGAACCAGGTTCAGCCGTACCTGTGACAGGATTACTCGCATTGATTGGATCAATCACTGGTGCATTTGGTGCTGTGGTATCTACCGTCAACACTGCACTACCTGTACCTACATTACCTGCTGGGTCTGTTGCAGTCACAGTGACCGTATGTGGACCATCAGCCAATACCGGAAGCGTATTATCTGCAAGCGTCCAGGTACCATCACCATTGTTCGTCGCTGGATAGTTCACACCATCGACAGTCACCACAACTTTCGCAGTTGGATCGTTTACTGTGCCTGTTAATGCAGGTGTACTGTCATTGGTCAATGCTGTCGTTACAGCCACTGTTGGTGCAACTGTATCTACTACTGCTGAACCAGGTAATGACGGGTTGCCTGCTGGATCAGTCGCTGTTGCAGTCACTGTTTGACCATCAGTCAAGTCACCTGGATTTGGTACTGTCCATTTACCATCAGGGCCTGCAACAACT
>NZ_LFZQ01000037.1:0-1179 GCF_001990725.1 Acinetobacter genomosp. 33YU | reverse complement strand
TTATGCAGTTACTTTCGCAACAACACCAGCACCTACAGTACGACCACCTTCACGGATCGCAAAACGTAGACCTGGGTCCATTGCGATTGGGTGGATTAATTCTACTGACATTTCAACGTTGTCACCTGGCATAACCATTTCAACGCCTTCTTTCAACTGGATTGCACCAGTTACGTCAGTTGTACGGAAGTAGAACTGTGGACGGTAACCATTTAAGAATGGAGTGTGACGACCACCTTCTTCTTTAGAAAGTACGTATACTTCTGCATCGAATTTAGTGTGCGGCTTGATTGTACCTGGTTTAGCAAGTACTTGACCACGTTGTACGTCTTCACGCTTAGTACCACGAAGTAATACACCACAGTTCTCGCCTGCACGGCCTTCGTCAAGAAGTTTACGGAACATTTCTACGCCAGTTACAGTTGTTTTAACTGTATCTTTAATACCAACGATCTCTACTTCTTCACCAACTTTAACAATACCTGATTCTACACGGCCTGTTACTACAGTACCACGACCAGAAATTGAGAATACGTCTTCGATTGGCATTAAGAATGCTTTGTCGATAGCACGTTCTGGTTCTGGGATGTAAGAGTCAAGAGCTGCTACAAGAGCAAGAACTGATTCTTCACCGTAAGGACCTGCTTCACCGTTAAGAGCAGCAAGAGCTGAACCACGGATTACTGGAGTGTCATCACCTGGGAAGTCATAAGTAGAAAGAAGTTCACGAACTTCCATTTCTACTAATTCAAGTAATTCTTCGTCATCAACAAGGTCGCATTTGTTTAAGAATACGATGATGTAAGGTACACCAACCTGACGAGAAAGAAGGATGTGTTCACGAGTTTGTGGCATTGGACCGTCAGTCGCAGCACATACAAGGATCGCGCCGTCCATCTGAGCAGCACCAGTGATCATGTTTTTAACGTAATCGGCGTGGCCCGGGCAGTCAACGTGTGCGTAGTGACGAATTGGAGAATCGTATTCTACGTGTGAAGTATTAATTGTAATACCACGTGCTTTTTCTTCAGGTGCTGAGTCGATTTGTGAGTAATCTTTCGCTTCACCGCCGTAAGTTTTTGCACAAATAGTTGCAATCGCAGCAGTTAAAGTTGTTTTACCATGGTCAACGTGACCGATTGTGCCCACGTTTACGTGTGGCTTATTACGTTCAAACTT
>NZ_LFZQ01000036.1:0-313 GCF_001990725.1 Acinetobacter genomosp. 33YU | reverse complement strand
AGCGACCTTTACTCAAGACGGCAGTGCAACTGTACCAAGCTTGAGTGTAGCAAACGGTACTTATACTGACCTTGCAGGTAACCCGGGTTCAGGTGCGAGTCTTGCAGGCTTAACAGCCGACATTACGCCACCGACGCTTGCGATTAGCGCAAGTGACCTGAACTTAGCGGCAGGTGAAAGCACCACAGTGACCTTCACTTTCAGTGAAGCAGTAACTGGCTTTGATGCAAGTGACGTAACCTTGGCGGGCGGTACTTTGGCTGGTTTAGTAAGTACCGATGGTGGTAAGACCTGGACAGCGACCTTTACTCAA
>NZ_LFZQ01000035.1:0-997 GCF_001990725.1 Acinetobacter genomosp. 33YU | reverse complement strand
AGTCACCTTCACTGTTGAACCAGGTTCTGCCGTACCTGTGACAGGATTACTTGCATTGATCGGATCAATCACTGGTGCATTTGGTGCTGTGGTATCTACTGTCACCACCGCATTTGTTGTTCCCACATTACCTGCAGGATCGGTTGCAGTCACAGTGATCGTATGTGGACCATCTGTCAATGCAGGAAGCGTATTGTCTGCAAGCGTCCAGGTACCATTACCATTGTTCGTCGCTGGATAGTTCACACCATCGACAGTCACTACAACTTTCGCAGTTGGATCGTTTACCGTACCTGTTAATGCAGGTGTACTGTCATTGGTTAGTGCTGTCGTTACAGTTAATGTTGGTGCAACTGCATCTACAGTACCAGTTGAAGGATTTGATGGGTTGCCTGCTGGATCAGTGGCTGTTGCAGTCACTGTTTGACCATCAGTCAAGTCACCTGGATTTGGTACTGTCCATTTCCCATCAGGGCCTGCAACAACTGTTGCTGTACTGCCATCCGGGAAAGTCACCTTCACTGTTGAACCTGGTTCTGCCGTACCTGTGACAGGATTGCTTGCATTGATCGGATCAATCACTGGTGCATTTGGTGCTGTGGTATCTACTGTCAAGACTGCATTTGTTGTTCCCACATTACCTGCAGGATCGGTTGCAGTCACAGTGATCGTATGTGGACCATCTGTCAATGTAGGAAGCGTATTGTCTGCAAGCGTCCAGGTACCATTACCATTGTTCGTCGCTGGATAGTTCACACCATCGACAGTCACCACAACTTTCGCAGTTGGATCGTTCACCGTACCCGCTAATGGCGGTGTATTGTCATTGGTTAAGGTAGTAGTTACAGTTACTGTTGGTGCAACTGCATCTACAGTACCAGTTGAAGGATTTGATGGGTTGCCTGCAGGGTCAGTTGCCACTGCTGTAATTTTATCACCATCTTTGAGATCACCTGGATTTGGTACTGTCCATTTCCCATCAGGGCCTGCAACAACT
>NZ_LFZQ01000034.1:0-358 GCF_001990725.1 Acinetobacter genomosp. 33YU | reverse complement strand
TGGTGGCGCAAGCTATGACAGTACTACCGGTGCAGTCAGCTCGCCAACCTATACCGTGAATGGCAACAACGTCAATAACGTAGGCGATGCGATCACGGCATTAGACAAAGGCTGGACTTTACAAAGCAATGGGTCAAATGCGGCTGCAGTCAAAGCTGGCGATACGGTAGATATTGGTACGGTTGCGGGTGAAACGAACCTGAAAGTGACCAAGACTGGCAATACAATTCAGTATGGACTGAATCGTGATCTGGATCTGGACAGCGTAACCACAGGTGACAGCAAGCTGGATAGCAATGGATTAACCATCGCTGGTGGACCAAGTGTGACCAAGACAGGTATTGATGCTGCTGGGAAC
>NZ_LFZQ01000033.1:0-454 GCF_001990725.1 Acinetobacter genomosp. 33YU | reverse complement strand
ACTGAAGGTAAAGGTCACTGTAGTGCTTTCACCCGCTGCAAGATTCAGGTCACTTGCACTAATCGCAAGCGTCGGTGGTGTAATGTCCGCAGTTAAGCCTGCAAGACTCGCACCTGAACCCGGATTACCTGCAAGGTCAGTATAAGTACCGTTTGCTACACTCAAGCTCGGTGGTGTTGCTGTACCGTCTTGAGTAAAGGTCGCTGTCCAAGTCACACCATCAGTGGTCGTCAAGCCAGTCAGCGTACCGCCCGCCACTGCCACATCAGTTGCATCAAAGCCAGTCACCGCTTCACTGAAGGTAAAGGTCACTGTGGTGCTTTCGCCCGCAGCAAGGTTCAGGTCACTTGCACTAATCGCAAGGGTCGGTAGTGTATTATCTACAGTTACAGTGACATCGGTCGGGCTGCTGATGTTACCTTGCGCATCCACCGCTTGAGCATGGATGGTAATT
>NZ_LFZQ01000032.1:0-7662 GCF_001990725.1 Acinetobacter genomosp. 33YU | reverse complement strand
CCATTATTTTGGCTAGGATCACCTGAATAAGATTTTTACTATTAAAGGAGTAAAGTTTAGCCTCGATATAAGTTTAATCTATTATTTTTACAATAATATTGCATATATCAATACCTAATTTAACTTTAGTTCCTATCGCCAACCCTGTATGGTGTCCGTTCAGAAACACTCTATCGAGGCTAATATGTATAGTTTTTCTAGATCAATTAATTGAAACGAATCTCAAAGATGGGAATAAATACAGTAAATTATTGATTGGATATAAATTATTTTCTGATTTGATGAATGATCCTATATTTTATACAGAAGTGTCTAATTCAGCTCTGAGCGCTACGAAAAGAAAATATAAGCAACTAAAAATTAAAATCACCACACATCAATATCAGCTTCATTTTGAATAAATCAATAAAACGAAAGTTCTCAGCTCTCTCTTCGTATATGAGAAAGTCACAATTTATGGCCTTTCTCATATCTATTTAGCATAAAATCTCTTATGCGAATCTGGAAAGATTAAGTTATTTCGTAATATTTTATCCAATAAGCATTGTCGAAAATATCAGTGTAATAGCTTGACTTCTTACAATGTGAAAAATAGTCACAGCATAAATCTCTAATAATTTCAATTTCCTCTAGGCTATCAGCAGCATTGACTAAAAATATAAACTTGTCCAAGTTAACAAGTAATTTACTACTATTTTTCAAAGGTTTATTATTAGACATTGAATCCTATGTGTTTTCCTGTTGGAAGCTCTACATCAATACGAAGTTTTCCGCCCATTGCTTCGACATACTTTTTCATCGTTGAAATTTTAAGATCATGACCACGATTTTCGATTGCTGACAATGAAGGCTGTTTGATTCCAAGGGTTGCAGCCAATTCTTTTTGAGAAATCTCTAACTCTTCACGAATAAGGTGAAGCTGAGTTTCCAACAATAATTCATCCGCCATTTGTTGAATACGAGCTTGACTCTCTGGAGAGCGATTAGCCAATAATTCTTGTAGGGTCTTAGCCATTAGATTGATCTCCTAAAGTTGAAAGATGAATTTCGTATTGCTGATCGGCAATATCTAACATCTCTTTATAAAAACGCTTTTTACCACCTTTATCACCGATACACAGCACAATAGCTTGTCGTAAAGGATCAAACGCGAAAAAGGCTCTCAGTGATTTACCTCGATGCTGAACACGTAGGTCTTTCATATTGGTAAATTTGGAGTCATAGACGGTATCTACTAAAGGACGACCTAAACTTGGTCCCTGTTGCTGTAGAACGACCAACGCTGCGAGTACTTTCTCTTGTGTAGATTGATCTTGCTGTGCAAGCCATTCGTTAAACAGATCCGTTGTAATGACTGTCCACATATTACAACCATAATATAGATTACAATCTATATTTTATGCTTAATTGAATTATTATTCAAATGACAATAAAAAATCCCGACGTCATGTCGGGATTTTTCGGTGTGGAGCGCATAGGTAGGGCTGACTACCTAATGGTCATGGTGTCTGACTGATTATTCTTGTTTTAAGTCATTGAACATCCTGTTCATATAGATCGATCATAGGGACTTCACTGGTGCTTGGATACAAACAATTTCGTAAAATGCTGTAAGCCAAAGCGTACAAAAAATCATCAAAAATTATCCCAAAGCTTATCCGCAAGAAATGGGGATAAATTCAGAAATGGAAGCCTTAAGGAATCGGAAGGAAATTACGATTTGATCGCTTTTTAACCAATTTTATTGGCAAAATATATCAAAACTGCTCATAAAAAAGCCGACTTGTTTCCAAGTCAGCTTTTCGACATCGTCGAGCAAATTATTTATAGCATAAGTTTTTGATTTTTATATGTTTCAATTTGTTAATTTCGTATAACCACCATTATGTTAAATAGAATCAAAAAACCTCCAATAAAATCGTTATAGTATTATTATTTATTGAGTAGATAAGAGAATTAAATTAGTGAAATACTCAAATGAAAAAATAGTAAAAGCTCTCTTACTTTCTCCTTTACCACTACTTTTTTTCACAGCAGTCCTGTTTATCGTAATGAATCAGGAATACAGCCTATACTCGATTTTAGTGGTTCTTGTAGGGCACGGTCTTGTCTACTTGGCTTATTGTATTTTGACTGTACCTTTCAGCTTCATATTCTCAATTCTTTTAAATCGTTATAACAGTCTTAATTTATTAACTATCTGTATTGCCTCTATAATTATTGCTACTCCATTTTTTATTCTTTTTGGATGGAGTCACACAGGAGAAATTTCGAAAGAGTGGTGGAAGATGTATACAGATACATGGACTATCTTTATGGCTCTATTTCCTGGCTTATGTTATTGGCTATTTCTGATTAACCTAAAAGATAAGAAATCAAAGAATATTGAATAAACCATTGCATAGAGATTCTTAAATTTCCCTAAAATTAACATAATACACCTTATACGAAATTCAAAAAAAATAATATTATCTTTATGATAATTAAAGAAATTTAATACAATCTCCATTATATTAAATTCTCATTACATAGGCTAAGAACTGACTCAATAATAAAAAATGGGAGTTTTGTTGAACTCCCATTTTTGAGACTGCACATTAAACTTTTTCAAATAATTATGTAGCACTTTTTCTAGTATCTTTTATTAGATTTGAAGGTTGTAGGTTGAGCTGAGCAACTTATGCCGAGGGGCTGACATTTATCAGACAGAGTATCCATTTCAGCTTTCGGTGCTGTCTAGAAATAAAGGGAAAGTTGTTTCAGGCGAGGACATCACTTTTGCAAAGATGAATGAGAGGTGTCTCTGCCTGAATATTTGCTTTTCTAGAATTGAGTGTCTAGAAATCAAATGAGGTTTGTAGATAATACGTTTGTGGCGCACCTACATACATTCCACCGACTTGATCCGCTGAACGAGTGTAGTATTCACGGTCAAATAGGTTCTTCACACCGAAGCCCACTTTGAGACCATTGAGTTGTGTGTTGGAAAAATCATAGGATGCCCGAATACCCACTAAACCATAACCAGGAATGTTGCCATAGCGTCCAGTAGCATCATGGGTGCCCGATGCGGTTTGACCAGATTGACCGTAGAAATTAGTGTTTAGTGTCCATTGATCAATTTTATAGTCTATTCCAGCATTGCCGACCAATTGTGAATAAAAGTCGAGATCTTGTCCTTTGTTTTCCCCAGCAGATGCGGTTGCTTTGGTGTAAGTGGTATTGGCATATAGCGAAATACCGCTGAGTTCGTCACTGATTGCACCGAGATTATATTTAAATCCGAACTCGGCTCCTTTGTGTTCAGTGGCACCTAAATTTGAGTAAGTTTGAGTTGCATCATCTCGTTTTAATTCATCAGAAAAATCAATATAAAACAGGGTGAATTCTAGGGATAGATATGGGTCTAAATAGTGTGTACCAATTTCATAATTATTGGCTTTTTCAGGTTGCAAGCCTTGCATGGTCAGATAGGCACCTGACGCATTGGTATTAGCCATTTGGCTATATTGTAGTGGTGCAAAAGATTTACCGTAGTTTGCAAAAATATTCCACAAATCATTGGCTTTATACATGACTGAAAAGCTTGGTAATACTACATCATAGGATTTTTCAGCATGTACTCCGTTGAGTACCGATGCATCTTTATTTAATTTGTACATATTTTCGGTGGTTTTGATTTTCTCAAAACGAACACCAGGAATCAGAGACCATGCACCCACATCTGTGCGGTTGTCGATGAACAATGCATGTGCATCTGTTTTCCCGTCTGCTTTGGTCCAAGCATATTCATTTGTAGGGCCTGTGACCGTGTTATAGCTTGCACGATTAACCGCCTCTTCACTAGTTTCATGTAGATAGCGATAGCCCACAGAAACTTCATTTTCAGTAGTCCCAAGTTGGTACGCATGCGAATACCGTGGCTCGATTGCCGTCACTTTATAATTACGTGGCGCCGTTTGGTACAGTTTTGATCCACTACGTTCCATTCCTGCATCACGGAAGGTGTCAGTGTGATAGGCCAAAAGCTCAAAGGCATTGTCATCTTTTTTATAGCTGTATTTAACTGAACCGTCAGTACGATGCCCTTTCATATAATCATGATTGCGCAAGGACTGATATGGATTTTCAGCAAATTGAGCAGGGGTTAAACCTCCAGGCATATCTACATCTGCATCGTAGCGGTGTAGATTGGCTTCAATTTTTGCATATTCATCTATTGCATAAGCTGCTTTTAAGCGAATATCGTTGATGTCAGAGTCATCATTTTTATCGCGAAAACCCTCTCCATTAACGCCAGAATATAACAGCGCTAAGCCTAAACCGTTGTCTAAGGTTCCACCCACAAATAAGTTGGGGTTAAATTTTACATGACCGTTTTCTGCAATTTCTGTAGTGAGGTCTACCGTTCCAGCAAAGGTTTCAGGAATTGTACGCGAGTTAAAGTTAATAATCCCTCCTACATTTTGTGGCCCAAAGCGAACAGAGCCCGCGCCACGCACCACGTCGATACTTTCAGTATTGCCTAAACTAGTGGGTGCTAAGGAGAGTTGTGATTGACCATAAGGGGCAAACGAAAGTGGAACACCGTCCACGAGTACCTGTGAGCGTGGTGAAAACCGTGACGTTAAACCACGGACACCGATGCTTAACGATGCATCACTCCCTGCTGTTCCTGCATTTTCAGGAGCTTGAATACCAGGCACAGTGCGTAAAGCCTCTTTGACAGAAGTTACGCCTCGGTTAATCAACTCATCACGCTGAATGACTGTACGCGCTCCAGCATGATTTAGTACTTTCTGTGCATTGGCTTCATCTAACCAGTTGCCTTCGGCTTGCACAGTTATCGTGTTAAGCGTCACAGTAGGGTATGTATCGGCTGCATAAAGTATGGAGGGAAATAAGCAGAGGGTGAGGACTGATTTTTTGAAATGAGGGAGTAACACAAGAGATCCTTAAAATGATGTATAGGTTAAATGTGAAGAAAATACGGAGAATTTGTAAGTTTGTGAAATGATAAGCTGACTAGCGAGATCTGTAAATGATAATCGTTTGCTTTTTATTCAAGTGTTATATAAAAATTATTAGAATAAAGGGAATAGTGAAAGCACTTAAAAGTGAGCCGGCAATCTATACAAAATTCTTTTCTGAAAGTGTTCTGCAATATCAAACAGGCTGACAGTTTTCTAGAATATGAATACAGAAAGATAGATAAAAACGGTGGCTAACATTTGAGTAAAAATTGAACTTATTGCTGAGTTTAGCCTAAAAAACCAATGGCTTTCACTGGGAGGCCATTGGTTTTAGTGTATGTTGAATTTTGCTTAATCTGACATTAGTTTTACATTACAGATTGTTGGTCAAGTCCGCCTGAGTGTTATCAGATTTATCTTGAGCATGCTTTCCCCAGTTAAACTTCTGTGCACAGATGCCTAATCCAACAATAAACAATGCAAGTAAACTGGTATAGGTTACTTCTTTGAAATAAGTGCCTTCAACCAACATGGTAATAAGTGCGCCAATAATAAAGAAGATTGCAAGATACGTAAAATATTATATATTTCAATATGCTGATTCCATTCGGGAAAAATATCATTTGGGTATAGCTTTAGTGATTTAAGAGTTTGAAGAAACTGAGAGTCTATTTTTAACTTTTCTGGATGATCAACTATGTCATCAAATAATGCAGATGATCTATGAGTTAAAAATTTACCTGTAACAGAGGAGTGGTACGCCTTAGCATTAATTTTAAAGGCTTCATTACTATCATTTTTAACTATTTTTTTAAAATTTTTCGGTAAACCGTACATCATTTTATGATGATATGAACTTATATGACTCGTTATCACAAAAGATTCAAGAGATGAAATTTCTTCTAAAGAGGAATAAGAGTTTTGCATTAAAGGCCTAAGCTAAAAAATCAGAATTATGAAATTTCTCTAAAATTAACATAATACACGTTATACGAAATTTTAAAAATGACATTATCTTTATGATAATTAAAGAAATTTAATGTAATTGCTATTATATTAAATTCTCATTACATCGACTAAGAACTGACTCAATAATAAAAAATGGGAGTTTTGTTGAACTCCCATTTTTGAGACTGTACATTAAATTTTTTCAAATAATTATGTAGCAGTTTTTCTAGTCAAATTATCTTTTTCAATACCTAATAAAGATATTATTTCTGTGCTTCATATGCCTCTAAAGCTCGTAAAGCAAATGTATATGCAGCTCCTGCATTCAAATGAATTGCTGTAGCTAAAGCACCAGCTACTTCGCTTTCTGTTGCACCAGCTTTCATTGCTGCTTCTGCATGCACTGAAATACAGCTTTCACAACGCGTAGTGATTGCCACTGCTATAGATATTAATTCACGTGTTTTGATATCTAATGCCTCGGCAGCAGCAGCATCATTAAGTGCTAAATAAGCTTGAAGCATTTTAGGGTGAGTTTTTCCTAAAGATCCAAATGATTTTTTGACATGTGCTGTATGTTCTGGCCAATCTAGGAACATTTTAAAAATACCTTTGATTAAATACAGATTTAATATTAGTTGAATTGGAGATAAAATTTCTTAAATTTTGTGTAAACAACGTAATTTTAATCTTATTGCAAAATCAACACTTACTTGAACACCCATTCTCATCCAAGTGGGACACTTTATAATTATTCTAAAATTAACATAATACACCTTATACGAAATGCGTTATAATTATCTTTAGAAATCAATGCTGTAGTTTCTAGTTGATAGCCCATCTTCCCCAAGGTGGGTTTTTTTATGATTTTTCACGTTCCACGCCTATTCTTTGACCAATGTTTCACGACTTTGTTCATATTAGTTAAACAATCGTGGTTAATCATAGGGTCTAAAAAAACGGCTCCAAAAGCCCCTTTTCTCCGGTTCCTGTTCAACGTGCTCCGGCACTGGAATCCGCTTATTTTCTGTCTGCTCCGGAGTAGTCAATCCGTCATCTTTCGGCTCAAGTTCTGACCGAGGATATGTTGCTATATCCGGGTCTGGTTTCTGATCGGTAAACGTAGTCATATTGGATTGTGGAGGCTTCATTTCAATGAGGGTCAGCAGTGTATCTATGCGAGCGTTTGCCTTGGCTTCACGATCTTCGGCTTTTTCTAACTGCTTTTTTAAAAAATCGATTTGGCTTTTGAGTTCTACAACTGTTTTATCTGTGTATTCAGGTGTATTTTGATTTTGTATTGAAGAATACAATATGTGTATTCTTCAATACACTCAAGCTTTAAAGCCTAGGTTCTTTAGATGGGGTAAGAAGTGCTTTTGTTGTATTGGATCTCTCAGCATTTCTTTGATTTTTGCTGCTAGGCTATCATAGCTCTCATTACCATTTGCTAAGTTTGAAAATTCAGGTAGTCGTGAAAGCTGATTGCCAAACATATTGAGCTGAGCCATTAAAGAATGACCGGACGCATGACGGTCAGGTTGTTGTATGCACGTCAAATAGCCGCTTTACGAAGCAGTGCTTCTCATCGGATGGCTTTGAAATCAAGTGCTGGAATAGCGAGAAAGTACGGGTAACTTTCTCTTTTTCAAGAAGAATGTACGATCAAGTCTGAACTAATACAAATAAGCCCAAGTGAACAATCAAATCAGCCACGGCTGGGACTGTTCTAAATTTTGTG
>NZ_LFZQ01000031.1:0-2513 GCF_001990725.1 Acinetobacter genomosp. 33YU | reverse complement strand
GTAAGCGTCCGCTGAACACACCTTCTGAATTCATCCTATAAGCCTTAATTTAGTCCACACTTAAAAACAAGTGGGGACTAAAATTTATGACTACAAATCACCAGACATCCATCGCATCTCTTGCGAAAAAACGAAGAACATACAGTGCTGAATTTAAACAGCAGATCGTTCAGGCTTGTAAAGCACCGGACGTTTCAATTGCTTCGGTCGCTTTGCAACATGGATTGAATACAAATCTTGTATCCAAATGGATTCGCTTAATTGATGCTAAGCCAGGGAATGATCGCTCACCACTACCGAATAAACCTGCATTTATTGCCTTATCTTGCTCTGCACCATTAGATCCTACTCCTACTGACATGTTAAAGGTTCAAATTACTTTACCCCACTCAAAAGCAGAAATTGGCTTGAAATGGCAAGTATCAGAAATATCTGCTTTAGCAGAATTACTCAAGGCACTTGCAACATGATCCGCATTGATGAAATCTGGCTTTCTACCCAACCTCTGGATATGCGAGCAGGGATGGATATTGTCATGGCTCAGGTGGTGAGAGCCTTTGGCTACATCAAACCGCATTGTGCTTACCTGTTCTGTAATAAACGTGGCCATCGCATGAAAGTGCTGGTACATGATGGACTGGGCATCTGGCTGTGTGCCCGGCGGCTGGAACAGGGAAAATTCCACTGGGCGCAGGTTCACCAGGGTGAAAGCATGGCGATAAGTCCGGAACAGTTACAGGCACTGATCCAGGGTTTACCTTGGCAGCGCATTGGACGACAGCAGGTGGTGACGATGCTTTAAACCAGACTGTTCCATTCTGCTATTCTCCAAACGTTCTATTTCATTCTTCTCATGACCTCAGGCATACTGCGGTCATGAATACGCTGCCTGACTTAAGCCAACTGACCCATGAACAACTGCTGGAATTCACCAGACAGTTGGCAATGCAGCATCAGTCTCTGGCAGAATCAAATCAAGAGTTAGAAAAATCAAACCAGCAATTGGATGCCAAAGTTCAACATCTTTCTATTCTCACTCAAAAATACGAGCATGAACTGGCGCTGTTTAAAAAGCACAAATTCGCCCAAAAGAATGAACACTTAACGGCAAAACAAATCCATCTGTGGGATGAAGCGGTTGAAGAAGATATTGCCGCGGTTGATCTAGAACTGGAGCGGCTGAATGCAGATAAAACCGATGCAGTGACACACAAAGCCACAGTCAATAAACCTAAACGTCGACCACTGCCAGATCATCTACACACCATCCGTATTGAGCATGAACCTGCATCAACCCAATGTGCTTGTGGATGCCAACTCCGGCGTATCGGCGAAGATGTCAGTGAAAAACTGCATTTCAGACCGGCACAGTTCTATAAGGAACAGCATATCCGTGGCAAATGGGTCTGTGATCAGTGCGACACCCTGACTCAGCAAGCGATGCCAGCCTATGTGATTGATAAAGGCATTGCTTCACCTGAACTGCTCAGCCATGTGTTGGTATCGAAGTATGCCGATCATTTACCGCTGTACCGTCAGCGCCTGATCTATCAGCGGGCGGGCATTGATCTGTCCAGATCCACGTTATCTGACTGGATTGGTCGCTGCGGTGTGGAACTGGAACCTCTGGCCAATGCCTTAAAACAGGTGGTGCTGCAACAGCGGGTGATCCATGCCGATGAAACGCCGGTCACCATTATGCGGATGGGTGAGAATGAGAAAAAACCGAAGAAAGGTTATGTCTGGGCCTATGCCACCACACAGTACAATCCAGTTCAAGCGGTGATCTATGACTTTCAGGATAGCCGTTCAGGTCAGCATGCAGAAGAGTTCCTGAATGGCTGGCAGGGCCATCTGGTCTGTGATGATTACAGTGGTTATAAAGCACGCTTTAAATCAGGCGATGTCATTGAGGTGGGCTGCATGGCACATGCACGTCGTAAATTTCATGAACTGCATGTGACCGGGAAAAGTCAGATCGCTGAACAGGCATTAGTGCTGATTCAGAAACTGTATGCCATAGAAGCAGAACTCAGGAAAAAGACCGATAGTACAGCAGAACACCGCCGCGAATACCGACAACAGCACAGCCAACCGGTGAGGCAACAACTGTATGAATGGCTCAACCAACATGATCTGACGGTGCCATCGAGTTCTCCAACCGCCAAGGCGATCAATTACAGTCTGAAGCGTTGGCCAGCCTTAAGCCGCTATCTGGATGATGGCAATCTACCCATTGACAATAACTGGGCAGAGAACTCAATGCGTCCCTGGGCATTGGGCCGTAAGAACTGGTTGTTTGCAGGTTCGCTGCGCAGTGGACAGCGAGCGGCAAATATCATGACTTTAATCCAGTCAGCAAAGCTGAATGGCTTGGATCCGTATGCCTATTTAAGTGATGTGCTGAAAAAGCTACCGACACATAAAGTGACCCAGATTGAAGAGTTACTGCCACACTGCTGGAAACCTAAATCGAATTAAAAAATTGGTATGGGATTCAGCGGACGCTTACG
>NZ_LFZQ01000030.1:0-1216 GCF_001990725.1 Acinetobacter genomosp. 33YU | reverse complement strand
ACAACAAATCCCTCTAAATTCTTAAAATATTTCTTCTCAAAGGCTTCAGGGCTTAACCAGCCATTTGCAGAATGTCTTCTGACCCGATTGTAATAAATCTCAATATAGTCAAACAAGACAGCATTCGCTTCTTTTCGAGTGGCAAACACACTGCCATGGACCACATGACCTTTCAATGTATGAAAGAAGCTTTCAGTCACTGCATTATCCCAACAGTTTCCACGTCTAGACATACTCTGAGTACAATCATTTGTCAGTAACAGCGCTCTAAAATCACGACTACAGTACTGTGAACCTTGGTCCGAATGAACCATAACACCAGTTGGATAACCCTGACGAGCCATTGCATAGTTAAACGTATCACACACCAACTGGCGGTCTATTCGATGGCTGGTTTGCCACCCCACGATACGACGACTAAATAGATCCAGCATCACACATAAATACAGCCAACCTTGCTTGGTACGGATATAGGTAATATCCGTTGTCCAAACCTTGTTAGGCTGAATGACTGTAAATTGACGCTCTAACAGATTGGGTGCTGTAGGCAAACGATGGTTTGAATCAGTCGTATGCTTGTATTTACGCGCAATCCTGCTGCGTAAACCCAGATTTTTCAGCATTCTTCCAACAGTGCGTTCACTCATGCTGTAACCTAAATCATGCATGTCATGTACCAATGAAGGTGCACCCAATCGTGCATGATGCTGCCAATATACGGCTTTTAAATCATTATATTTCTCTACCGTATTGGCCTGACGTTTTCGCCAGGCATAATAGCCTGAAGTGCTGACACCTAGGTATTTACAGGCAGAAGATACCGTGACTTCATTCATATCTAGATCTTGAATTACCGTGTACTTTTCTTGGCATGATCTGTTAGAAAGTACACATGCGCTTTTTTTAAGATGTCATTGGCTTCCTTGAGCTGTTTGACTTCTTTCTCTAATTCCAAGATCCGCTGTTGTTCTGGTGAAAGTTGACGTTTGCTTGAACCCACTGGATTGGTTTCACGAATCCATTTGTCTAAAGTTGAATAACCCACACCTAATTTCTGGGCGATTGCAGCTATAGGCTCGTGTGAGTTTGAAAGTGCATAATCAATTGCTTGCTGTTTAAATTCAGCACTAAAACGTTTGGCCATTTCTTGGATCTCCAAAGTTAACGTTACGTTATCTTTAGAGGGAAGTACTGTCCATTATTTTGGCTAGGATCA
>NZ_LFZQ01000003.1:0-10276 GCF_001990725.1 Acinetobacter genomosp. 33YU | reverse complement strand
AACGGACAACGTGAAGTTAGGCGAAACGGTTAACTTTGCAGATGGGACGAACACAACAGCAGAGTATGACCCTGCAACCAATACCTATAAATACAATGTGAATGACAACATTGCATTAACCAATGCGGGCAGTTTAACGGTCGGTAATACTAAGATTGATGACAGTGGCTTAACCATTACAGGCGGTCCAAGTGTAACAACTGCGGGTATCAATGCTGCTAACCAGAAGATTACTAATGTCGCAGCAGGAACCATTTCCTCTACATCAACAGATGCAGTAAACGGTAGCCAATTAAATGCAACCAACCAGAATGTAACCACTGCACAAAACACAGCAAATACCGCATTGACCAATGCAGCAGCAGCGCAAGCGACGGCAGACAAAGGCCTGAACTTTAGTGTGAATGGTGGTACAACGGACAACGTGAAGTTGGGTGAAACGGTTAACTTTGCAGATGGCACTAACACCACAGCAACCTATGACCCTGCAACCAATACCTATAAATACAGTGTCAATGACAACATTGCATTAACCAATGCGGGTAGCTTAACAGTAGGAAATACTAAAGTTGATAACATTGGATTAACCATTACTGGTGGCCCAAGTGTAACCACAGCAGGGATTAATGCGGGTAATCAGAAAATTACCAATGTTAAAGCAGGCACTAATGCGACTGATGCAGTCAATTTTAGCCAGTTAAATGCAACCAACCAGAATGTAACCACTGCACAAAACACAGCAAATACCGCATTGACCAATGCAACAGCAGCGCAAGCGACGGCAGATAAAGGCCTGAACTTTAGTGTCAATGGTGGTACAACGGACAACGTGAAGTTAGGTGAAACGGTTAACTTTGCAGATGGGACGAACACAACAGTAGAGTATGACCCTGCAACCAATACCTATAAATACAATGTAAATGACAACATTGCATTAACCAATGCGGGTAGCTTAACGGTTGGCAACACTAAAGTTGATAACAGTGGATTAAGCATTACTGGTGGCCCAAGTGTAACAACTGCGGGTATCAATGCTGCTAACCAGAAGATTACTAATGTCACAGCAGGAACGAATGCAACTGATGCTGTTAATGTAAGCCAGTTGGGTGCTATTACTACAGCAGCAAACACCAAGACAAATGCTTTAGGGACCAGTACCGCGAGTAATTTAGGTGGTGGCGCAGTTTATAACCCAGTTACAGGTGCTGTCAGTTCCCCAATTTATACTGTAAATGGCAACAACGTAAATAACGTAGGTGCTGCAATCAGTGCACTGGATAAAGGTTGGGCCTTAGAAAGCAATGGTGCCAATGCAGGTGCAGTGAAAGCTGGTGATACCGTAGATATTGGTACGGCTACAGGTGAAGCCAACCTGAAGGTCACCAAGATTGGAAACAATATCCAGTATGGTTTAAACCGTGATCTTAATATTGACAGCGTAACGGCAGGCGACAGCAAGTTAGACACCAATGGTTTAACTATTGCAGGCGGTCCAAGTGTAACAACTGCAGGCATTAATGCGGCTAACCAGAAAGTGACTAACGTTGCAGCAGGCACCATTTCATCTACATCAACAGATGCAGTGAATGGTAGCCAGTTAAATGAGACCAACCAGAATGTAACCACTGCACAAAACACAGCAAATACAGCATTGACCAATGCAGCAGCAGCCCAAGCCACAGCAGACAAAGGTCTGAACTTTAGTGTGAATGGTGGTACAACGGACAACGTGAAGTTGGGTGAAACGGTTAACTTTGCAGATGGTACCAATACGACTGCAGTTTATGACCCGACAACCAATACCTATAAATACAATGTAAATGACAACATTGGTTTAACCAATGCGGGTAGCTTAACGGTCGGTAATACTAAGGTTGATAATAGTGGATTAACGATTACTGGTGGCCCAAGTGTAACGACTGCAGGTATTAATGCGGGCAACCAGAAGATTACAAATGTTGCAGCAGGAACCATTTCAGCAAGTTCTACAGATGCAGTGAATGGTAGCCAGTTAAATGTAACCAACCAGAATGTAACCACTGCTCAGAACACCGCAAACACAGCGGTAACGAATGCAGCAGCAGCACAAAATACGGCAAACACAGCAGTGACGAATGCAGCTGCTGCCCAAGCGACGGCAGACAAAGGCCTGAACTTTAGTGTGAATGGCGGTACAGCTGACAACGTGAAGCTAGGTGAAACGGTTAACTTTGCAGATGGTATCAACACGACTGCGACGTATGATCCAGCAACCAATACTTATAAATACAATGTCAATGACAACATTGGTTTAACCAATGCGGGTAGCTTAACGGTTGGCAACACGAAGGTTGATAACAGCGGCTTAACCATTACTGGCGGTCCAAGTGTAACCAAGTCTGGTATTGATGCAGCTAACCAGAAGATTACCAATGTTGCAGCTGGAACGAATGCAACTGATGCTGTTAATGTAAGCCAATTGGGTGCAGCAACTACAGCAGCAAACACCAAGACAGATGCTTTAGGTACCAGCACCGCGAGTAACTTGGGTGGTGGAGCAGTTTATAATCCGGTTACAGGTGCAGTCAGTTCACCAGTCTATAGCGTGAATGGCAGTAATTTAAATAATGTTGGTGACGCGATCACTGCATTGGATAAAGGCTGGACACTACAAAGTAATGGTACTAATGCAGGTGCAGTGAAAGCTGGTGATACAGTTGACATTGGTACGGTTGTAGGTGAAAGCAACCTGAAAGTGACCAAGACCGGCAATACAATTCAGTATGGACTGAATCGTGATCTGGATCTGGATAGCGTAACGGCAGGTGACAGCAAGTTAGGCACCAATGGTTTAACCATTACTGGTGGTCCAAGTGTAACAACTGCAGGCATTAATGCGGCTAACCAGAAAGTGACTAACGTTGCAGCAGGTACCAATCCGACTGATGCTGTTAATGTAAGTCAGCTTGGCGCAGCGAATACCAAGACAGATGCTTTAGGTACCAGTACCGCGAGTAATTTAGGTGGTGGCGCAGTTTATAACCCAGTTACAGGTGCAGTCAGTTCACCGATCTATACTGTAAATGGCATCAACGTAAATAACGTAGGTGCTGCAATCAGTGCATTGGACAAAGGCTGGACCTTACAAAGCAATGGTGCCAATGCGGGTGCAGTGAAAGCTGGTGATACCGTGGACATTGGTACGGTTGCGGGTGAAAGCAACCTGAAAGTCACCAAGACTGGAAACAATATCCAGTATGGTTTAAACCGTGATCTGAATATTGACAGCGTAACGGCAGGCGACAGCAAGCTAGATATGAATGGTTTAACCATTACTGGTGGTCCAAGTGTAACCAAGTCTGGCATTGATGCGGCTAACCAGAAGATCACCAACGTTGCAGCAGGTACTATTTCATCTACATCAACAGATGCAGTGAATGGTAGCCAGTTAAATGAGACCAACCAGAATGTAACCACTGCTCAGAACACCGCAAACACAGCGGTAACGAATGCAGCAGCAGCACAAAATACGGCAAACACAGCAGTGACGAATGCAGCTGCTGCCCAAGCGACGGCAGACAAAGGCCTGAACTTTAGTGTGAATGGTGGTGCGGCTAAGAATGTGAAGTTGGGTGAAACGGTTAACTTTGCAGATGGCACTAACACCACTGCAACGTATGATCCAGCAACCAATACTTATAAATACAGTGTGAATGACAACATTGGTTTAACCAATGCGGGTAGTTTAACGGTTGGTAACACTAAGGTTGATAATAGTGGAGTAACGATTACTGGCGGTCCAAGTGTAACGACTGCAGGTATTAATGCGGGCAACCAGAAGATTACCAATGTTGCAGCAGGAACCAATCCGACTGATGCTGTTAATGTAAGTCAGCTTGGCGCAGCGAATACCAAGACAGATGCTTTAGGTACCAGTACCGCGAACAACTTAGGTGGTGGCGCAGTTTATAACCCAGTTACAGGCGCAGTCAGTTCACCGATTTATACTGTAAATGGCAACAACGTAAATAACGTAGGTGCTGCAATCAGTGCATTGGACAAAGGCTGGACATTACAAAGTAATGGTAGCAATGCGGGTGCAGTGAAAGCTGGTGATACCGTAGATATTGGTACGGCTACAGGTGAAACCAACCTGAAAGTCACCAAGACTGGAAACAACATCCAGTATGGTTTAAGCCGTGATCTTAATATAGACAGTGTAACGGCAGGCGACAGTAAGTTAGATACAAATGGTCTAGCAATTGCGGGTGGTCCGAGTGTGACCAAGTCTGGCATTGATGCAGCTAACCAGAAGATTACTAACGTTGCAACAGGTACTATTTCATCTACATCAACAGATGCAGTGAATGGTAGCCAGTTAAATGCAACTAATCAGAATGTAACGACTGCCCAGAACACTGCAAACACAGCGGTGACCAATGCCGCAGCAGCCCAAGCGACGGCAGACAAAGGCCTGAACTTTAGTGTGAATGGTGGTGCGGCTAAGAATATGAAGTTGGGTGAAACGGTTAACTTTGCAGATGGTACCAACACGACTGCAACGTATGACCCTGCAACCAATACTTATAAATACAGCGTGAATGACAACATTGGTTTAACCAATGCGGGTAGCTTAACAGTCGGCAACACGAAGGTTGATAACAGCGGATTAACCATTACTGGTGGCCCAAGTGTAACAACTGCGGGTATCAATGCTGCTAACCAGAAGATTACTAATGTCGCAGCAGGAACCAATCCGACTGATGCTGTTAATGTAAGCCAATTGGGTGCAATAACTACAGCAGCAAACACCAAGACAGATGCTTTAGGTACCAGTACCGCGAGTAATTTAGGTGGTGGCGCAGTTTATAATCCGGTTACAGGTGCAGTCAGTTCCCCAATTTACACAGTGAATGGTAACAACGTAAATAATGTTGGTGACGCGATCACTGCATTGGACAAAGGCTGGACACTACAAAGTAATGGTAGCAATGCGGGTGCAGTGAAAGCTGGTGATACCGTGGACATTGGTACGGTTGCAGGTGAAACCAACCTGAAAGTCACCAAGACTGGAAACAACATCCAGTATGGTTTAAGCCGTGATCTTAATATAGACAGCGTAACGGCAGGCGACAGCAAGTTAGACACCAATGGTTTAACCATTGCTGGTGGTCCAAGCGTGACCAAGTCTGGTATTAATGCAGCGAACCAGAAGATTACCAATGTAGCAGGAGGTACCATTTCTGCGACATCAACAGATGCTGTGAATGGTAGTCAGTTACATACCCTCGATAGCCGCGTGACTAAGAATGGTGATTCTACAGCCAATATTTTTGGTGGTGGTGCTAAAGCTAATCCAGATGGTTCGATTTCTAACCCGACTTATAATGTTGCAGGTACAAGTGCAAACAATGTTGGTGATGCTTTAACGGCATTGGATAAAGCAGTCACTGATGCAGGTACAGCAGCGAATGCAGGCTGGACTGTTTCAGCTAATAGTGATGCAGCGACTGCTAAAAAGATTAAACCAAATGGCAAAGTTAACTTTACTGGCGATGACAACTTAACTGTTGCTCAAAGCAGTGAAACTGATAATGAAGGTAATATCAAAGTTGCGCTGAACAAAAACTTGAAAGTTGATAGCGTCACGACTGGTAATACAGTTATCGATACGACTGGAGTAAAAGTTGGCGATAACGTTCAGTTGGGATCAACAGGTCTAATCATTGCTGGTGGTCCTAGTATCACTGCTTCTGGAATCAATGCAGGCAATAAGGTTATTACCAATGTAGCTGCTGGTGTTAACACGACAGATGCAGTGAACAAAGGCCAACTTGATAGTGCAATCACTAACATTAATAACAATGTTAGTGCTTTCGCTAATAGTGCAGTTCAGTATGACAAAAATGCAGATGGCACTGTAAATAAAGATTCAGTGACATTCGCTGGAGGGGCAAATGGTACTGCACTTAAGAATGTAGCAAATGGTACTGTAGCAGCAGGTTCGAAAGATGCAGTGAATGGAGGTCAGTTGTGGAATGTTCAACAACAGGTCGACAAAAATACGGGTGATATCTCGAACCTTCAAAATAACATTAACAATGGTAAAACTGGTCTAGTGCAGCAAGCAGATAAAGATGCTGCGATTACTGTTGGTAAAGACACTGGTGGTACTCAAGTGAATGTTGCTGGAACAGCAGGTGACCGTACAGTGACTGGCTTGAAAGCGGGTGCTGTTACAGCTACTTCAAAAGATGCAGTAAATGGTTCTCAGCTTAATACCACAAACCAAGCACTTGTAAACTACTTAGGTGGTGGAGCTGGTTATAACAATATTACCGAAAGCTTCTCAAACCCGACCTATAACGTGGCTGATAAGTCCTACAATAATGTCGGTGATGCGTTAGGCGCATTAAATCAAGCTGATCAAACATTAAATACCAAAATTGACAATGTGAACAACAAGCTTGAGCAAGCGTTCTATGCAACAAATCAGCGTATCGACAACTTGGAAGAAAAAATGTCTGCGGGTATTGCTGCAAATGCTGCACTTGAAAATGCGCCATTTATTGCAGGGAAAGTTACCATGGCTGTTGGTGCTGCTTATTATAATCAGCAAAATGCTGTAGGTGTTACCTTACGTAAAACGGCTGATAATGGACGTTGGTCACTTACAACAGGTGCAGCGCTTGGCAGTCAGGGTAGCCCATTAGTTCGTGTTGGCGTAAGTACAGTAATTGACTGAGTGCCTAACTAAGGAGAGTTTATCTCTCCTTTAAAGTAATATTGTGAGTATGAAAATGAAACAAAATATTCAAATTTTGGTAATGGGCATCTTGGTAAGTTTAAGTATTACTGGATTTACGGATACTGACGTAGCAATTCAACGGAATGAGGTAAAATTTCCAGCAATTGAAAAGAGTTATCTTAAACAAATAAAACGTTATGAGTATGACGACGTTGCTCGTTTGGATAAAGGATTGGATAAAAATCAAATTCGAGCTTTGCTGGGAAACCCTCAGTTTAGTGAAGGACTTTTTGCAGTAAAAGTATGGAATTACGTATTGGATATCCGTATTCCTAACACAAACCAATATCAACGCTGTCAATTACGCATTGATTTTAATGAAAAATATTTGGCTGAACATTTATCTTGGAAGGGTGAGGTGTGCGAAGGTTTAGTTGCTTGGGGGGGAAATAATCAGTCACCAGAGCATAGCACTGTAATTGCAGATCGTACAGCAAGTGTCTTATTTGCCTTTGATCGATTTGATGAGAGTGCCATTGAAGAAGGTGCTGAGAGCATTACCAAAATTGCTGAGCAGATTAAAAAAAGTCAAACAATGAATCCTATTGTTGTTTCAGGCTTTACAGATCGGTTAGGTAAATTTAGCTATAACCAGCAATTGTCTTCAGAACGTTCTAATACGGTAGCCAAATTATTTGTACAACAAGGCATTGAAGCACGCCGCATTCAAATACAGGCGAACAGCCAGACTGACTTATACAAGCAGTGTAGCAGTAACAATAGTTCACAAATTATTCAATGTTTAGCACCAAATAGACGTGTTAATATTACTTGGTAAAACGGTCTGTCACGGCAAAGTAATCATCCCTAGGGTGGTTACTTTTTCGTTTTAAGGGACTAAAAACAATTTAAGATATAAGTAAAATATTGATTAATAGTAATTTATTATATATTTTTAACTCTTTATGCATAAATTTTTCAATCGCTGATTTCGCAAAGCTTATTTTAGTTTATTAATACATAAAATTGATTAAATAGTAATCGACTCAATTGCAAATTACTGTGTGATTAAGTTGACTTTTTTAAGTAGTGCGATATTTTTATTTTTAAATTTATTCTAATTGAAATCTTATTTTATATATTAAATATTAGTAATTTAGGTTTAATTGAAACTAATCTATTAAGTTTTGTGAAATATATCTAACAAATCGAAATAACGAAAAATCCTTATTCGTAAAAAAATGTAACAAAGCTATCCTGCAAATAGATCGTTAGGAAAAATTAAAAATTTGATAAATCTTTTATTTTTTAATTAATTTTTGAAATTTTTAGCTTTATTAAAACTTAATGCAAAATTTTTTGATTTTAATATTTATAAATGTGATTTACTTCTCAAAATAAAAAAGATATTTTTATAAAAAATAAGCAATTTAAATATTTGATTGCTAAATCTTTACAAATGTAAGCAGGAAGTTTACGGGGTTGAAATATGAATAAGATATACAAAGTGGTTTGGAATGCTTCTATTGGTACATGGACTGTTGTATCAGAATTAGCTAAAAGCAAAACGAGAACAAGTTCTGTTTCATCTTCCACTGAATCGAGTGGTCAACAAAACGAAATAGTTTCTAGAGAAAAAAGATTTAGACCTAAGGCACTTGTATTATCTATCATCTCCTGTTTAGCCGTATCACATGTGTGGGCTGATTACACAAACTTGTATGGATCAATTATTGATACAAGTCCAACCATTAGTAATGGTATTGCAATAGGAGCAAATACGGGTACTCCAGCTAGTGCAAATGATTCTAACGGATTAGCTGTTGGATCAAGAGCAAATGCTACCGCTGCAGATTCAACTGCATTAGGAAATTATGTAAATGCGACTGGTGTAAATTCAACAGTAGTAGGAGGGCAAGTGAATGCAGCTGGTGCACAATCAATTGCAATTCAGAATAACAGTGATGCAGATCTAGTTGCAGAAGGTTTAGCAACGGGATCATCTTTTAATGCTATTGATAGTGCTTCTAGTTATAGTGTCGCACTTGGCGCGATGAGCCAAGTTGTTGGTTCGACAGCAGCGTTGGCGTTGGGAAAGAATGCTCAAGTTAACAGTGGAGCGAATAATGCTACTGCGATTGGTAATACAGCAACTGTAGATACAAATGCAGTTGATGGTGTTGCTATAGGCACTAACAGCTTAACCTCAGCAGCAAATAGTGTAGCTCTCGGGCCTAGGTCAACTGCGAATGTAACAAATTCGGTTGCTTTAGGCGCTGGATCAACAACTACAGTACAAACTGGCAGTTCTTATTTAACAAATGTTGCAGCTTCTACAACCAATGGTGTTGTCTCAGTGGGTTCAACAACTAACACTCGACGTATTCAAAATGTAGCAGATGGTGCTGCCGATTCAGATGCGGTTACAGTTGCTCAGCTAAAGGATGTAAATAATCGTGCTGTAGGTAATACAACAGCATTAGGTGGTGGCGCAGCATATAATCCTGCAACAGACGTATATACACCTCCAAGTTATACAATTACTAAAACAGATGGAACAACTTATACCGCTGTTAATACAGTGTCAGGTGCATTAACTAATTTAAACAATGAAGTTGTTAAACCGCTTACTTTTGCTGGTAATACAGGCAGTTCAGCAAATAAATTAGGTACAACACTTAATATCACTGGAACAGGCTCAACTGCTGGAACTTATTCTGGAAATAACTTAAAAACTGCTGTAAGCGGTAATACAGTTAATATTCAGATGGCTGATGCTCCTGTTTTTTCTGGTACTGTCACAGCGGGTAACTTAACGACTGGCGGCTCATTAAATGTTACTGGTGCAAGTAACTTAAACGGTGGTGCTAACCTTAATAATCAGAAAATTACCAATTTAGCAGCTGGAACTATTTCTGCGAGTTCTACAGATGCAGTGAATGGTAGCCAATTAAATACCACGAATCAGAATGTAACCACTGCTCAGAACACCGCAAACACAGCGGTAACGAATGCAGCAGCAGCACAAACTACTGCTAATACAGCGGTAACGAATGCGGCAGCAGCACAAACCACTGCAAACACAGCAGTCACCAATGCAGCCGCTGCCCAGGCGACGGCAGACAAAGGTCTGAACTTTAGTGTGAATGGTGGTACGGCTGATAATGTGAAGTTAGGTGAAACAGTTAACTTTGCCAATGGCACCAACACCACAGCAGTTTATGACCCTGCCACCAACACCTATAAATACAATGTAAATGACAACATTAGTTTAACGAACGCAGGCAGTATAACGGTCGGCAATTCTAAGGTTGATAACAGTGGTTTGACGATTACAGGCGGTCCAAGTGTAACGACTGCTGGTATTAATGCGGCTAATCAGAAGATTACCAATGTCGCGGCAGGAACCATTTCAGCAAGTTCTACAGATGCAGTAAATGGTAGCCAATTAAATACCACGAATCAGAATGTAACCACTGCTCAGAACACCGCAAACACAGCGGTAACGAATGCAGCAGCAGCACAAACTACTGCTAATACAGCGGTAAC
>NZ_LFZQ01000029.1:0-2196 GCF_001990725.1 Acinetobacter genomosp. 33YU | reverse complement strand
ATTCTTCTCAAAACGTCTAGCAAAAAGAACAAACATAATCCTCTGGTTTGTCCTAGAGGACTTGGTCATCTGAACTTTTCTTATGAAGGTATCAGCAGCATCGGTGGTAATTTCATTTCGATTAAACCCTAGAGCAAAATCACAGACAACAAAACCTGGGATGAGTCCATCGCTGGAATATTCAGCAAGAGGGGACACATAACTTGGCGCTGTTATATCCCACTCGAAAGAACCAACCACAGGATTGTTCTCTCCATCATATTTTGTTTTTATTTGATTAAAAGCCACAATACCTAAATTTCGCAACCATGCCTTAATCAGTTCAAATATTGGCTTATCAAAAAAAGACTCGCAATTTGCCATATTAAAGATGCTGATATCATTAGCTATATTATTATTTATCAAAACACAATCACCAATACCATCAATATACACAGATCTAAGTATTTTAGCTGAAAGCAGATTTTTTAGAACAGATTCATAACTTAAATGCTTGGCCTGCTTTATCGGAGAGCCAGACACAATCCCAAAATCCTTTACCTTCAAGTATCCGCCATTATTAATTACGGAAAGTATAGCGTGAGAATACGCCGAATTTGCCTCACGCATACATTTTTTGAGCGCCCGCCAAAATTTGAAGCTACCAAAGTCATCTTTTAGATAAATGAATCTCCTGTTATGACTAAATCTTAAAAATGGCAACTTACCAATATCAGTGCTTCGAGAGATCATTTTACGTATTGCATCAGATGACATAGAAGGATTCTGACGCTTAATCCTCTCAGCAAGTTCAGAAGATATGCACGGACCATAACTCTCAAGCACTTGTCTAACAATGTTTTTTTTCATAAATTCATCTTATTTTTGTCACACTACGCTATTTATAAAATTACACTACGTGTAATATCTATAGATCCCAAAAAAAACACAAAGAAAAAAATCATAAAAATCAAACATTTAACAAAAGCAACATATCACAAAAAACACACCTGCGAGATTTATCCTTAAAAATCAAGATGTTACGTTTGTGACATTTCATCATCATATATCAACCGCCCTATTTACCATAATCCCTTAATTACGCGCACCGCTAAAACGCGCTGAACGCGATTCTGCCGCAAACACCGCAAAAAGAGATGTTTTACCCAGTGAAAACCGGAAAAATGCGTCAGGACCGTTTTCAGCTCACTGCATAGCTATGCATGAAAGTGAATGGCGATCGGTTTGGGGCCTTACGGCGTTCATACCGTCTGTTTTCGACAGTTTCTCTCCGGGAAGCTAATCTGCCATAAGCCTGGATAACAGGGCCCGGTGATACTCCGTAATAGCGATCAGCACCTCCGCATACTCTCTGTCCCCGACACGCTTGCCGTCGATAAAGAGTTTTTTCTGTAACGCCCCCAGTCTCATAACTTCTTTCAGTACCCGATCATCAGTCAGTGAGTTAACTTTCTTACCGAGAGCTGCCGCCCGTAAAAAACCGGAAACGGTCTTGCCGCATTCAGCAGCCCTTTTTCTGATTTCCTGGTCTTCTTCTGCCGTCAGACGAACAGGGCGACTGATAGCCCGCCTGCGCGTATTACTTCCACTTCGTTTTGTCATAAAACATGGCTCCGTATCTGACATGGGGTGTCGGGGCGAAGCCCTGACCAGGGTAATTGTAATAGCGCGCATGTATGCGCGGTATAACAATTACACATCCTGTCCTGTCAGCAAGTTCGAATTACCGACAAAGGCACGGCAGTTTTTTGGCAGTGACAGTATTGTCAGGCAGAAATGCCCGTCAAAGAGTCAGACGGCAGAATACCGGCGGCAAAACTGTCGAAAAGTGGTACGCGATATAATCACACGACGCAGATGACAGACAGAACGGAGAAAACAGAAAGATGAACAAGCAGCAGCAAACCACACTTAACATGGCAAAATTCATAAAAAGCCAGAGCCTGACGCTGCTCGAAAAACTGGACTCACTCGATGCTGATGCACAGGCCGCCATGTGTGAGAAACTGCACGAACTCGCAGAAGAACTCCAGAACAGCATACAGACACGCTTTGAATCGGAAAGTGGCACCGGGGTATAACAGTGTATCCTGCTCCAGACAGGATGCAGAACGGTATACCGGTGCGTAAGGAGAAAATGCCACATAAGGCGCTCTTCCGCTTCCTCGCTCACTGACTCGCTACGCTCGGTCGTTC
>NZ_LFZQ01000028.1:0-18181 GCF_001990725.1 Acinetobacter genomosp. 33YU | reverse complement strand
CAAAATTTAGAACAGTCCCTTCTTATTTTTATAACCAAGCACACCACGGCGCACATAGGTAAGCCGAACAGCTCCACTTCCAGCTTCACCCATACCACTATTATACCTGCACCTCTCTATCTAGGGTTGAGGCAATGCACCAATCGCCACACATCGCCATATTCCAATATGCATGCCTAGGCACTTATGTAGAAATATAGAAATCTATCTACACAGCTATATAAATGGATTTTTAGTTTTCTAGCTTTGTTTCCTGCTCTATCTCTATACACTGTTATGCATCTAAGTACACATAGAGTTTTACAGTCATGCCTATAAAACAAAACGAGCTAATGAGCGAGATGGTTAATGCAATCACTACACGCCTTAACGACCTCTATATTCAGTATTACAACGACTTTTTAAGAGTTGATGCATTTGCACGTTATCACGGTCTATCTATAGAGGATATGCAAAAGCTGATTGATTTGGGCAGACATGTGAATCACAACAGTCTTTGGAAAGAGGATAAGTAATCATGTTATTTATTCATCCTGAATTACGCGCTAATGATTGAAATTAGCGGTATTGGTGTTCGAAAATTTAAAGTTATTCCATTGCCAGCGTAAAGTTGGCTTTTTGACGCTGTACCACGGCATACCAAGGCATAAAACGGATAAATCAGGCATGCCTAGGGGGTTTACAATCTAGTGAGCGCTTACTATACTTCTGACAAATGGGTTTCGGGTTGAGATTTTCTCCCCGACGCGATTTGCTTGATGGGGGTCGTGGCTTATACCGTGTCAGTGGTTTGCACTGTAAAGAAAAGTTCCTTTTCTTGTGGTGGAAATTGGCTAGGTTAGGTTACGTCTCCCCAAACTCTCTCCAAGATTTATGAGGCAAAATTCTATGGGGGGGTTTGGGGGGGCGTTCCTTAACGTTAGTGGTTTCCGCTGTAAGAAAAGGGCATACCAAAATATAGAATATGGAATTTGAAAAATTAAAAACATTTCCTTAGAATTCCAAATCTATCGAATTAACATAACTTACAACAACTCTGCGTCTGAAAACCTCCTTTGCCCGACTATCCTCTAGGTCGGGCTTTTTTTATGCTGGGTATAAAAATTCGCGGGCGCGCATATTGAAAATTAAATTTCCCCTCCTAAATACATGAATTAGTGAAATGTAAACTTACATTAACTAAATTTTGTTACACCTATTTCTTCTTGCTAATATTTTCTTCAACTAAATAAACAAGGAGTAATTATGCTGGTTAAGCGGAAAATGCTTAAAATTCGTCGCCTTGCAAGTAAAGGTAAATTAGCTCAATGGGGCTTTATATCAGCGAACCAAGCGCAAAAGATTGGGCTAGACAACGGTTTTGTCGTGATTCTTTCATTATTGCAGGGCAAACAGGTAGAACCGAAATTTACCCGCTATAAACTCAGTGATGATATCGGCAGCGAATATGGGATTGAAACGGATGCCGACCTTTCATCCATAGATCAAAGCATCATTGATGCCATTGGTGTAGCGGTCGGTGATATTTATGATGCTGCGGTAAATTATGATGAGAAAACCGCCTATGAAGATGAGCGGGAAGATTTCGAGCGTACCAATCTCATGTTTATAGATATTGAGACTGGTCATGCCTATGACTCAAATCTTAATGAAGCGGTAGGATGGGCATAGGCTCATCCTAATATTCCAAAACAGCCCACCAAAAAAAATCAAAACTTTGGCCGACATCCTATTTTTATAACCAAGCGCCACGCATCTATATAACCAAAGAGCGCCTAGCAGCTCCTTGGAATGCCACCTTCTTATCTTTAACAACCAAGGCAGACCTAGGACTCTAATCACTACCGGGTGCGCGCCTGAACCTCAAGAAAAACCGCCAGCAAACAACCCAATGCATGCCTAGAGAATGTCTGTATAAAGCATATAGATGAAACGCGCACGCACGCGAATAGCGGAGTTTATTTATTAGTGCAAGTTTTTTATTAATGAAAATTTCGATTGAATTTTTATTCCACTAAAAAACAAACAATCAAATAAAAACTTGCATCAAATTTTTATTTGCACTAATATTTAATCAAGCAATAAAGCTTACTAACAAAAGGTCAAAAATCATGAATGCACAAGTTAAAAACACAGAAACTCTAAACATCTTTGCAGACGTTAATTTTTCAGCTCATGAAGCACGTAATGCAATAGTTATAGATCAAGAGACGATAAAAGCGTATGCAAGACAGCAGAAAGTAACGAGCAAAGCAGTAGCAGTACAGCTTGATATAGCAAACGCGATCATAAACCGTATGAATAACAAGCTTGAGACAGAACAAAAAATATCAAGCACGTTATTCAGTGACTTAAGAGAAGCATGCTCACGCTCTATGCTTACAAAAATAGACACGCTTCAAAAAGCTAAGTTTGATTTATCAGATCTAGCAACAATCATCGCTCACACTGATAAATCACACATTGACTTTGTACAAGTGAAAGTCATTAGAAAAATCTTTCAAGCGATTACAGCTATCGCTGAAAACGACAGACGCAAGCTAGACGGTTACACAATGTCAATCTTGCTAAACTTATTACAGTACGGTTCACTTACGGTTAATGAATGTCGTTTATGCTGCACTACTGAAATACGCGCACAGTCGCATGAAAAGAAAGTAAGACAGTATTATTTATCTGCGCACAGTACAGCATCATCACAAGCGTCTAGCTCACGTATGACACTGAGAGCGCTTAATATCTGTAACGTTGTGAAGTCTGTAAAAGACAGTGAAATAACGTTCAATGAAAATTCTCAGTTTATTGAAGCAGTATTGTCATTCTTGCAAATGAAAGAGAATACACAACAAGAATTAGAGCGCGTACAGCATGACATTAAGAAAGAGTTAAGCGAAAAACAAGCAAGCGCATAATTTAGTAATCAGTGATATTAGTAAGCACTTACTAATATCACTCTAATAGAGAGTAAGAACATGATTAGCAACGAACATAAACTATTAATCGCTGTGTTAATTATGAGACAAGATAACAAGCGTAATAAGTGAACATGCAAAGATAAAGAAATATAGTAAGTGATTACTATATTTCTTTATATATTAATATCGAAGTCCTAGAAAAAATGCGAATGTGTCGGGTGCATAGCCTGTGTCAATCGCGACCATTTTCCAAACACCCTTTCACCACCAGGCCTATATAACAAATACTTTACCCTTGCGCCGCTTAAATCCATACACTTATCCTTGTCCCAGTACGCCATGTCCATTATTCTTTTCAGGACGACTTTCTAATAATATTTAAGGATCAATATGAAAAGATTTTTTTTGGCTACTTTGATTTTAGTTTGTTCAAATGCAATGGCAGAAGGGGAGGGCCTGTTCGCCGAGTACACCGTGAAACCGAGCGAATCATTAAATGATATAGCCAAGCGTAACGGGACCACGTGGGCAAAGCTGGCAGAAGACAATGATCTCCCTGATCCACCAACTGTTTATGTTGGGCAAAAGCTGGCAATCATGAAAAAGATGAATAAGGACGAATATCTGGCTGCGATTGCAAAGACCCGACCAACGTGCTCAAGCAAAGAAGAATGTGACAAGAAAATGGAAGCTGCTCATTTGTGGGTGAGTAAATACGCTGATTACAAGATCAGAAGTTCAAATAACGTATTAATCGAAACATACGCTCCGCGCGAGTTCACTGGCGAGATCATCGTAAAGGTTTCTAAGGAGCCTTATGGGAAGGGAACCTATGCGATCGTGGCCAACATGTCATGCAATAATCCGAATATGACCAAGCCTTATGACCCGATGGCCAGTTGCAAGAGAAACGTTTATAAGGAAATTATTAAGTTCAACGATTTCGTTAGTTCTTATTAGCTTTAAGCTATTTGACCAAGTAAAGAGGGAAAAGATGGCTTCAAAGGATGATTTAAATTATGTTGCTTACCACATTATCGAAATTCTGGAAGAACAGGGTTTAGATAATTCTTATATTAACGAAAAAATAGATCGTCTTTACGAATTCGGCGAAAATAAAGCCGCTACATTGCTTTGGGCTTCAAACCAGCTCGATAGTAGAAATTTTAGATTACTTTTGGGCAAACTTAATTTAACTCCCGATCAAGTAAAGATATTTTGTCGCGTATTGAACAAGCTGAAAAAATATTTGGGCTACAATTTATTGAGCTAAGCTTTTTAATTACCTATGATATTCCGAATAAATTAATGCCCCATATATCACTTGAGGCATTTCTTACTGCACTTGGCCAGATTTAATTAACTCTAGCGCTTTTTTCTTCAATTCCTTCCTACGCTCTTTTTCAGCAATCTTTTCTTCGCGAATGGCTTCAATATGCACACCGAAAAGCTGATCAGACAGATTGCCACTTTCAAGCAAACGTGCAAAAGCGTCAACAATCTCGCCTTGAGTGAGTTTATGCTGTTTTGCCATATTTTCTAAGGTCTGGATTGTCTCTGGACGCAAAGTGATGGATGTTCGAACTAAACCTTTTTCTTTATAAAATTTGGAAGAGTTAGTAGCTGCCATTATTTGCTCCAATTAAAATTTGATGAAAATTAAAACTTGCATATTATAGTTATTATTGCATTGATCACGCTGAAATACCACAAAATAAAACGGGCTTGCCCAAAACATTGAACAAGCCCAGAACACTATGCAGCTTTTTTGAAACCGAGCTTTTCAAACTCGAAATTCGCAACGATATTCTCGCCAAAGCCGGGTGTTTCTCTGATGATCTGTAAACGCTGTCTAGCGTGAGATTTGAGCGTTGAATTGTGCTGGTCTGTGAAATCAACAATAAACGCAACGTTTGGACCGAATTTCTTAGCACGTAACCCGCGCCCAATACGCTGGCGTAAGGCAACTTCCGCTTTCCCACCACCGGCAAGAATAATCAACCCGACAGCAGGGACATCCACACCCACATCAAGAATTGTTGTTCCAATCAGTACATCAATATCCTTATTGGCAAGTTCGGTGAGCGCAGATTTACGTTCTCCCTGATCATCTTCACCGCGAATATATCTCGCTCTGATACCTATATCGTCAAACAGCTTCAATAGGGTGTCGCCATGCGAGGTATGCTGGACGAGAACCATCGCCGTCATGCCATATTCACGGGCTTTGAGAATTTCCATACAGATGGCATTGTTCCGCTCTTCGTTTTGCACGATTCCCAAGCGATAGGCAGCTTGCCAAGGGGTAATAGAGTGTAATTTGGCTGGCTTTTTCTTCAATTCGACGATTTTGAAGTAAGGCTTAGCAAGGATTCCGCGATCAATCAGCATTTTTTCCGTAACCTTGATGGCAATCGGTCCGGAACAAGCCATCAAACGCATATTTGACTCTTGGCTTTCACGCATGAACGGCGTTCCGGTCAATGCCAAGCGGTAATAGGCGTTTTTACAGTGGCGCATGATCTCGTAATACGAATTTCCACCTGCCTCATGTGCTTCTTCGAGAATTACGAACTCAAAAAGCTCCAAAAGCTTGATGGTTTGCTGTCTAACGAGTGATTTTTCCTTGAATTTTGCTTCTGCCTTGGCTTGCATCGCAGGTGCCTTGTCCTGAAGCTCCTTTTCATGTTGCAGTGCAAGGTTATGAAGCACTTTTTTGATTTCGGACTCGACTTTACCGACCTTAATTAGCTGTTTTTTAGTGTCCGAAATCTCTTTTTCGTGTTTTTTGACTACGTTGTCATAAAGGATCTGAAATTCCTTCTCTAAAGTCGTCTCTTCCAGCTTGGCGGCGAGGGTTTGAACCATTCCGACCGTCATTTTCTTGATGGAGAGCTGACCTTTTTCATTCACCTGTCCAAAACTGCCATCACCAATGACCGAACATGCAACGCCATTTGCTTCGAATGCATCTTTCATCTGATACATCAGAATCGAACGGGTTGTTAAAAACAAGGTAGGGCGGTTAATTCGGGCCTGACACAACATGGCAATGCGTGATTTACCGCCACCAGTAGCGACTTGAGCGATAATCTGGCCATGACGTACAAGACGATCCATAACTTCCGGCTGGTAATCGTAACGAGGGTCATATCCGTAACTATCTACCACTGGTCGGGCAGGTCCAAGTGGAGCGGGGAGGGGTTTTCGTGCGAGTTTTACTTCAAAACCTGCCTTCTTGAGTCGATCCGTAACATGGACTACAAATCCTGCTGGAAAAGAGCACTTGGCAAAGTCAAAAAATGACGATCTGCCATCCCAACGGTGCTGTCTAAACGCTAGAGTTTCTTCGGCGCCATCCACCAAATAACTAAGCGCCGACTGTACTTCAAGTTTCGCCTCAACAGGAGGCTTGTGTAGGATGGCATTTACGGCGTCATAAGCGATTGTTACAACTTTTCCCATTTCAATACCTTTTGCATTTGCTTAATATTTGGCTTAAATTATAAGTAAGCACTTACTAATATTTCAAAGTAGTTTCCTATGTCAGTTGAATATTTAGAAATCGACCCAGGAGAGCTTTGGCCTAATCCTTGGAATTCAAACGTCGTATCACCTGAAAACGAGCGAAAAATCGAAGAAGGTATTAAACGTCACGGTATGTTTAAGCCAATTATCGTTCGTACCCTTCTTGATGGCCGCTTACAGATCATTGGCGGTCAGCACCGAGCAATGATTGCTAAACGTCTTGGTCTACTCACTGTGCCGGTAATGAACCTTGGGCGCATTGACGAAGCCAGAGCAAAAGAGATCGGTCTAATCGACAACGGTCGTTATGGCGAAGATGACATCGTTAAGCTCAACGAAATTCTTCATGATCTTGGCGGTATCGATGAATTGATCGATGTAATGCCTTGGTCAAGTGAAGAAATCGACATCTTCTCTAGCACTAATATAGCGCTGGACGCTCTAAGCGATCTCGATTCGCCATCAGAGGAAGTTGAATTACCCAAGACAACCAAAGTTCAAACTCACCAAATCATGCGTTTCAAGGTTCCGATCGAGGACGTAGACGCAATTACCAAACTCATCGAGAAGACCATTAAGGCACAGGGCTTTACCGAATCCGACAGCTTGACGAATGCAGGGGATGCCTTGGTTTATCTCTTGGGAAGCAAGTAATGAAACCATATGAAGGATGGGATGGCTAATGACCGATTTATCTCAAAAAGGGCAGGTTCGAATGTACCGACGGGGTGGCCAATACCCTGTAGACCTTGAAGCAATCCAGTTTAATGGAAACAACGGCTCCGAAATTGAACTCTGGCTTGGGGTTCACTGCTCAACCCAAATGAAAACAGTAGCCAGAGTAGGGGGAAATACCGATGAAGACTTTTCCCTTGTCATTCCCGGCATTGGTACAGCCGAGGCAGGTGATTACATCGCTAAAAACCTAGATGGAACGGTGGTCATCCTCAAGCCAGACTATTTCGAGAGCGAGTTTCAGGAAGTTATCACTTTCAACACGCCTGAACAGGAACATGAAGGGGCGGTTCCCGAAGTAGATGACGGCGCCTTGAAGTTTTTGAAGAAGTTCTGCAATGGATACCGCATCGTTTCAACATGCGACCTAACAGAATTGCAGATTGCAGAAGCCAACGTAGAAGGTCGTCTCTATATCGAACCTGAAGGTGGCTTCGGATGGGTAGCGCTCCCTTGGGAATTAACTACCGTCAGGGATCGGCAACGCGAAAAGTTCTACCAGATCAACAAGCAGTTGATTGAGCAAACCGATACGCGGGTGGCCGAATGAGCGAACTAAAAATCCAAATGTGGATTGTTGACGATGTAAAGCCTTACGAACTCAACGCCAAAATCCACAGTGAAGAACAAGTCGCCAAGATTGCCGAGTCGATTGCCCGCTTCGGTTGGGATCAACCCATTGTGGTAGATAAAAATGGCGTAATCATCAAGGGGCATGGTCGCCGTCTTGCAGCCATCAAGTTAGGTTTAATCGAAGTACCTGTTCTGGTCCGCGATGACTTGAATGAAGAACAGGTGAAAGCTGCACGCTTGGCCGATAACCGAGTTGCCATTGGTGACATTGATGCCGACCTGCTCAAGCTGGAGCTGCAATCCATCAACATCGAGTTCCTTGAGGACATCTTCGACAGCAAGGAGCTGGAGTTCATGCAAGCCGACCTCTCCGAAATGAACGTCGATGTGATTGTTGATGATCTGGACAGCGCGGTAGCCGAGCAACAGCGCCATACGGCAAATGCAGTATCGGAATCGAACGAAAAACCTATCCGAATCGACAAGGTTTTAGGGTTCAGCGAAGTATCGGGCAAAGAATCACGTTCCATTCACTACTTTATGGCCATTGCAGAAGATGCAACTGGACTAGAAGGGAAGGACGCTTTCGTAACGTATATCAGCAAATTGGTGGAGAGCGCTTAATGGCTGTTTATAACATCGATGTCCGATACAAAACGTCAGTTGAGCGTACCGAACGTGTACTGGAAATTGCCGAGTCGTTCGGGTTGGGCTTAGATGCGAAGGAATTTGTGGTTTTCGATAACACGCCAATTGAAATCGAGCAGGGAGACATCGTTTACATCACTGGTCAGTCTGGTGGCGGTAAATCGACCCTGCTACGGAAGCTGGCGGAACAAATGGAACAAAGCGGCTTAAAAGTCGCTGACCTGAATGCCATTGAGCATGATGACCGTCCAATCGTCGACCAGATTGGCGAAACACTAAAAGACGCTCTGGATGTACTCACCATTGCCGGCATCACTGATGCCTATATCTGGCTAAACAAGTTTGATGCCCTCTCGGACGGCCAACGTTATCGCTTCAAACTGGCAAAACTGATTGAGAGCAAGGCGGACGTCTGGATTGCAGATGAATTTCTTGCCGTTCTTGATCGAACTGTTGCCAAAGTTGTTGCGTACAACATTCAGAAAATTGCCCGAAAACTCGGAACAACCGTACTGGTTGCCACAACGCATGACGACATGGTTGAAGACCTCAACCCAAGCCTCTTCATTGATAAGCGATACCGCGAAAAAGTGGTAATCACCAAAGCACCTGAAGGATTTAAACAAGTATGACTAATCGATCAAAAAAAGTTGTAACTAAAGACACTGTAGATGCTCATGAATTCGCGTCAGAAGCATCCGAAACTGTTGCAGAGCAAATCGTTCAAGCAGAAGTTGTGGAGCGTTCTGAGAGCGAACCAGCGCAAACCAAGCGCACATTAACCCTATATTCTTCAACCGTCTGCTCACCTTGCAAGACCATCAAGCCGATTCTGGAAAAACAAATGCTAGGTCGCGCAACCGAATACCATGTGCTGACCATTGATCCAAACAATATCGAACCTGAAATCAAACAGCAGTTTGAAGAAGCGGGCGTAACGCAAGTGCCTACCCTGATCTGCAAGGAAGATGGCAAAGAGGTAGGTCGTTTATCGGGATACAGTGGTGTTCGACCGCTACTCGATGTCTTGAAAGCTTGGGAAGTGATTTAACAAAGGGCGTTTAACGCCCTTACTTGATTGAGAAAGGTATGGAAAAGGTTTTACTCGATACACCAGATATTCTCGTTACTCGTAAATCACCTAAGCAAAACCACAACCTGTCATTGCTCAAGGACATCATTGTGGAGCCGGGTGACAAGAGTGACTGGGACCTTCTGCACGAATTGCACTACAAGGCAGAAACGCTGCCGATCGGTTCAAGGTTCTGGAAAGTAACCCTGCATGGCAAGACCATTGGTGTCGGGATTCTGGCTGTTCCCAAAATGTTGCTTTCGGGTCGTAATGACTTGTTCAAATATCTACGTCCAAACGTCAACGGCAAGGATACCCGCCTGATCAATAAAAGTCGGGCTGAATGGCTAAACGAAAATGTCTGCACCAATAGCCGACTTGTACTGGACACCATCTACCGTGGTTGCGGGATTGCGTATCGTGCCCAAAATTTAATGATGCGCATGGTGGATAGAAAACATACCGAGTTCCAAAGCTCGATGTCGAAATTCAATCCATTCGCGGAAAGGGCAGGCATCAAGTTCACCCCGCCTAAGCAGGCGACCAATTATCAACGCGGTGTGGACTTCTTTGTGAAATGGTTTGAAACCAAGCATCCGACAGATGTTGTGGGGATTCTGGAGGAGCTGAGCTCCAAACCCGAACCTATCAAAAAGAAGATCATCGCTGAAATGCGGAAGTTCTATTACCAATACAGCTCTTTGGAAAAATCCGGCAATAACCGGCTGAATGGTTTTAGCCGTGTAGAGAGCATGCCTGTCGAAAAGCTGCTAAAGAACATTCAACAACTGGTTTTTGCGTCTCCGTTATATGGGGTCTATACCAATCCTGACTTGATCTACAAAGCCAAACATCCTGAGCACGAGATTCCCAAACGGGTATCAATTTTGGCATTTGACTGTCAGAAACCAGACGACCCCCTAAATGTTGAACTCATTAAATCAAGAGGGCTTTTATTCGAATGCAATTAGGTCTAACCCCAAAACAGATCGAATTACTGACAAAGATTCGCGATAAAAATCCAGACGGTTCTTTGCTCTCAATCGAACAGCTTCATGACGCCGTGAGTTACACCTGCACCCGACAAGCCATTACATGCAGCCTAAATTTTCTGATTAAAAGAGGCCTGATTGAGAAGAGCGGGCAAAACGTGGTGAGAAACGGGCGTAGATTTACGGTCGTCAGCATCAAGCCATTGGGCGAGGAAATACTAAACGCCTATGTACCTTCGCTACGGCAGGTACTTGTAGAAAATGAGGATGAGGAAATTGAAAAAATCTTCTAAGGTAAAAAGCGTTAAGAAAACCTCGCCAAGTTGGTTCCGCACTCCGTACAATCGCTTATGGTATGTTTTGGTCCAAGACCCAAAACAATTCTTGGCTATGGAAGATGAAAGCCATCATGCGCTTTACGAGATTGCTAAAGAGCATTTTCAGTCCCATTTTAAAGCCATCACTTTCTATGCCGCCAACAATTCGGGCGAGTTGATTGCCGCGATCTATTATCCGAGGATGTTTGACGCTGACGAAAATGAGGTACTAACCGTGCTTTGCCATGAGTGTGTTCACATATGGCAGGAATTCGCGGAAAGCCTACATGAACACGAGCCTTCGCGTGAATTTGAGGCTTATACCATTGATGAGATTTTTGGAAACGTCCTGACTGAATACCGCAAGTTAGTGGAAATCAATAAAGCCCATACCGAGAGTAAAGCCATTAAACATAAAAAACAGCCCGACCTTGTTTAATTCCGACATTTGGGTAATTTGGGTTTTCCGCAACTCTTCGAATAATATATTATTAATAAGTGCTTACTTTATTGTATTATTAATATATTCGGAAAACTGCGGAACTCCCAAATGTCCCAAGTACAGGAAATCTTTCTTATCGGCGAAGATTTTGAGCCAGGCATCGTCGGAAATTCTGAAATTGATATTTTATTGGGCCATGACACGGCGATCTGTGGAGAGTTCGCAATCAGGAAGGAAGATGGCTATACACACTGTCCGGACTATTGCGAGGATAAGAATATAACTTTCAGGGAGTTATACAAATTAAACTTACATCCACTCATCCTTCCAGCCAGCCATGAATCCTCCAAAAGACGCTCTAAAAAAGCTTTAGAGAAAGCCGAACAGCTTCAAGACAAGTTTGTTGCAGTCTTTATTCTTGGCTCTGAATTTTACGTAACCAGACCATTTGAAAGTGAAAATACAGCACTAGCTTGCGTGCTTTGGTATGCGCTTGCTTATTACTCTTAAATAAAATTATTAATAAGCGCTTATTATTTACTTTTGGTTTTATTTTGCTTATCCTAGAGGCCATCGGACATGTTTGAAATGGTGCGTGTCTGACTTTTTAGAGGGCGCATATCATTTAGTAGCTGGTACGCGCCTTTTTTTTAGGTGATTGCATGACTGAAGAAACAGCCAACAAACGCAGATACCCTTCAGCAAGTGCTTGGGCAGAAGCAGAGGCGTTATGGGCTTCTGGTGATGTGACACTAGAGGACTTAGCCAAGAAAGTCGGGGTAAGCGCAACTTCTGTTTCCCTTCACATGAAGAAGCGGAAAATCACGAAAGGGGAGAAGGCCAAGGAACATTCCGAGCGTATCTCCAAACAGGTCGCCGAAGATATTTTGTCAGAAGGGACCGTACATAGCCAAAGAATTAAGGAAACCAAAGAAGAACATTACAAGATGGCGACGGGCCTGGCTCGCCTGACTTGGAATGAAATTGTCACTGCCAAGGCAAAGGGCGGTGCCTATGCGGCGATTCAACAAAATTTAAAAGCACTAGAAATCGCTTCGAATGTTTTGGCAAAGATCCGCCAAGAACGGTACGCCGTTTTAGGTTTGGATAAGCCTGATGCTGTAGATGCTACTCAACTTCCGGAATTGGTAATTGAAGAATTGACGGCCGATCAGGTTCAACAATTGAAAGAGCGTGATTTCAACAATGGTAATTACGACTTTGAAGATGAGGACATGTTAGAGCCATCAAATGATTCAGGGGAATGATGGTTTTAGATGGCAGATAAGGTTCGGCTTTCATTGCATCCAAAGCAAATGGAAGTCTATCTTTCAAATGCTCGATTTCGCGTAGTGGTTGCTGGTCGCCGATGGGGTAAGACCAGCCTTTCGCGTACTCTGATTATCAGTAAAAGTAGAAAGCCAAGACAAAGAATCTGGTACGTAGCGCCAACTTACCGAATGGCAAAACAAATCATGTGGAAGGATTTGATTGAAGCCATTCCTCGGAAGTGGGTAGTTAAGATTAACCATTCAAGTCTATCTATTGAACTTGTTAATGGCACCCTGATTGAACTTAAAGGCGCTGATGACCCAGACTCTTTGCGTGGTGTGGGTATCGATTTCTTGGTATTGGACGAATTCCAAGACATTAGCGAAGAGGCATGGACACAATGTTTGCGTCCTACCCTTGCCTCTACAGGTGGTCATGCCATCTTTATCGGCACACCTAAAGCATATAACCAGTTATATACCGTCTATATGCAGGGACAAGACCCGAAAAAGGTCGAAGCTGGCCAATGGCAGTCATGGCAGTTCCCAACCATTACATCTCCATTTATTCCTGAATCGGAAATTGAAGCGGCTAGAGCCGATATGGATGAGAAATCATTCAAGCAGGAATTTTTGGCTTCCTTCGAAACCATGTCTGGACGTGTTTATTACCCGTTTGATCGTAAGGAACATGTCGGGAAATATCCTTTTGATCCAAAACTGCCAATCTGGATCGGCATGGACTTTAACATCGACCCAATGAGTACCGTCATCATGCAGCCGCAACCAAATGGCGAAGTTTGGGTGGTTGATGAGATTGTCCAGTTCGGCTCTAACACGGAAGAGATTTGTGAAGAGATTGAACGGAAATACTGGCGGTATATGAAACAGATTGTCATTTTCCCCGATCCTGCTGGCGGTCAACGCCAACATGCTCGTGGTGAGTCCGACTTGGACATCATGCGCGAGAAGGGATTTAAGAAAATTCTTTACAGAAGAAAGCACCCTGCAATTGCCGACAGGGTAAATGCAGTTAACCGCATGTTGAGAACTGCGGATGGAACAGTTGCATTAAGGGTTGATGAAAAATGTAAGCATTTGATCAATTCATTTGAACAGACCATCTACAAACCAGGTGGACGTGATGTTGATAAATCAGGTGGTGTAGAACACAGTGCCGATGCCATTGGATATGCAATCGAGCACCAATTCCCACTTCGTAAGATTGAAATTAAAGGCGTTTCAATTTAACCTATATTATTAGTAAGCGCTTACTAATATTTTGAAGGCGATAAGATGACAACCGAACTATCCTCATACGACCGACATGCAATAAGTTCGACCGCTTCCTCAGAAGAAGCGAATGACCCTCTTGTACGTTTAGTATCACGTCGTCATCCACTATATGAAGCCATGTCCAAACACTGGATGTTTATGGATGACACCTATAGCGGTGGCAGAGAATGGTTTAATCATCATATCTTCAAATACATCAAAGAGGGTGATGCCGAATTCAAGGATCGTATCTCACGCGCTTATCGTTTCAACCATACCCGCGAAGTTGTAGATTTAATTAATAAATATTTATTCAAGCAGGAAATCACCCGCAATAAGGTAGATGCTCCTGCCGACGTGGTGAAGTTTTGGAAAAACTGCACCAAGAGCGGCTTAACGATTAATGATTTCGTTCGCCAGATCAGTAAGAAAACCTCAATTTACGGTCGTATTGGGGTAGTTATTGATATGGATGCGGTACCAGAAGATCAAAGACCCTTAAACAAACGGGAAGAAAAGGAAGCTGGGCTATCTGCTTACGCCTACATCATCACTCCGCTTCAAATGCTGGATTATTCGTTTGATGATCACGGCAAATTAAACTGGATGCTGATTCATGAAGTGGTTCGCGACGATGAGGACCCACTAAATTCAACAGGCAAGGCGATTCACCGCTTCCGCTTATGGACGAAAACGGAATGGAAACTGTTCGAAAAGCAGAATGATGATCAGAACGGCAAGATTACGATTAAAGAGATTGATCGAGGTAGGATCTGCTTTAATGCCATAGTAAACATCCTAAAAATTGAACAACGATAATTTTTACACACTCATAAATTATTAGTAAGTGCTTATTTATAAAATATAGTAAAAATGTTATATTTTCTCAACTAATCTAAGGCGAGAAAATCATGACCGAACCAGTATCAACTACTATCGGTGGATTCGCTGCTTGGAAGGCATTTGGCATGACTATCGTAGTCGCAATCTGTGTGATGGCAGTTGCGGCTGTAGTGCTCATGATGCGGATGCCGAGATCTCCGAGAGAGTGGGGAGTTGGCTTGATTACCACAGTAATTTCAAGCTTGGCTGGCGGCTCTTTCATCATCATCAAATTTAACCTTCATGCTTGGGCAACAGACGTATGGGGAATGATCGCGCTTGGCGGTTTCTTCTTCACATGTGGTTTGCCGGGGTGGGCTATTGTCCGTTGGATTTTCAACTATATCGAAAAGAAGGAGGATTCCGACATTTTCGAAGTTGCAACTGATATTAAAAACGACCTGAAGGAGTTTAAAGATTAATGAGTAGCATGGTATCCGCACTTGCATCAGTGCAAATGGCTCAGATTGCGCAAACTTATTCTTGGCTTCGGGCGATGTCAGGAGGCAGATTAACTCAGGAACAAGTAACTGCTGGTGACGAGATTATCGAGAAGGCGGGATTAGAAACTTTCGCCAAACTCATTGGTTACAAACTTGAATCTGGCGTTACAGGGCAATGGGATATTTCCGAAAAAGGATATGAACTTATACGTGGATTTGAAGGTTTCAGGAATACGGCATATCTGGATACTGGTAGCGTCCCGACTATTGGCTTCGGCACAATCAAATATCCAAACGGCCAACCTGTAAAAATGGGTGATACTTGTACTCGTGTTCAAGCAGAAGAATGGCTTAAAAACGATTGTAAGTGGGTTGATGCTTGTCTTGATAAGTATGTGAAGGTCAAGGTAACTCAAAATCAATTTGATGCGCTTGCTTCGTTTGTTTACAACGTAGGTGAAACTGCATTTGTCAAAAGTACAATGTTGGCTGTCCTTAACCAAGGGAACTATATTGCTGCTGCAAATCAGTTTGATCGTTGGATTTTTGACAATGGCAAACGTATTAATGGATTAGTTAACCGCCGTGCTGCTGAAAAGAAATTATTCTTATCATGAAGCATTTCGGTACATTAATGCTGTGCATCCTGTTTTCAGGATGTACAGCTTCAACAATTCAAAACAATATCCATGTCACTGTCTGTTTACAGTGTGCACCTATGATGAGCCGATAGAACAATGATTTCATTTCTTTGGCATCTGGTAGGGGGAATAATGTTTTTAACAACATGCATTATCCTTATGTACTCTTATCTTCAAAACAAATCTTAATTTGAATTTAAAACTAAACCCAATTTTACTTCTTCCTGTGAACTCTTTTTTTTAAAAACGCTCTATGCTTTGAATTACAAGAGTTCTAATAATAACAGTACAAAAATTCCGTTGTGGATAACTTAAAACCTATTTGAATTTAAAATCTTTTCTTTTTTTCTTTTAGAAGCTCTGAAACGATTGCTATCAAATACTTTCAAAGCCTATTAAGGTACAAAAACTCCGTTTGAGCGGTACAAATACTCCGTTTTAACGGTACAAAAAGTTTTAATTACGGTACAAATATTCCTTTTTAACGGTACAAAAATTCTGTCCTGTATTTTCAATAGTTTAAAAGGTACAAAAACTCCGTTAAATCGCCTTTAACGGTACATTTTCTCCGTTAGAAGTCCTATAAAGGTACAAAAACTCCGAATAAGTACCTTTTAAAGCCATTTTTCCATTAACTTAAAGAATACATAAAAGGATTTCGGTACATTTTCTCCGTTTACACCCCTATAAAGGTACATTTTCTCCGCTAAACTAATAGCCAAAATCATCATAACGGTACAAAAACTCCGATAGGGGAGTGATAACGGTACATTTTTTCCGTTCAAAACAGGCGATAACGGTACAAAAATTCCGAAGGAATGCCTATAAAGGTACAAAAACTCCGGTAATGTCATTACATTGTCATGTTTTGGTCAAAATCCTTAAATATAAATCCGCTCAATTCTGACTGATTAACTAGATTTACAAACATTATCTAATCATGTACCTTTTACGAAAACCAATAAAACCTTTCTGAAACGGAATATATGGCAGAACTTATTAGGAATTCAGATGTTTATAAAGCGAATGCATTGATTAATGCAAGCTACGCTTTGGACACTGCTGAGCAAAGAATAATTCTACTCGCCATTTTAGTTTCCAGAAACAAGAATGCAGATCTGACTGCCGAAACGATTATCGAGATTCCGGCTTCCTTATATGCCCAAAAATTTAATACAACAGTGAGCGCGGCATATAAAACACTGAAGGAAGCCGAAGATACCTTATTTGAAAGACGTTTTTCTTACACCACAATGCGAAATGGCAAGATTGAGGTGGTTCGGTCACGTTGGGTATCACGAGTTTCATACGTTAAGGATGATGCATTATTAACGATCACCCTAGCTCCTGATGTGATTCCTCTAGTAACCAAGCTAGAAGGAACCTTTACCAAATATGCCATCGACAATTTACGCGATGTGACCAGTAAATATGGCATCCGTCTGTATGAGTTGGTCGCTAGTTGGAAAAATTCGGATATACGAAAAACTCCTGTTTATGACTTTGAGGACTTCCGTGCCAAGATGGGCCTTCTTCCTCATGAGTATAGAGACAAGAAAAATCCCGAAAGTACGGATATGACCAACTTCAATAAACGTGTATTGAAGCCGGCAATTGATCAGATTAATAGTTTTACTGACCTGTTTATTACTGAAAAGAAAATCAAGACAGGACGTAATATCACGGGCATTTATTTTGAAGTAAGTTTAAAAACCGATAACTTCATTGAAGGCGAAGCGAAAGAAATCCATGACAGCAAGCCTTCTTCCGATTCAGCTAAAAAGACAGGCGCTCCTTTAGAAAACATTAGGCTTCCAAAAGTATCGACCCAAGAGTTTTTGGGTAGTGATCTCAGCGAAGAGGACCTTAACAAAGAGAACCCATTAAAAGAATTTATCGTTGAATCTGGCGTTTATAAGTCTGCTATTGAAAAGCCAGTAGAAGAAAAGGATGAATTTGAATTAAATGGCATAAAACGACTGTATGAGGCACTATTAAAGCTGGATGAGGGCGTAACCAAGGAATACGTCCGCGAATATGCCCAGATTAAAGGCGTAACTCTACAACACGCATTAATTGAACTTTATAACTCTAAAAGACCGGCTTAAACATTCCGGTACTTGGGTCTTTTCCGAAAACTTGGGTTTTTGAAGTGCTAACGAATAATTAAATAATACTTTCTATAATATTTAAGTTTTTATATTAATTATTCGGAAACGATCGGATGTCCCAAGTTGAAAAACAAATACCCAAGTATTTAGATTGGGCGGGTCACTTTTATGGCAATGACCTTGATTTAGAACATTACGAAATTCTCACCATTCAGTACATTCCCAAGAAAGAGCGGAAGCTAGAAACGTAGTTAATGACAACCAAGTGGTTTGACTATAGGCTGATGCATCCCATGCAAGCCACTTATTACTTCTTTCGTAAGCGTCCGCTGAATC
>NZ_LFZQ01000027.1:934-1304 GCF_001990725.1 Acinetobacter genomosp. 33YU | reverse complement strand
GAGCCTGTAAATTATTTTGTGTAAGTTCCATTTTTTATAAATGATCTTTTAATCGATCATCGAACTGAATCGTAAACCAATTCATTGCTAAACGCCAATTTTGAATTGGCATCGTCCATTTCTTCGCAGCATTTGATGTTGCTAAGTAAATGACCTTCTTTACTGAGTCATCAGATGAAAAGATTTTCCTTTTCTTCGTTGAATGGCGTATTACGCTATTCAACGACTCAATCGCATTTGTTGTATAAATTGCATGACGTATTTCGGCTGGATAGCTAAAGATCGTTCGGATATTTTCCCAATTGGCCCGCCAGGATTCTCCAATTTTGGGATACTGGTGATTCCATTGATCACAGAAGATGTCTAGGGA
>NZ_LFZQ01000027.1:0-887 GCF_001990725.1 Acinetobacter genomosp. 33YU | reverse complement strand
TTGTAGTCTTTCCAGCTTACAAATCTCAGGCTATTGCGTACAACATGCACGATACACAGTTGAATATCAGTATGAGGGTAAACAGAGGCTATCGCGTCAGGGAAGCCTTTTAATCCATCTACACAGGCAACAAGAATGTCCTGTACTCCTCGATTTTTTAGCTCTGTCATGACTGACAGCCAGAATTTGGCACCTTCTGTCTGAGCAATCCACATACCCAGTAATTCTTTTTGCCCATCCATATTGATGCCTAAAGCAAGGTATACGGACTTGTTAATCACATTGGAGTGCTGACGGACTTTGACAACAATACAGTCAAGATAGACAACAGGATAAAGGCTATCTAAGGCTCTATTTTGCCACTCAGTCACTTGCTCAATCACAGCATCGGTAACTTTGCTGATGAGAGATGCTGACACATCGGCATCGTACATTTCTTTGAAGAAGGCTACAATTTCCCTATTAGTCATTCCTTTTGCATACAGTGAGAGGATTTGGTCATCCATACTGGTGATGCGTGTTTGGTGCTTTTTGATAATTTGTGGCTCAAATGAACCTTCTCGATCACGGGGAATATCTAAAGCCAGTTGTCCATCTTGAGTTGTAATGGTTTTAGAACTAAACCCATTACGGCTATTTGAGCCTTTCTTGGGCTGATGCTTTTCATAACCGAGATGGTCTGAAAGTTCAGTATTGAGTGCAGTTTCAATCATGAATTTTTTAAAGACTGCTGTCATTTGGTTTAAGTCTTCTGGTGTTTTTAGACCTTTAGCCAATTCGGCAGCCATACTTTTGATTGTTGCTTCATCCATGTGAAGTACCTTTTGTAATTATCCTCTGAAGGATAAATGAAAATTAAGTACTTACACAAAATTTAGAACAGTCCC
>NZ_LFZQ01000026.1:0-248 GCF_001990725.1 Acinetobacter genomosp. 33YU | reverse complement strand
TTAGCCGCATTAATACCAGCAGTCGTTACACTTGGACCGCCTGTAATCGTCAAACCACTGTTATCAACCTTAGAATTGCCGACCGTTATACTGCCTGCGTTCGTTAAACTAATGTTGTCATTTACATTGTATTTATAGGTGTTGGTGGCAGGGTCATAAACTGCTGTGGTGTTGGTGCCATTGGCAAAGTTAACTGTTTCACCTAACTTCACATTATCAGCCGTACCGCCATTCACACTAAAGTTCAG
>NZ_LFZQ01000025.1:0-419 GCF_001990725.1 Acinetobacter genomosp. 33YU | reverse complement strand
CTGAACTTTAGTGTGAATGGTGGTACAGCAGACAACGTGAAGTTAGGTGAAACGGTTAACTTTGCCAATGGCACCAACACCACAGCAGTTTATGACCCTGCCACCAACACCTATAAATACAATGTAAATGACAACATTAGTTTAACGAACGCAGGCAGTATAACGGTCGGCAATTCTAAGGTTGATAACAGTGGTTTGACGATTACAGGCGGTCCAAGTGTAACGACTGCTGGTATTAATGCGGCTAATCAGAAGATTACAAATGTCGCGGCAGGAACCATTTCAGCAAGTTCTACAGATGCAGTAAATGGTAGCCAGTTAAATACCACGAACCAGAATGTAACCACTGCTCAGAACACCGCAAACACAGCGGTAACGAATGCGGCAGCAGCACAAAATACTGCTAATACAGCGGTAAC
>NZ_LFZQ01000024.1:0-2805 GCF_001990725.1 Acinetobacter genomosp. 33YU | reverse complement strand
AAACACTTCGTATAATGTATAATATGTCAATTAAATCAATAACTTAGGCGAATATATGATTAAAAAGATAACATCGATTATGGGGGATAATCAAGTGGAATGCCCTAAATGTTACTCATATTTTCATCGTCAGCATTTGCCTTTTCACATGTCTAAATGTGAAGGCTAACTAATTTTTGGGGTGTATCTAATGATCTTCTATTTAGTTTGTTACTTCTTGGTAGTAGGGATATTGGCTCACCCAGTGGGTTTTTATTTCTACTATAAAAACCGCAAGTAAAGGATTCAATTATGTTGGCTTGTTTGATCTATGGTTCTGACCAGACAACATGTATTGGGTATCTGGACATGGCACTAGTTACCGCTTTATTCGTTGCATTCGCATTGTTATATGGTCTCTGGTACGTGTTCAGAATCATTCTAAGAGCAATGGGGTTTTAACCCTTGGAGAGCGTTATGGAAAATCAAGTTGTTGTAAAAGAAAAACGCGGTGTTTTAACACTGTCTAATGTTCAACGTTTTGGGGTAGGTGCTGCTGTTGGGGCTGCTCTAATTTCAAATGCTAATGCTGCGGGTACAGTTGTTGATGTGACTGCACCAGTATCAACATTGACTACTGACGGCTCAGCCGCGCTTATTGCCATCGGTACGGCAATGCTAGGTTTAGCTGCAATCGCTGTTTTATTTAAATGGGTTAAAGCTGGTTTCTTTAGCTAATAGCTCAGGGGGTAGAAATACCCCCATCTTATAAGAATTAAATATTTAGAAAGTTGGGGGATTTTATGAAGTTTTTTAAATATTTAATTTTCATAATAATTACTATTTGTTCTCTATAGGCCTAATAAGGAGGTTTTTAACTGGTATGAATCCACTGTCTTAGATACACATAAATTTAAGATTCCGACCAAACTTATTAAGGGTGTTGCTATGGTCGGGGCTATTTTTGGCCTTTGTTTTTGGTTTGGTTATCCAGTAGTTAGCAAATATTATCATGCTGCTAAAAAAGACTCGGTTCCTACAAAAACTCAGTCTGATTTACCACAACCTAATCCAGATCCTTCCAGTATGACTCTTGCTGAAAAAGCTCAAAGAGATGCTTATTTGGCTGGTCTTACTCCAGAACAATATGCTGACTTGATGCATCCAGAGAAACGAAATGCTGAATTACAGGCTAAAAATGATGTCCGAATGGATACTATAGCTATTAAGTACAATCCTAATCGTCCATACGATGTTGATACTTCACAAATTCAGTATGAAGTCACGGCCAAGCCTGTTTTTTCGGGCTGTATGAAGAAACACGGCAAATATGTTGCCTATACACAGCAAGGTACGGTTTTGCATGATGTAAGCCAATCTGATTGTCGTAAGCTTATGGAAGATGGTGATAGACCATTCAATTATTTTCAGAAACAACAAGAACAACTTGTTAGACAGGATTCTTCACAATCAGTTCAGCAAACTAATGCTGACTTTGCTGCTAAGCGTAGAGAAGTTGAATTGATAGCAAAATACGAAGCAGCTAAATTACAGGGGTTAATTTAATGATGTCATTGTCAGATGTTACTGTATTAAATACATTCGTTTTTAATATTTTTGTGGCTGGAGCAATTCTAGGTTTTATCACTTCTGGCTTCTTTTCAAATGTATTAAATGTATTGTCTTATCGCTTTGAGCGACCAAAAAGAATTAGGACTGAAACGGGCTATTTATATTTATTTAAGGGTAAATATTATCCGATAGAACAACGTAATAAGCTTATTGAAGAAAGTCGAAAAAGATATAAACATCTTTCTCCTTGATTACAAAGCCTTCTATTTGATTAAAAATCTTCCTTATATTTTATGAATACTCTTGCGTTACCGTGTAACTTTTAGTATTGTTGCTTAATCACCACTAGTTACACGGTAACGCTATGAAAGATCAACATGATAACAAGACAATTGATGCGTTTAAGTCTCAACCTAAGTCTGTTTCAGAGCGTCAAAGGGCTTATAGGGATAAAGATTCACTTCGTAGATTAGATATGCAAATAGATTCTGTTATTTTTTCAGAGTTATCTGTCTTAGTGTCACACGGTAACGAAACTAAGAAGCAGTTGATCGAGCGTCTTATACATGAGCAATTTCTTTCACTTGTGAACTCTGATAATTTTGATGTAAACAAGGTCTGAATTTCTTCTCTTTGATTACAAAAACCGTCTATTTGATGTAACGTAGCTGTATAGAGAAGTGTCTTCAGGGGAATTGAGACACATCGAGTAAACAATTAAATCTTGTACAATTTTTGAGTGTCTCAAGGCGTAGTCTAGACACTTCGGCAGGGGGATATATGGTTCTAGATTTTTCAGATTTGGCAATATCGGTTTCAGAGTTACCACCGACAACATGGGTTGATGTTTTGTTAACTGTTTTACTTGCTATCTCTATTATTGTTCCAGTGTTTTTATCTCTTATTCGTGAACTTCGATATCAAAAACATGATGATCAATACATCCCTTGATTGGCATTTTATTACATCTCGAGTCAAGCCGGTGAGCTCGCCCTGGTATCAAAAAAATGAATAAAATCAATAATTGTGATTTTTGAAGGATTGGCAAAATATGACATTTACTTTAGAAGAGTTAGAAGATATTTGGATTACTTATTATTCTCATGGTGGGGTAAATAATTCAAAAGTTTTGGCTAAAATTAGAGTCGAATATACTTTTTGCCCTCTCTGTGATCATCTAATTCCTAACTCAGAATATCAGCAACATTTTGATGATCATGATTAGCATCTGAAAGTTCGCATAATGTGATGTCC
>NZ_LFZQ01000023.1:0-2146 GCF_001990725.1 Acinetobacter genomosp. 33YU | reverse complement strand
TATACATTATACGAAGTGTTTTATTATTAACACTTTGATTCGTATAGCTTTATTACGCTGCTTCAACAACATCAAAATCCAAAGCTATTAAAACTGCCTTTGGCTGTTTACCTGTGAAATCCCAATCAAAGATCAATTTAGCTTTGTTTGGTAATTCCTGATGCATGTAATCATTAAAGAACTGAGCGCCTTTAATCTTGTAGTCAGTCGATTTAAAACCGATTGCGCCTTGTTCTTTCTCTTTGTCTGAATATTCTTGAAGCACAGTTACCACTGTGTTCGAGAACTTAATTTCTTTACCAGTTGACTGATCTTGGAAATCACCAGCAGATTTACGGATGCCTGTAACTGTCATAATTGGATGTTGTGAATTGTTCATTTGCTCACCTATGCAATTTTGTAGTTAAACTGCGAAACTGGTTCTTCATACCAATTTGGCAATTGTTGGTTAAAGTCGATTTCAACGAGCTTTACGAATGGAATGATGTTTGAAGACTTCTCATCATGAAGGTTCTGTAAATAAGCTTTAGAAAAGCCACATTCACACAATTGGGAAACTAGATTGTAAAACTGAGACTTACCGTAATTATTTTTAATTTCGTCAAATCCTTTTTCACGGATAAGACAAAACATCGCGAATAAATTACGTACTTTAGTGTTGGAAACCTTGCCAGATTTGGTCATAACAACTTCTGAGCGTTCAATGGCTTCAAGTACACTTGCATCATCTGTTAATTTCATAGATTGACCTCGTAAGGCTTCAAAAATGCTATGAGTAGCTTTGTTCCAGAGTGTTTGAAGTAAATCAGGATTAGAACGTTGAAACTTAATTAAATCAAAGAGATTGGTTGGAATTCCATTACGTTCAAGCCAACGTTTTTTTAAACGCGATTCAAAACGTAAAAGACCGACAGTCCAGTTAATCAGATCCGAATTGGACATGACATCTACAACTCGTTGAGCTGCTTTATCGTTCTTCTTTGCAAGTTGCTTATACTCCTCAAATTGAGCGATAAATTCATCATGCTTCATATAGCACTTGTGATTTACAAGTCTTGAAGTCTGACCACCCCAATATACTGAACTGTCGAAACGCTTGTTACTTAAACGAGTCTGGCCATTGCTGACATTACTCAAGAAATCCAAAACTTTTTTAGCTGTGTTCTGGTCTTTCAATCGTGCTGAGTAAGTCACATCAATATGTGAAACCCATGCACGAGGCCAATCTAGCATCCTTGCAAGAAGCGGATACGCTTCATGTAAGAAGCCGATCATTTCCATAGCACCCTGCTCTATATTGTCGCTGCCAAAGACATTATGACCTTGAAGCAATTTCGCAGGTGAAGCCTTGATCTGTACAAAAGGTTCATACGAAGAGTCAAAAAAAACTTTCATTGCCATACCAGTGTAATGAGTCGGAACAGACTCAAACGGATGGAATAACGCAGCAGCAGAAATTGAACCATCGTCATTCTTATGAACAGAACGAGAAGCAAGTGGTATTTCTATACTATGAAGATCGATATCTACAAAAAAATAACGCCCTTCTGCATCTACTGAGTAGAAGCTAGATTCAAATGGCGCATTTATGCAAATATGATCAAGCATGGGTTAATTACGCATGTATACAAATAACATTAAGCGGAATTTAATACAATTACACATGAATAGCAAGCACATATAACAGATATACAAGTAATATTGTATGCAAGTTAATAACCCGAAAATGTGACGAAAATGGCAGTAACAGTTCGTTTAAATGACAAAGAGCAAGAATCTCTACGAAAGAAGTGTGTAGAGCTCAATAAAATTCTGATCAATAAAAATCTACAGCCGATAAAGGATAGTGAGCTTGTACACATCATTCTTGATCAAGCTATAGAAAATGTTGAGATATCAGCACATGGAAAAGTAGTTGTAAGAAACGCGAAAGACCTATAAAAATTCCGAAATATCGGACTAGAGTCCACCATTAGAAGACGTGGACTCCTCCCAAAACGGAAAGGTCAGGCGCGACAAGTCGCTGCCTACCCTTTCCTCTCCCTCCAGTTCGCATAATGCAGATTGATGTTAAAAAGCCCCGTGAGACAAACAATGTTCTCACTGGGGCTTAGTAACATAATCTGGACATCACATTATGCGAACT
>NZ_LFZQ01000022.1:0-13932 GCF_001990725.1 Acinetobacter genomosp. 33YU | reverse complement strand
GTGTGTTCAGCGGACGCTTACCTTCTTTCGGCTTTTCAAAAATGAATATCGAAACTTTTATAGAAAAGCTATTGATCATAAGGCGGCCGAATTCGTTAAACCCATTAAGGAGCGAGATTTCTTACTCAGTCGTGAGGCCTTGTCATTTTGGCGACTCAGACAGGCGGTTGATGCTTTGGGAATGCGTTATGACTTCTATTTAAAAACCGCATTTGATAAATGCGTTAAGGTGATTGCGAATGGTAGACCTTTGCCACCTAGACCTGCTCAACTAAAAAAAGAAGAACTGTTAATTGAAGTCTTCCATGAGTGGGAGTCTTATTGTGAAGCTTCGCTCCAGATCGCTAAAAGTCCATATTTTACCGCTACACTTTTTCATAACAGTCCAATGCAAGTTGATTATGAAGATTTTATTGTTAAGCAGGTGCGGATGCGTCAAGTGCAGCATTACGCATTAGGGACATGCATTTATCGCTATGATGCGCTTCGAATTGAAAAAGCTTTAGAGTCTTTTGATATTTCAATCATCAACCAAGCTATTAAATCCAGTATTTAATGCTTTTTTCTCTTAAAATATTAATAAGCGATTACTATAATTTGATAATATCGTTTTTATAGTAATTACTAATGTTTCGAGGTTTTAATGAGCGAATGGCAGAAAGAACTTGCGATACAAAACAAGTTCGGCAATAGCGCTCCAATTTCAAAGGAGTCTATTTACTTAAATACGGAAGAAAAGCAAAAACTTCAATTTCAGCCGCGTAAAACGTATGGGCGTAGGCTGCCAGCGAACGAATGCGAAATTGAAGAAATGGGCTACATGAAGTTTGTTCGTAAGCTGCAAGAGCAAGAACAGGAAATTGTAGTCATTAAAACAGACGGCGAAGTTGTACGTGGATACATCCGTGCTGCGGATGCAGAAACGATCTCGCTTCGTTGTTATTTGAATGGTGATAAAAACGGTCGTTATCGTGCGCGTGTTCTTTTTAAACACCAAATTTCCGAGTTCTCACCAACTAAGGGGATTGAAGACCTAGTTGATGAGCTAGAGAGAAAGTCGAAATCTAAATCTTAAACGTAAGCCATCTATTTTCTATAAGGATTATCTTATATGTCTACTGCTGTGGCCGAAATTCATGAAGAAGAGGTCGTTGATAAAGAACTCGAAGGCTTCACCGAAGAAAAGTTTGATTACGACGATGAGTTTCAATCAAAAATTGCGGCTTTAACTTTACGTGATGATGAGTTTCTTAGAAGAGCCGCCCATATTCTGAAGCCAGAATTTTTCGAAAATCAGGGTGAAGCATGTCTGGTCGATATTGCGCTCCAACACTTCAATAAATATGGATGTTCTCCTGATCCCGCTTCTGTTGTCCAAATTATCAAGGATAAAGCTGCTTCTAAAGTTTATAAGCGAGAAACATTAGCGGCAATTGTGGAAGCAAGGAAGAAATTAATTGGCATCTATGTCACTGACAAGGCTTTCGTTGAAGAAAAGGTTGTTGAGTTCGCGCGAAAACAGGCGGTATCCAATGCGATTGTTAATTCTGTTCCTGATCTTGAGGCAGGTAATTACGCCAAGATTGAAGCGCGTATCAAGGAAGCTATTGCGGTCGGATTGAATGAAGAGGGTGTTGGTTATGACTTCTTCGCTCAGGCGTTGAATCGTAAGCTGGCACGTATCGAGAAGCTGACAGGCAAAGTACCTCCGACAGGCATTACTACTGGCTGTAAAGAACTTGATGATCTGCTCTATCACAGAGGTTGGGGACGCAAGGAGCTGTCTCTATTAATGGGCGGTGCAAAAGCAGGTAAGACGCAAGCGCTTATTCACTTTGGCCGTATCGCAAGCTTTGCTAAATACAACGTTCTATATGTAACGCTAGAAGTTGGTAAAGACATTATTGCAGACCGTTTAGATGCCTCTATTTCAAAAGTGATCATGAAAGAATTGGCGTCGAAGGCTGCAAGTGTTGCAACTGCGGTCGAGACGGTAGCCAAGACGGCGGGCAAATTTATTATTCATGAATTTGGTTCCGGTACATTTTCTCCGTCACAGCTAAGAGCGTTAATTGATAGGTATAAGAATCCTGGGCGGAACCCTGATGGAACGATAAGACCGCCAATCAAGTTCGATATGATCATTGTGGACTATGCAGATTTGATGCGTCCAGATATTCGTACAAATGACCCAAAAGAGAACTCAAGAGCTATCTATGTTGATTTACGCGCGATTGCTTTTGAAGAGAATGTGGCGTTACTGACAGCTACTCAGACCAACCGTGAGGGCTTTAAGTCAACGGTAGCCAAGGCAGAGCACGTAGCTGAGGACTTTAACAAAATCAGGACCGCTGACGTTGCAATCTCCATCAACATTACAGAGGAAGAGAGAGCGAAAGGTCAGGCTCGATTGTACTTTGCAGCTTCTCGTAACCAAGAGATGGGGGTTACTGTGGTGATTAAGCAGAATGTGTCCATGATGAGGTTCTTGGAAGAAGTGATTAGCGTCGAATAAATTTAACCCATTATTATAGTAAGCGCTTATTTATAACTTTGTGCTAGTATAAATAAGCGCTAATTTTATCTAATGCGATTTTGCAATATGAGAGATCAAGAAAGTTTAGCGGAGATATTAGACCGCATTGATATGGAGTATTGGCTTAACCGCGAAGGGTTTGAATACAAAGTAACTCGCGGAAAAAACGGAATCCAGTTGAATGTTAAGGAATGTCCGGTATGTGGTAACTCAAGCTGGAAAGTCTATCTGAATCAGGATACGGGTTTGGGTAACTGCTTTCATGGTGATTGCGAAACCAAATTCTCGAAATGGAAGTTTATTAAGGCTGGTATAGGTGGTAATAGCCTAAGCAATAAAGAGATTGTCGAGCATGTTAAAGCAATTGCTCAGGAGCAGGGCTGGCAGCCAAAGCGCAAAAGTGAACCCACACAAACCAAAATTGGCGATCTAAAGCTTCCAAAAGCCTATGACTTGCCGATCATGGGTCAGAACCTAAAGTACCTGAAAGATCGAAATATAACGCTCGATACGTGTCGTGAATTTGGACTGAAATTCTGTCAAAAGGGTTGGTTTGCATACATAGGTCCAACGGGTGAAAAGCAATACCAAAACTACAGCATGAGAATCATCATTCCTGTCAGGGACCTTGAAGGCAAGCTTGTGTCTTTTCAGGGTCGGGATATTACAGGAAAGGCTGAAAAGAAGTATCTATTTCCTCCTGGTTTCGCGTCTACGGGCACTTACCTATATAACGGCCATAATGCCCTAGGTTACGTTGAAATCGTCATGGGAGAGGGCGCTTTTGACGCTATGGCGATATATCAAGCCTTCAAGGAAGACGAGTTCCTTTGCAATGTTGGAGTTGTCGCGTCATTTGGTAAGCATCTTTCGGTAGGTGGTGATGAATCGCAAATGGCTGAATTACTAAAGCTCAAAGATGAGGGATTGGAGTGCGTGACAATTATGTGGGATGGAGAGCCTGCCGCAATTCTGTCTGCGATCGATGCATGTTTAAAGATAAATAGCTTTGGCATAAAGGCAAGGTTGGCCACGTTGCCTGCTGGATGTGACCCCAATGAAGTCGACCCTGAAATCGTTCGCACAGCGTATCGAAAAGCGATACCAATTACGCCAATTAGCGCAGTAAGTTTACGCATTAAGTATATGGGTAAAGTCTGAATCGTATTTGATTCCAAATCATTGTTTTTAAAATATTGTTGAAGTTTTCAAGGTGCTTTTACTATGAGTTTAAAAATTGTGGTCAGAAGTGCCTACTCATTGCATACGAGTGGGACAAAATATTATTCGATGTTCTTGTTATCTGTACAGGACGGAGCTAAACGCAACACGCAATTATTCAAAATTTATGGCTCAGCGGTAAATCAAACGGCTCAAGTCAAACACCATTCAGAAGGTAAGGGTGAAACACTTGATACCGAATTTAATAAAACACTAAAAGCGAAAGGTAAAGCAGGTGAATATAGCGATTTACGTGAAAGCGAAATCCTGCATGAATTTGATAATTTCCATGATTTTATTACTTACTTGACTCTCGACTCTCCGATTAATGCCATTAGAGCGCCTTTCGCATCAGCGATTACCGAAAAGGGTTTTGAACAATATTTAGAAACCTTGTCCCAAACGTTCGGGATTCCAGTTGATGACATGTACAAATTTACATTCAGATATGAAACAGAGGAAGAACGGCAACGAAAACAAGAAGAGGAAGAGCGTAAAGCGGCTCAGCTCATGGCACAACGACAAGAATTTTATGGTGAAGTTTTGGGGTCATGGTAATGAACAGAGTAATTATTGGGGTTCCACATTGTCGGTTTATGGTGACAAAGACCACAACGAATGAAAAGGTTTTGGAGCTGACAGAATATTTTGCTGTCCACAAGCATACTCAAGATGAAGTATTAGGCTTGGCGATCAAGGCTGTTGATTACCATGATAACAAGGGCGGTTATCACCGAACGGTCGAAATTCTTGAAAAATACGGAGGACTTTCTTACTCAACAGTAGCAGAAAGGGTAAAGAATTTAAGTAAGGCTGCTGTACGTAATCTAGTTGATGAATTGTCTACCAATTCGGATTCGATTAATCCAATTGAATATGCTCAATCAATTTTCGGTCGCGAAGCATCCAATATTTTTGACAAAGGGCGAGAAGCTGAGATCAAGTCAATTTTTCAAAATTATTTTGGACCTATCAGAAGCGAACTGAGCGAATTAATTCTTGATACAGATGAGTATGCTGCCTATAAAGGAGTACAAGGATCATGGTAACTAAAACTCTTCCTGAACTCGATTTGGAATTATCCAGAAGCGGAACAAATGCCTATTACTGCGATTTTTGCCCTCATACTGGCAACCGTCCTAATTATGCCGCATGCCTAAAGCGCATCCATAATGTTCAGGAGGGAAATGAACGCGAGGTGGATGCAGTTTGTGTAGTCGCTATCCATAGACATCACTGTGAAGCTGCCGAAATGCGTGAACGTGAAATTGAGGCAGGTAAGCCTCTCTATTACATTGATCGTTCAGAAATGCGAAAACAAGTTGGGAAGCGGCTGGCTAAACAAGGAATTTCTATTTCTTCTAAATTTGATTATAAGTTAGAACTTACTAATATTAATGGTGAAAAACCAGAAAAAGAAATTCCAGTTAATTCAAAGGGTAATTATTCATTAAGTGATGCAATCAATACTAAACTAAAGAAAAATAGTTTGAATACCAAAGATGTTCATGTAGAATCGCAACAAGAAAATAAAGTAAGCGCTAACTTATATATCGAGAGTGAGAGCTTAACTGTACCAAGTATCGAGAGCGGATTATCGCTTTTAGAAATTGCTAACCGTTTCAAAGCAAACACACAGGAAAAATTATGAGCAACGCAGAAGATTTATTAGAAGCTTTAATCAAGGCATTAAAAGACTCGAATGTAGATGCCGAGGAATTACGCTTCATGACCTTGCTTCCTGATCACATGCGCAAGATTCAGGATTTAACCGAAGAGTTTGTAAAAGCTCACGTTAATGGTCCACAACAGCTTGAAGTTTACATGAGAGCCATTATGGGTGTGGTTGCACAGGTTCAAGCAGCATTAGTCGTGAATACCGGCACAGAATCAATTCAGGAATATGCACAATTATTGGCTCAAAAATCAGAAGATGAATATTTGCTTGATCTAGGTCACATGCTTCGTGATTTTACCAATCATTGGCTAGCGGTCTTTCTGCAAGCTGCAAAAGAGCATTTCGGCGAAGAAGTATTTAAAGCTCATCAAGCCCATGTTAGAGAAGTGATTAAAAACGCTAAAAGCGAAATGCTGAAATCCAAAGAAGGCGATTCCCCATTTAAAGATTCATTTATTCCTTCATTTGCAAAGCAGTAATAAGGTGTAGCAATGAATAGCGATCAGTTACTAGAGGCTTTAAACCAAATTGCATCTGAAAGCTCAAAAAATGAAAAACTAGCTTTACTCATGGATTTTGAAGCAGAAAAGGGGTTGTTCAGAGAAGTTCTGCGTTTGGCATATGACCCGTTTATTGTCTTTGGAATTTTGCCAAAAGCAGAAGATGCAGGAACAGGGGAATTAATGTTTGATGAGGTTGATACCCTTGAGTTCCTATCTAAGCTTAATAACCGTGAACTAACAGGCAATGCAGCGCGCGAAGCGCTGCGTAGCCAACTGGCTCAATTATCAGAGAAGTCAGGCGAGCTTCTAATTCGAATTTTAAGAAAAGATTTACGTGCAGGTTTTAGTGATGCAACGATCAACAAAGTCGTGCCTGATTTGATTCCTGTATTTCCATACCAACGCTGTTCATTGCCTAGTGAAGTAAAGCTGAAGGCATGGCCGTGGAAAGATGGCATTTATTTGCAAGAAAAAGCTGATGGCATGTTTGCCAACGGGACCAATTTAGAAGATAAGTTCTTCTTGTCCTCACGTCAGGGCACGCCGTTACCTATGGAGCATTTTTCCGACCTTACTGCGGAAATGGATATGCTGATCAAAGATGTCCAATATCATGGCGAACTACTTGTCGAGCGTGATGGTGTCGTCCTGCCACGCAAGGTTGGAAATGGCATCTTGAATTCGGTCACTAAGGGTGGCTCATTCGCTGAAAATGAAAAACCGATCTATATGATTTGGGACTTCATTCCACTTAGTTCTGTTAAGTCAAAAGGAAAATTTGAAGCAGCATATAAACGTCGTATTGCACTGATTAAATCGATGCTGGCCAAGTTTAAGCCTAAGTATGTGCGGCTTATTGATACGCATGTTGTTCACTCATTGGGCGAGACTTACGATCACTTTTTTAATGTACTTATGCAGGGCAAAGAGGGACTGGTAATCAAGCATCCAGAAGGTCACTGGAGAGACGGTACAAGTAAACACCAAGTTAAATTAAAACTTGATGCGGATTGTGAGCTGGAGGTTGTGAGCATTAATCCGGGTAAGGTGGGTTCAAAGAACCAAGGGCGAGCAGGAGCTTTGCATTGTAAATCTGCATGTGGTCAAGTCATTGTGGATGTCGCCATTAAGAATGAAAAAATGCGTGGCGAAGTTGATGCAAACCCTAGTGACTGGATTGGTCGAATTATCACTGTACGTTCAAATGCCATTATGCGCCCATCCAACAGTAACCAGAATTACTCGTTGTATTTGCCACGTATGGTTGAGGACTGCTATCGAATCGATAAAACGGAAGCTGATGATTTAAAACGTATTGAAGAGCAATTCAAAAACGCTATCGAAGCTGCCAAGAAGCTGGCAGAAAGTGAAGCGGTGGTGATTGACAATACAGCGACAGCATAAATATGGAGTATATATTGATGTTATCTAAAGCTAAAAAACTACATCGTCAAAAAGCTTTACGTCCTTCTACTGAACAATGGGAAATTATCGCAACTATTGGATTTGCCATTATTCTTACAGTTATCGGGTATTTTTGCATTGGCGGAGCTAAAGCGAATGCAGCGGTGGTAGCGAGAGCAGCGTCTGTATCCTCAGCTCGTCCTTCGACATCTTTTGCGCGGTCTTACAGCAGCTCGTCCACACGCGCTCCGACCACTACAAGTTTTCGTTCTAGTCCAGTTAAGACTGTGACAAAACCTAGTACGATTCGTTCTGTGAAGCCTGTTACAACGCCTGCTAAACCGATGCCTGTTTCTTCTTCATCTACACAGAAGAAATCGCGTAAGATTGGTTTCCAATATGATTACTATGCATTTACAGATTGCATCCCTTATTCAAGCGGAAGTTTCCAAGGTTGGAAGTGTATTGATCGGGATTAATTGGGGCGGTTCTACCGCCTCTTCTTATGAGGTATGACGATGTTTGTATTGTTATCTGGAACAACGTGCAGCGGCAAAACAACCATTGCTGACGCGCTGACCGAGAAATATGGGTTTAATCGTATTGTTACCACAACATCACGGCCGAAACGGGAAGGTGAGGTTGATGGTTTGCACTACCACTTTATTACTCAAACAGAGTTTGATGCACTGAAAAAGGCTGATCAGTTCCTTGAGACAAATAAACATGGTAATTATGAATATGGCGTAACGATTGATAATTTCAAAACCTTGCCAGATGATCGAAATGCCATAATTATTGTCGACCCAAATGGATATAAGAAGATTAAGCGTTATCTGAAAGCAAATGAAATTAAATATCTTGGGGTTTTTGTCGACGCTGATATTAAAAGCCGTCTACAACGTTTAATTGTTCGAGCAGATCAGAAACTTGCGGAACGTTTAGAAGTCATGATTCAGGTCGAATCTCATTGGATAAACGAAATCAACCAGTACGATATGTTGATCCAGAATGATGAAACGATTGAAGATGCCTTAGAGCCGATTTTAGATCATGTGCGCCGTGCAGGACATTTAGATAAAATAGCCTAAGCATTTTGATGAACAATTAAAATTTCCTAAAATAGAATGCTCCGATAATTTCAATAATTTCGGAGTTTTTTTATGCTACTAAAATCTGTTCCTGGTGTTTTGCCTGCACTTAAAAATAGCGATTTGGCAACTACGAAATTATGGACCACTCACATTGAAAGAATTACAAATTATCAATTAAACGCCGTAATTGCTAAATTCAAGTTTAAAAATGAAGAAAGTCAAATTGATAAGGAAATTGAATACGCGGTTAGTCAGATCAACGACGCTATTTATAACCGCCAAATCAACTCGGTAAAAATTGCTCGATTTAAATTAAAAAAAGATCATTCCATTACGGTGAGCAACCTAATTGCTGGTTTATTGAAGCTGAAGGAAGTTGAAAGAAAGGCTGTGTTGTTCTCATTAGAATCAGGATTAAGCCTTGATGAAGTGACAAACTTGGAAGTTAGACAAGCCAATGTGGCAGCTAGAAACTCAAAACTAGCGAGAGAAATTATTAAAAATTGCCCTGTGAGTATCAAAACAAACTATTTATTTTGGGAATCAAATGAGGAAAAGGAGCATGAAAAGCTCAAAAATTTAGAGCAAGCTGTGTTTGAAGCCTTTGGTTTTGACTTCAAACTGCTTGCCCTAAAATACGAGAATATTATTTATGACGAATGGTTTGAATTTCTTGGTCAGACGTCATAATTGTCGCCGAGTTTTTTGATTCGACGAGCCGTATATTCTTCTAAAGCTTCATTGAGCATGGTTGTAAAAGTGGTCTTGTTAGAACCCATGCCAATGGAGCTGATAGATTTAAGCCAGTTCAAACGAAGGTACATTTCTTGGCTAATATTGTTGTTAAAAGGACGTTGAATTAATTTCAAGTCTTCAGGAGCAATATTAATGCCCTGACGCCAAGGCGCTTCACGGTCCTTTTTCTCTTTAGGTTTGCTTAATCCTGATAGTTCATCAAGCTTATCAAGGTCTACAGGTTTTTCATTAGCTTCTGGCGTTGCTGTGGCAGTTTGTACTGGAGCACTCTTTGTAAAATCGGATGCATTTGAATTTTCAGCTTGTACTTTTGCAGCTTTGCCTAATGATAATCCACCACGTCCACTCATTTGAACAACTCCTCAGCCAATGCATTTACTTCTTCTGCTGCCTTAGAGGCACCAATATTTAACTCAATAACACCCAGACCCATGCCATAAGCTCTTGAATATGCAATACGGTCGTAATTTACGGAATCGAGAACTTTTGCAAAATCTTCAACTTCTTTAAACGCATTACGCGCATCGTCTAAAGCTGTGATACGTGCATTTGTCGGGACTTGAGTGATATAGATGTAGACATGAAGTGGATCGAGGTCCCTTTCATTTACACGGATATTATTTGCTTCTTCAATTAATTCCAAAATTTCCCCAGTTGATTCTACGTCAGCTTGGTTAGGGCGAGTTGGAATAAGAATGGCATCGGAACAAAGCAGCGCTTCACGGAAGCCAGAAGAGTCATAACCACCGCAATCGAGAATTACGTTAGGTGTTTCACTTTCAATTTTTGGAATGACTTTGTCAATTTCTGGTTGACCAAACAAATGATAAGTTTTGATTGAGCCGGTCTTTTCTATGAAAGTTTGGGCTTGACGATAAATACCCCATTTAACCGAATTTTTATTGGCGTCAAGGTCGACAAGAGCTACGTCTTGTTTTTCATTATTGGCAATCCATGCAGCCAAATTGGTAGCCGTAGTTGTTTTGCCGACGCCACCTTTTGAATTGGCGATCAATAATTTCATTAAATCCTCAACATAAACGTTGGCGAAAATCGTAGTGTAATAGTAAATGCGCTAGATAACAATGTATAAACTTGTATTCATTGCTATGTAGAAATCTATATAGAAATCTATATAGATTATTAATTTAAAAATTAGATTGTATTTAACTAAAACAAAATGTTTAATAGTTCTAATTGCTTACATATAAATTCATAGGCTTAAAATGCAGAATCAAATCAGACAATTAGAAGATGGAACTTTTGAAATAGGTACTTGGATTCAGAATGCAAATGGTGAAGTTGTGTTCTTTGATGCAACGAGTGCCAAAACATTAGAAGAAGCAAACAAGATTGCTGATGAGTTGGATGATCAGGAATTTAAATTAGTAAAGAGTGAAATTGATATGCTTGGCGGCATTCAAGGTGCCAATAAGGTTCTGGAGCTCATGAATGAAAACGAAGCCGTTGCCGTTGAATTTGATAAAAACCACTTTGATATTAATGAATTAAAATTCTATAACCAAAAAGATTTTGAGCAGCGAATGGATGACTACCTAGATAATGGTGAGACTGCAACCTATCTATATGCAGACTTTGAAATCCAAAGCCTGCTGCACAAAACTAGATTTTTGAAATTTTAATTTAACTTTTCAGCAACTTGGCGGAGCAATTCCGGATCCGATGCAAAATATTTTTGCGTGGTCAGGATTGAGCTATGCCCCATCAATTGTTGAATTGAATAAATATCACCGCCCTTTCTTATTAGCCTTGTGGCAAAGGAACGTCGACCGGAATGGCTGGTTGCTTGAATACCAGCCTTCTTATAACAGTTATTAATCATGGTCACCATGCTATTTGGTGAGAATGGACCGCCCTTCTGCGATAAAAATAAAGGTGCGTCGGGATCCTTTGGTCTTTCTTTTGTTATGTATTCTTCTACCAGTGATCTAGCGATTGGATTGACTAGGAATACCTCACGGTAGCGGTTGCCTTTAGTAATATTACCGAGCAATCGAATAATATCCTTCAGCTTGCCCTTCTTCACGTCGTAAACATCGCCGACCTTTAACATTGATAATTCTTTAGCGCGAAGCCCAAGGAAGTGTGAGAAATACAAAACACATTTGTTCCGTAATGCATTTACGCCCGTTTGAGTGGCTAAAGTAATCTCAAGATCATCTTCTGACACATATGGGGCTTTTCCAGTTGTTGTTCTTGCCATAAATCGACCAAATAATTTTTTATTACATTTTTCCAAAAACGGAAAGGATATAAAAACAGTCTACCACATGTCGAAAAATAAAAAATGTAATAAAAGATACATTTTATTATATTTTTTGGGGGTGCAAAAAGGCAGGGCGTCATATCCTGTCGTATACGTACTTTTCTATTAAGAGTGGTATTTCAAAGTTTGATTTAAATTGGTAATCTATACCAATCTTGATTTTGTAACGTTTTCAAGTTTAGGAGGAGCTATGAAAGAAAAATTTAAAAACAGTAATTTAAAGGGTATGAATAGCAAAAAGCCCGAACTTGATCGGGCAGTAAGAATAAAAACAGATTAGTTGACTTTAAGTGTTTCTAGGAAAGCATCAAAAGCTTCTTTCTGTCTAGGGTTAGTGAAAAACTCAAAATTATGGCCATCATTTGCTTCGCGAATTTGTTTAATTAAATTCGATTCTGCATCAGTAATAAGAGGTTGCTCAATCATGGCTTCCATTTCTTCAAGCAGATGAGGCATGTATTCCTCTAGGCAGCGCATGAAGAGGTCTTTAGCATCGATTTTTAAAGCTTCAGCCATAGCGCGCACACGTTCAAGAGGCAATTTGCTTTTACCACGAACAATGAAGCTAACCATGTTTTGATTGATACCCATAATCTCTGCCAATTGCGACTGATTCAGATCCGATGCATTTAGTTGAGCGTCGAGATATTGGGCGACAGTTAGTTTGCGTTTGGTGTTAGTAGCTGCTGATTTCATAGTAACGTTTTCCTTAGAATATTCTTAATAGATATAAAGTCATAATGTCGGAATGTATCCTCGATACAACATTATAGACTTAAAATATTTGCGGTTTAGGTAAAGTATATCAGTAAGTGCTGATTTACCCAAGTTCAAGAAAAGTACAGATTTGTATAGGATTGGATAACATGACATCGGTCACAATTAACGGAAAAATTTAGTAAGTAAGCATTGATTAATATTTTCTTATTTTTGGGTTAAACTAATGGTCAGACTATAGGTGAGTAGATGCTCATTTTAAGTACAGGCAATTTGTTAGCTGATGCAGACAATCATACTATAATGACAACGTATCGACTGATACCAAGAGGAAGTATAAGCCTCATTCAAGCCAATTATTTGTCAAAAAAGTATGATAGTTAGAGTATAGGAGTAAAAAATGTCGAAAAGTGTTGAAGTTATTACGCCTGAAACCGTAGCAGATTTCTTGGCAGAGCAGGGTTCTGAACTGATCTTTGAGGGAAATCAAATTAATGTAATTAAAGGAAAAAATGAGGAATGCGGTGATTTCCTTGTGATTAACAATGCACTTGGCGAAAATTTGTTTATTAAACTTAGCTATATAGTCTTATGAGTCTACCTAAATAATTAAAAATCCCTCACTTGACCCTTCTCTGTGGTTAGTGTCCAAGGTTTGATGCTGGCCACGGTCAAAATAAACCCTCTATTAAAACTCAAAATCTCCCCAATTTCACTCTTTATTTTTCAATAAATATTTTTATAATGCTTTTTAATATTAGTAAGCACTTGTTAATATACTGTCAGGTCTGTATATAGACATCCAATAATGACTTTTTCAGATTGAGATTTTTCAATGAATGAGCGCATACATATTTTAAGACAAGCAATTGTTGTCGTTACCCAAGCACTGACTAACTCTGATATTGCAGTAACACAAGAAGGCATTGAGGCAGGTGTGCATAAGGATCCAAAGACAGGCAAACCTGTGCGAATTAACCTTCCATATCTTCCGGACAATTCACCAGATTCGCTGATTGATGCGGTTCAAGGTTTTCTTGATCAAGAGGTAGCGAAGTATCTTTTTACCGATTTTTCTCTCAAGCTAAAAGGATCTGAAGAGGTAAAGACTTTAACTTCATTGTTAGAAGAAGCGCGTGTAGAACGTTGCATGGCTGAAAAATATCGCGGTTCAAATATCAATATGAAAAATGCGAGCCAATTTTTCATTGATGAATTGATTGACGATAAATACCAAAAACTTGTAAAGGAAAAAGCTTCTGATGAAGAAATTACGCAACATTTAATGTTGCCAATGTTACGTGCGTTAAGTGGTCCAATTGGGGCGTTTGCAAGCATTGAACCTAGTGAGCCTTCAGCGAAAGACCTCTCACGACGAAAGGATCAAATGAGGCTATTACCAGGATTAATTATTGATTCTGTAAAAGCAGATAGATACACAGATACCTCAGAGCCATTCCTGCGAGCTTCGTTGGTCGAGCATATGCGCGATTGCAAGCAATGTAACGGTTGCGACCTTGCTGGACAGGTTCATCCAGATATTCGTTTGGGTAAAAAGATGCGATTTATGGTCGTGGCTGACTGCCCAACTTGGGAAGAGGAAAAGAAAGGAAAACTTCTTGAAGGCGAGACGGCCCAATATGTGAAAGCTGCAATTAAAGATAATGAATTAGCAGTAGCGGACGGTTATTACACAACGCTCGTCAAAGCCAAAAAAGGGACTGTTCTAAATTTTG
>NZ_LFZQ01000021.1:0-11202 GCF_001990725.1 Acinetobacter genomosp. 33YU | reverse complement strand
CACAAAATTTAGAACAGTCCCGTAATCGAGGTCATAATAAGAGGAGATTACACCTTTCTTAATCAAAGAATATTGACGTTCATTTGAAGTAAATACTTCTTGCAAGTTTGTCTCTTGGCTAGCATCACCTTCTTTTTTCTGTAAAGCACTTGCTGCTTGATGTGCATCAGTATTAGCTGCAGGAGCTACACTATTAGCATCAGCTACACTCGACGTTTGTGTGCTAGCATCTGTTGTTGCAGAACTAGAACTTGCCGCATCAGTAGCCACAGAGCTTTGTGCTCCCTCTACTTGCGGTTGTTGTACTTGATCTTCAGCATAGATTGTCCCTGTAATGGCGCTCATACTTAAGGCCAACACACTCATCTTCATCCATCGATTATTCATGTTTTTCCCACCCAATTTATTTATTTTACTAACTTTAAATTTGACTATTTACGCTTGTAATAAAGACGCATATAGGTTTCTATCGGCTGCCCATATGTTGGCGATTTATTATCACTATCCAATACACGCCTCATGGTCGAAGCTTTATTTGCTAAACGATCAAAGTTAAATGTTGGATATTGAACATCAACGAAAGCATATTTATTGACTGTTGCATCTTCGACATGACGCATATCTGACTCTTTTAATGCCAATAAATCTTTACGCTGTGATTCAGGAACAGAAATAACAAATAAAGTATTATTATCCCAAATTTGTTTAAAACGATTTTCGTCAAAGCTGATATTCCCTAAAGCCGGATCAGCGACATACACTCGTCCATCTTTATAAGCTTTATATACGACAAAATGTTTAAAGCCTGCATATGAAATAGGCACAATTGCGGGTTGGTCAAGTTTAACTAAATCGGAAAACTCACCACGATACCCCCCACTGTCTAAACCAATCGCTGTGACAAAGCGCTTCATATCAAGTAATGAGAAACTCCGGCGCTCAATAATGCGCTGATATTCACCATACTGTAGCAAACCACTCATTGTTTGCTGTTCAGTTAAACTTGTCCCTACATAACCATTTAATAGAGTTGTAAGTGCAGCAGACCCACAACTATAATCATAGGCTTGCCGAACAATCCCACGAAACTGATCTTCTACAGCTGGTTTGATCTGAACTGGTTCAATATGATTTCGATGAAACGATAAATTACGTGAATCGGCAGTCTCTGTATAATAAACAGTTCCCGGCGGCTTTTTTTCTATTTCGAAGGCTTCTGTCGCAAAGTAATACATCAATGCTGAGCCTAAAACTATCTCTAACATAAGCACTTGGTCTAAATGGTGGCCTAACCGGCCTTATTCATTTTATTCTTAGAGCAATAGCTCTACATCCCTGTGTGTTGAAGATACCTTTTTTTTCTGTAAAAAACAGCTTTTTTTTAATCTTTTTGATGAATGCATAGTTTTACATTTATAAACTGATAATTAATTCTCATTTGTTTTTTACATTCTTTTTTATTATATAAATTAATATGATTTAAATATTAAAAATGAAGTTAAATTTTATTATGGCAAATAAAAAAGCGCGTATAAACGCGCTTTTTTATCACTCTTTAAATTAGTGACCAGAAATAGTAATTGTAGACGTTCCTACATTTAAACCTTGAATTTCTAAATCACCAATTGAAGCATTAGTCTGTGCACCTAGGTGAATTCCTTGTGCATAAACGTTCATACCTTGTGTACTGTTATTTTGGATACGTAAACCTGTAGGAACAACAGAAATGTTCGCGTTTACATCCATGTCACCAGTTGTATTACCTGACCCACGAACCATTACTTTGTCTAGGACAATTTTACCACCACCAGCAGCATCATTAATACCGAAGTTAGATAGTGTTAAACCACCTTGTAAGCTAGAGTTCACTTTGATCATCGCGCCTTGAGGAGTTGAACCTAACTGAACATTCGCAGAAATTTGACCCAAAGATAAATCTAAGCCAGAAATAATTTCAGTTGGAGCTGTTTCAGTAATACCACGTACAGCAGTAGTCGTATTTAATGTACCAGAAGTACCTACGCCAATTGAACCTACATGTACATCAACTGCGCCCACTGTTGCTGCAACGTTTAAGAAAGCACCATTTGAGCTTGAAGCACCATTTGTATCAATTTTTAAATCTAAAAGATTACCTGTACCTGTTTGAGTAACAGTAACACCACTAATTGCAATTGCACCCGCTGTACCAGAAGCGCCAGTGATACCAGTTGATGATGCTAGACCATCATTATCATGTAAATACAGTTTATCAATAGAAATACCACCAGAACCTAAAGCAATACCGATATTAATACCATCTTGACCTGTAGCTGCACTAAGCGCTGCATCGTCCATTGACTGCATTGCCATTGCATTTGCACTGATAGCTAAAGAAGAAACTAAAGCAAGTTTAGTGAACATTTTCATTGAGCACTCTCCCAAGAGCATTTATTTTTTGACTTAACCACTCTTACTGTCTCAAGTTGCATTTTTCTTTTATGGCAACCGAAACTTCCAATCCTTGAGTAGTTTTGCTTAGCAATTACTAAATTACAGCTACGTTAATTTTTGTTCAACTACTGTAATGCATTTTTTGCCAATTACCCGATAAACGGTACGAGGGTCACACTTTCTTAAACATGCAGACCAATTATGCTTAAGTTGTAATGAAAAATAGATGATTTTATCGACGAAAAGTTAAACTCTTACCGCCTAGATGACTGATGAACTATAAGTTGTAGTAAACTAGGCGACCTCTTCCAAACTTGTCATGTTTAAAATGTCTCAGTTAAAGAAAAAAATCTCTTTAGAAAGTACTCTATCAGCTGCCGATATTTTAAAAAAATTAGAAGATTTAACTGGGCTCGTATATCTTTATGATGATAACAATCCTATTATTGGCTTTCTGCCAAAAAAATATCTAATTACTCAAGCTCATCAAAATTTTATATTCGAGCAAGATATCCTTAATAAGTATATAAACTCCTCTAATATTGAAAACATTTTAGACTTCACTCACTTCCATACTGAAGAATCAAAAAATAAAAATATCAGTTTTAATGGTGGATATATTGGATTTATTAGTTATGATTTTTCTGCACATCAATTTATTAAAAATCAATCACACCAACAACCCTCTTTATTTATAGGTTCTTACCACTCTTTTCTGAAAAAAATAAATAATGAATGGTATTTTTTTAGTGATGAAAAAAACAGTTCAGAAATTTTTAATTACATTACAGAATTACTATATGGCTCTTCTAATCACTTAAGAAAAAATATTTTTAAACTAGATAAAAATATTTATCCCCGTTGGTCTAAAAATGAATATTTGACCGCTTTTCATAAAATACAAGATTATATTAAAGCAGGAGACTGCTACCAAATTAACCTTACGCAAGAGTTTAATACAACTTTCACAGGAGCTTTATTAAATAAAGCAGAAGAATTATGGAATTTAACCAATGCACCTTATTCAGGTTATTTAAAATTAAATAACTTTGAGTTATTAAGCTGCTCTCCTGAATTATTTATTGAATTTAGTACAGACAAACAAATTAAAACTAGACCAATCAAAGGCACCATGCCTCGATATGAAAATAAAGAACAAGATTTAATTTCAAAACAAACATTGAAAAACTCTCAAAAGGATCAGGCAGAAAATGTCATGATTGTTGATTTATTACGTAATGATTTGAGTATTTATGCCAATACAGGTTCAGTAAAAACGACAAAGTTATTCGAAATTGAAAGCTTCAATCAAGTTCACCATATGGTAAGTGAAGTCACAGCTATACTTAAAAATGATATTAATCCTATGCAAATGTTGCTTAGCGCTTTACCAGGCGGCTCAATTACTGGTGCCCCTAAAATTCGAGCAATGCAAATCATTGAAGAGTTAGAAGGTTCACCGCGAGGGGCATATTGCGGTACTTTGGGATATTTTAATTTTGATGGTACTGGTCGTTGGAATATTCTTATTCGTAGTTTTCAACAATATCAAAACCAGCTTTCTATTTGGGCAGGTGGTGGTATTACGATTGCCTCAGAAGCTGAGGCCGAATATCAAGAAAGCTTAGATAAAATCTCTGCTATGCTGAACTTAATGAACAGCACAGCAGAATAATTTTTAAAGAATATCTTGCTTCAAAGTTTGAACTAAACGTGCATTTTGCTCATCAGTTCCAACTGTGATACGTAAAAACTGATTAATGCGAGGCTTATTAAAGTGGCGAACAATAATACCCTGCGCACGTAATTCCTGCGCTAGTTGCCCAGCCTCATGTTGTGGGTGTGAAGCAAAAATAAAATTCGCTTTTGATGGTAAAACATTAAAACCAAGTTCAGTTAAATCACTAACCAGCTTTTCTCGACTCGTAATAACTTTTTGACACTGTTCTTCAAAGTAAGCCTGATCTTCAAAAGAAGCAACAGCCGCAGCAATAGCAAAGCGATCAATTGGATATGAATTAAAACTATTTTTTACCGCTTCAAGTGCTGCAATCAAGTGTGACTGAGCAATCGCAAATCCGACACGTAAACCTGCCAAAGAACGAGATTTTGAAGTTGTTTGACATACCACAAGATTTTCATAACGGTTTACCAAACTTACAGCAGACTCAGCACCGAAATCGACATAAGCCTCGTCAATCACAACCACACGGTCTGGATTGACTTGTAGCACTTGTTCAATCTCTGCCAAGCTGAGTGCAATACTTGTTGGTGCATTAGGATTGGTAATAATCACGCCACCATTAGGTTGTGCATAATCTTTAACATCAATCTCAAAATTATCATTGAGTGGAATTTCTTTTGTCTTTGTTCCAAAAAATTGGCTATAAACTGGATAAAAGCTATAAGTAATATCCGGATATAAAATAGGTTCATCTTGAAGGAAAAATGCTTTAAAAATATGAGCAAGCACTTCATCGGAACCATTACCTAGAAAAACTTGAGATACATCCATATTCTGTTGCGTAGCAATCGCTTGTTTTAAGGTAGTTGCATCTGGATCTGGATATAAGCGCAGTGCATCAGCTTGATCATGTAGTACAGCTTGAACCGCTTCTACTACTTTTGGTGATGGCGGATACGGATTTTCATTAGTATTTAACTTTAATAAATTTTGGATTTTCGGTTGCTCACCTGGCACATAAGGCTCTAATTCACGAACCTCAGGACTCCAAAAACGCATTTGTGCTGTAGATACAGTCATAGTCTTATCTCAAAAAAGGGCTGAAAATCAGCCCTGAATAATCATTTAAAATACTGAAAGGCTTAAAGCTTATTGATAACGATAACGAGCCGAGCGCGCATGAGCATCAAGATTTTCTTGAACAGCAAGTATATCAGCGGTTTTAGCCAATGTTTTTACGCCCTCTTTTGAGCACATGATCAAGCTAGAGCGCTTTTGAAAGTCATATACACCCAGTGGTGACGAGAAGCGCGCTGTACCGGATGTTGGCAATACATGATTTGGACCAGCACAGTAATCACCAATTGCTTCAGGTGTATAACGTCCCATAAAAATTGCGCCTGCATGACGAATGTCTTCGCTCATTGCTTCGGCATCATCTAAACATAGCTCCAAATGCTCTGGTGCAACTTGATTAATCAAATCAACAGCTTCTGCACGGTCTTTTACCAAAACTAAAGCCCCACGATTTTCAATAGACGTACGTGCAATATCAGCTTTAGGCAAGTCATTTAAGTGCTTTTCAATTGCTGCCTCTACGGCTTCTAGCAAAGCTTCATCTGGAGTTATAAAAATAGCTTGGGCAACCGTATCATGTTCAGCTTGAGATAATACATCCATCGCTAACCACTCAGCGTTATTCGCCCCTTCTGCATATACTAAAATTTCAGAAGGTCCTGCAATCATGTCGATACCTACCTGACCAAATACAGCACGTTTAGCAGCCGCTACAAATCGGTTTCCAGGACCAGTGATTTTATCTACAGGCGGAACAGTTTGAGTACCATAAGCTAGAGCTGCAACAGCTTGCGCCCCACCAATAGTAAATACTCGACTCACACCAGCTAGATAAGCAGCAGCCAAAACAAGTGGATTTAATTCACCATTTGGTGCAGGTACCACCATAATAATTTCAGGTACACCGGCCACATGAGCTGGTACCGCATTCATAAGCACAGATGAAGGATAAGAGGCTAGTCCACCAGGTACATAAATACCAACTCGGTCAAGAGGAGTCACTTTTTGTCCTAGGGTATTACCCAAATCATCTACATAAGTCCAGCTATCTTGTTTCTGAGCCTCATGAAATGTACGAATACGATCAGCCGCAAGTTGCAGGGCTTCACGAATCTCTTGATTTAAGTCATCAAACGCAGCTTTAAGTTGTTGTTGAGACAATTCTAGATCGGAAAATTGATGCGCTGGATGTCGATCGAACTGTTGAGTAAGTTTTAAAACATGATCATCACCATGCTGACGAACATCAGCAATAATTTGATCTACTGTTTGAACTAAATTAGGATCATTAACAGTTTCAAAAGCTAAAAGCTCTGCAAAAATCTGTTTGAAGTTCTGATCTTGAGTCGATAAACGTCGCATCAATTTACCCACAAGGCGAAAAAGAAAAACCAAGTTTACTCTTTTTCTAAGCCCTTGTGGGCATCATATCTACAACTATCGCAAAAGCATGATAGGAAATTACTTTTAACGTGATTGAACAGCTTGTTCAAGTTGGGAAATGATTGGGTTTAATAAAACTTGCTTACGCTTAAAGCTCGCTTTATTAACGATAAGACGTGAGGATACTTTACAAATTTCTTCTAATGGTTCAAGCCCATTTGCTCGTAAAGTATTTCCAGTATCAACTACGTCAACAATATAATCGCCCAAACCGACAAGTGGTGCTAATTCCATAGAACCATAAAGCTTAATAACATCTACCTGCTCACCTAAGCTTGCATAGTATTGACGCGTTAGATTGACGTACTTAGTTGCAATTTTTAAACGGCCTTTTGGACGTTCCATTCCAACTTTGCCAGCAGTCATTAACTTACATTTTGCAATCTGTAAGTCCAATAACTCATAAACATGCTGAGCACCATGTTCCATGAGTACATCTTTACCTGCTACACCTAAATCAGCTGCACCATTCTCAACGTAGGTTGGCACATCAGACGCACGTAAAATCAAAATACGAACTTGCTTATGTGTTGTAGGAAAAATCAACTTACGAGATTTTTCTGGGTCTTCAAGCAAGTTAATACCTGCTGTTGCAAGTAAAGGTAAAGTTTCTTTTAAAATACGCCCTTTACTGAGTGCTAAGGTCAAACCATGATCAAAATTACCCATTACATCAAAATTAGGATCATCGTTTCTTACGTCATTCATTAACTTACTCGCTTAATTTGGGCACCTAAACCTTGAAGTTTCTCTTCGACATGCTCATAACCACGGTCAATATGGTAGATACGATCAATTAATGTATCACCTTCAGCAACTAAAGCCGCTAAGACCAAAGAGAATGAAGCACGTAAGTCTGTTGCCATTACAGGAGCAGCTTGCAATTTTTCAACTCCAGTCACCACAGCATCATGACCCTCGACCTGAATATTAGCACCCATACGTGACAATTCAGGAACGTGCATGAACCGATTTTCAAAAATGGTTTCGGAGATCGTTGCAAAACCGCGACCAATTGCATTTACGGCCATAATTTGCGCTTGCATGTCGGTTGGAAACTCTGGATGAGGTAATGTTCTAAAACTTACCGCTTTAGGGCGCTTGCCCATCATATCCAATTCAATCCAGTCATCACCACGAGTGACTTCCGCACCCATTTCTTCAAACTTATCTAAAACAGATTCAAGTAACGATGGATCTGTATGAGTAGTTTTAATGCGACCACCTGTAATTGCCGCAGCAGCTAAGTACGAACCTGTTTCAATACGGTCTGCAACAACTGCATATTCACAGCCATGTAAACTTTCAACACCAGTAACAATAAGTGTATCTGTATCTATACCTTCAATTTTTGCGCCCATTTTAATAAGCATTTGAGCAAGATCAGTAATTTCAGGTTCACGTGCTGCATTACGAATTGTAGTTACACCATCCGCTAAAGCAGCCGCCATTAGAATATTTTCGGTGCCCCCTACAGTGACCATATCAAAAATCACTTCGCCGCCTTTGAGACGACCATCTACAGTGGCATGGACATAACCATTTTCAACTTCAATATGTGCACCCAATGCTTCTAGGGCTTTTAAATGTTGATCTACTGGTCGAGATCCAATCGCACATCCACCTGGTAACGAAACTTTAGCATTTCCATAACGTGCCAATAATGGTCCTAACACCAAAATAGATGCGCGCATGGTTTTTACCAGTTCATAAGGAGCAAACTGGTTATCTAAAGTAGAGGTATCTGCTTTAACCGTGTCATTTTCATAACTAATTGTGACGCCTAATCCACCAATTAATTTTACCAAGGTATTTACATCTTTAAGATTTGGGACATTGGTTAAAGTAATAGGTGAATCAGCAAGAATCATTGCTGCAAGTAATGGTAAAGCCGCATTTTTAGCACCAGAAATGCGTACTTCTCCTTCGAGCTTAACACCGCCCGTAATTAAAAATTTATCCATTAATATTTAAGCTCCGAAAAGGCTTGCTTTGCGCCATTCGTCTTTGGTCATCGCACGAATTGTTACGGCATGAACTTCGCCACTTGCAATATAAGTATTTAATGGTGCATAAACTGCTTGTTGACGAGCAACAGTACGCTTACCTTCAAATTGATCATCCACAATACGGAGGTCAAATTTTCCAGCCTGTCCGCTCACTGCTACTTCCGCATCAGGAAAAGCTTCTTTTAAAATTTGAGTGAGCTGTTCACTATTCATTGCAAAGACCTCTGGCACAACCTACGGTGTAAAACGAAGTATTTTACTATAACTTTTTCCAAGAATTCAGTACGTGTTTATATTTTATCAATAAAAAAGAGGCTATATTTCAAGCCTCTCTCAATTATTAAAAACTTATCAAATAGAAACAGCAACTTGTGAATAAGTACATTGCATTTTCCGATATTTTAACAATTGTTTTTTTAATTTTTCAGTCAACTTTTTAATAGATGTATACATGTCATCTGCTGTTGCTTGAGCAAATAGTTCAATCCCAGGTAAGCGAACTATTGCTTCTGCCACATGATTAGAGCTGCCCTTATGTGAGCGTTTGTCAATCTGATGATCTTTCGTTAATTTAATCTGCATACTATTCACCTGATCGAGATGTTTCGTTAACTGATTAAATTTTGCTTTAATATTTTCTTCTATAGCTGGTGTAATTGCTAAATGATGTCCACGAATCGTTATTTGCATAATTCTATCCCTCACCTTTTTGGGTTAATAAAGAAGAACTAAAACGATTTAATGTGATCTAAAAAAGATGACTTTGGACAATTAAATCATTTTAGCAGCTCCTCTTGGTGAAATTGAAATTTCATTATTTCGTCATAATGAACATCTAGAATAGTCATACTTCAAAAATTAGATCAAGACTTTTCTTTCGGATGACGATGGAATATGTAACGATTCACGATATTTTGCTACAGTTCTTCTAGCCACTTCTATCCCTTCATCCTTTAATAAAGCCGCAATAGTATTATCAGACAATGGCTTACGTGGATTTTCATTAGAAACCAATTTTTTAATCATAGCTCTAATTGCAGTAGAAGAAGCTTCTCCTCCCGTGGTTGTTCCCACATGACTAGAAAAAAAGTATTTCAACTCAAAAAGCCCACGTGGTGTCAGCATGTACTTATTTGTAGTGACACGTGAAACAGTAGACTCATGAAGCTCCACTTCTTCAGCCACATCCCTTAGCACCAAGGGTTTCATTGCCTCAGCACCTATCTCTAAAAATGCTTTTTGGTGTTCAACAATACAAGTAGCAACTTTTAATAAAGTTTTATGCCGTTCATCAATACTTTTTATGAAATTTTTAGCTTCAAGCATTTGATTACGCAGGTATAAATTATCATCGCTTTGATCAGCTCTACGAATCATACTTGAATAGAAAGAGTTGATTCTTAATTTTGGCATAATATCCGGATTTAATTGAACTTGCCAATGTAGATCTTTTTTAGCAACTACGACATCAGGGATTTGATATTCCGATTCTTGCTTTTGAAAATCCATACCAGGATAAGGCTTTAATGTTTTTAATAAGTCAACCGAAAGCTTTAATTCATCTTTCGATAGGCCTGTTTGTTTTAATAATTTATTTAAATCATTTGCAATTAATAACTCATAATACTGGAGTAAACTTTTTGCTTCTTTTAAATATTCAGTTCCTTTTGGTAGAAAATCCAATTGGATTTTTAAACATTCAGCAAGATTGCGAGATCCTATTCCAACTGGATCAAGACGTTGAATATGTTTTAAAACAACTAAGACTTCATCTTCTTCAATTTCTTCCTCAATATCCATGTCATTTAATAGATGTTGTACAGCGAGAATAATTTCTTCTAATTCAGCATCTAAAAAGCCCTTATCATCTAAAGCATCGATAATACAATAAGCAATCAACTGATCTATTTTTGAGAAATGCAGCAAGTTCACTTGCTCTAACATATGTTCTTTTAGTGTCATCTGAACTTGGCGATTATCTTCACGCTCTTCAAACTCAGGAGTACCTAAAGCCGTCGACTGATGTGTATAGATATCATCCCACTCAGTATCCACAGGTAAGTCATCAGGTAAATGATCTGCATTTAACTCCGTTGTAAGATCATTACTTTCTTTGTTTTCTAAAGTGGATAAACTTTCGGCTAGTGATTCATCTTCCACTTTTTCAAGTAATGGATTACTATCTAATTGAATTTGAATTTCTTGCTCTAATTCTAAACTTGAGAGCTGCAGTAATCGGATTGCCTGCTGCAATTGAGGCGTTAACGATAATGAATTCGCAACTTTCAATCCAACAGATAATTTCATATATTTCTCTTTCCAATAAACAAGCAAAAATCATGCCTATTTATTATTTATAGCATATAGTCAAGTTTTATCCTATATATTGACTGAGAATTTCATGAGAAAATTATTAATTTATTCTTCTAAAAATCTATTTTAACAACCGAAAAAGATGAGTTGTTTAATTAAATTAACTTTGCATTTTGATATATACATATCTCTGAAACAGGACAACTGTACAAATTTATTCCACGCAATAAGCAACACCCCGGT
>NZ_LFZQ01000020.1:48353-48579 GCF_001990725.1 Acinetobacter genomosp. 33YU | reverse complement strand
GGATTAAGAACCAGTTGCAAGGGGTATTTCAGCCTTTTTCTATTGAGTGCCGTTTTTTTCTGCTATTTTGCGAAAAAAGTGATATATGTGGCTTTTTTTTAGTCATTTTCACCACTTTTATTAATTTCTATTTTGGAAAAATACAGTTTACCTTAGATTTTTGATGTCTTTTTATAGAGCTCATAGACATATATAGCATTTTCGGTTCCAAAGATTCCAAAGATTC